>NZ_JCAQAV010000004.1:0-315687 GCF_059617925.1 Janthinobacterium sp. JF4 | reverse complement strand
ACTTGGTCGACATCCAAGGGGTCGGGGATTCGAATTCCTCACCGCCCACCAGAATGCAGTTAGAGAGAAAGGTAAAACCGGTTATGACACCGCGAACTACTACCAGGCTTTGGGAGTGACGCTAGTCGAACGGGTTTCCTTTGTCTCAGGAAAGTGAAAAACGCGGCTAGTCCGCGTTTTTTTGCGTCTGCGTTTTCCTTTCAGTTATTTTACCCATCACATCGCAGTTTTACCTGGCGCCAGCGCCGATATGGAGATCAATATGCTTACAATCCGACTTCCCGATGGTTCCGCCCGTCAATTTGACGGCCCGGTCACCGTGGCCCAGGTTGCGGCCAATATTGGTACCGGCCTGGCCAAGGCTGCCCTGGCCGGCAAGGTCGACGGCAAGCTGGTCGATACTTCCTATCTGATCGAGCAAGACGCGGAACTGGCGATTGTCACGGACAAGGATGCCGATGGCCTGGAAGTGATTCGCCACTCGACGGCCCACTTGCTGGCGTATGCCGTCAAGGAATTGTTCCCGGATGCGCAAGTGACCATCGGTCCCGTGATCGACAACGGCTTTTACTATGACTTCGCCTACAAGCGTCCGTTCACGCCCGAAGATTTGACGGCGATCGAAAAGAAAATGGCGGAACTGGCCAAGAAGGACGAGCAAGTCACGCGCAAGGTTGTGGCCCGCGACGAAGCCATCGAATACTTCAAGGGTATCGGCGAGGCGTACAAGGCGGAGCTGATCGGCTCGATCCCTGCCGACCAGGAAGTGTCGCTGTATTCCGAAGGCAAGTTCACGGACTTGTGCCGCGGCCCGCACGTGCCATCGACGGGCAAGCTGAAAGTCTTCAAGCTGATGAAGCTGGCCGGTGCCTACTGGCGCGGCGACTCGAAAAACGAGATGCTGCAGCGTATCTATGGCACGGCCTGGGCCAAGAAGGAAGACCAGGAGCTGTACCTGCACAACCTGGAAGAGGCGGAAAAGCGCGATCACCGCAAATTGGGCAAGCAGCTCGATTTCTTCCATTTCCAGGAAGAAGCGCCAGGCCTGATCTTCTGGCACCCGAAGGGCTGGTCGATCTGGCAGCAAGTCGAGCAATACATGCGCAATGTGTATCAGGTCAATGGCTATCAGGAAGTCAAGGCGCCGCAAATCCTGGACCGTGGCCTGTGGGAAAAAACCGGTCACTGGGACAATTATCGTGAAAACATGTTCATCACGGAATCGGAAAACCGCGCCTATGCGCTGAAGCCGATGAATTGCCCTGGCCATATCCAGATTTTCAACAATGGCATGCGCAGCTACCGCGACCTGCCATTGCGCTACGGCGAGTTCGGCCAGTGCCACCGCAATGAGCCGTCGGGCGCCTTGCACGGCATGATGCGCGTGCGCGGCTTTACGCAGGATGATGGCCACATCTTCTGCCTGGAAGAGCAGATCGCCGGGGAAGTGACGGCGTTCCACCAGCAGGCGATGGATGTGTATACGGCGTTCGGCTTTACGAATATCGATGTGAAGCTGGCCTTGCGCCCGGATAACCGCATCGGTACGGAAGAGTCGTGGGATTTCGCCGAAGAATCCTTGCGTTCGGCCTTGCGCGCCTGTGGCGTGGAATGGACGGAATTGCCGGGCGAGGGTGCGTTCTACGGTCCGAAGATCGAGTACCACCTGAAGGATAGCCTGGGCCGCGCATGGCAAGTGGGTACCGTGCAGATCGATCCATCGATGCCGGGCCGTCTGGGCGCCGAATACGTGGCAGTGGACAATACGCGCCAGGTGCCGATCATGCTGCATCGCGCGATCGTCGGTTCGCTGGAACGTTTCATCGGCATCCTGATCGAACACTATGCGGGCGCCATGCCGCTGTGGTTGTCGCCGGTACAAGTATCGGTGTTGAATATTTCCGACGCTCAAGCCGACTATGTACAGGAAGTTACAACAAAACTGCGCAAAGCGGGGCTGCGCGTACAGGCTGATTTGCGTAACGAGAAGATTACCTATAAAATACGTGAACATTCCGTACAAAAATTGCCTTACATCTTAGTAATTGGCGACAAAGAGCGGGATGCGAATACAGTGGCCGTGCGGGCGCGGGGCAATGTCGATCTGGGCGTCATGTCCGTCGATGCCCTGATTGAGCGACTCAAACATGAAGTCGACACCAAGGCCTGACGAGGAAACTCGCTGCACGACCGTCTTACAAGATTTTTAAAGGAAATTACAATAGCTACTGACAAGTCACATCGCATCAATGGCGAAATCACTGCCCCTGAAATGCGTTTAAGCGGGGTCGATAACGAGCCACTCGGTATCGTAAGTTTGGCTGAAGCCTTCCGCCTGGCGGAAGAGGCAAACGTCGATCTGGTGGAAATTGCGCCTACCGCGCAGCCTCCGGTGTGCCGTTTGATGGACTACGGCAAATTTAAGTATTCGGAGCAAAAGAAAGCTCACGAAGCCAAATTGAAGCAAAAGATCATCCTCGTGAAGGAAGTCAAATTCCGTCCGGGGACTGATGATGGTGACTACAATATCAAGTTGCGTAATCTCATCAAGTTCCTTGAGGACGGCGATAAAACCAAGATTACCTTGCGTTTCCGCGGCCGTGAGATGGCGCACCAGGATATTGGCTTCCGCATGCTGGAACGTCTGAAAGCCGATCTGGAGCCGTACGGCCAGGTCGAGCAGTTCCCGAAGATGGAAGGCCGCCAAATGATCATGGTTCTTTCGCCTAAGAAGAAGAAGTAAGCTACAATAGCGTTTTACTGTGAGTCGACGTGATTTGCGCCAGTCTTGGTGCGGCACCAGATTCCAGGCAGAATTTGCGCGGCCCTGACAGCAATGTCCGGGCCGCGCGAACTGTAGCGGACTCGCATCCGCTGCACAGCATGTGAAAGCAGGCATCTAAGCGCAGCGTCGTGTTGCCACCTGCAATCCTGTTATAAATGGAGCTGTCCGTAAGAGGACAGATTGCTATGCCTAAAATGAAGACCAAAAGCTCTGCGAAAAAACGTTTTCGCGTGCGTCCAGGTGGTACTGTCAAATGTGGTCATGCGTTCAAACGCCACATCTTGACCAAGAAAACCACCAAGCTGAAACGCGCTCTGCGCGGTACCACCAATGTCGCTGCGTCTGACGTGAAATCCGTCTACCGCATGATGCCGACTGCTTAATCTCACACTCAATATAAGGAGTTACTATGCCTAGAGTAAAACGTGGGGTTACAGCTCGTGCCCGTCATAAAAAGATTCTTGTACAAGCTAAAGGCTACCGTGGTCGCCGCAGCCGTGTATACCGTGTTGCCAAGCAAGCAGTTATGCGCGCTGGCCAATACGCTTACCGCGATCGCCGCAACAAGAAACGCGTTTTCCGCCGCCTGTGGATCGCCCGTATCAACGCCGCTTCCCGTGAGCATGGCGTAACGTACAGCGTATTCATGAACGGCTTGAAAAAAGCAAATATCGAACTGGACCGTAAAGTCCTGGCCGATATGGCTGTGATGGACAAGCCAGCATTCGCTGCGATTGTCAACGCAGTTAAAGCAAAAATCGCTGCGTAAGCATCGGTGATTGCACAACGTCATCCGTAGGGTGACGTCATAAAGAGCGGGGCAGGGGTGTGAACCTTATGCCCCGTTTCCGTTTTTGATTGTTGGACTTTTGATAATCGAGTCCAGAATTGATGTCCAAAACAGGAAATGCCGCATGAACTCCCTAGAAGAACTCGTCGTCTCGGCCCAGGCTGACTTTATCGCCGCCGCAGACGCCGCCGCACTTGAAAACGCCAAAGCCCGCTACCTGGGCAAGACTGGCCAGATTACTGAAATGATGAAGGGCCTGGGCAAGCTGGACCCGGACGCGCGCAAGGCGCAGGGCGCCCTGATCAACGCCGTCAAAGTGCAGATCGAGGACGCGCTGACGGCGCGCCGTGATGCGCTGGCCGATGCGCAGATGCAAGGCCGCCTGAACGCCGAAGCGATCGACGTGACCCTGCCAGGCCGTGGCCGCATGCCTGGCGGCATCCATCCCGTGATGCGCACGTGGGAGCGGGTCGAGGAAATCTTCCGCTCGATCGGTTTCGACGTGGCCGACGGCCCCGAAATCGAGAACGACTGGACCAACTTCACGGCGCTCAACAGCCCGGAAAACCATCCGGCCCGTTCCATGCAAGACACTTTCTACATCGATGGCAACGACACCGATGGCAAGCCCTTGCTGTTGCGCACGCACACGAGCCCGATGCAGGTGCGCTATGCGCGCACGCATACGCCGCCGATCAAGGTCATCGCGCCGGGCCGCACCTACCGCGTCGACAGCGACGCCACTCATTCGCCGATGTTCCACCAGGTCGAAGGCCTGTGGATCGCCGAAGACATCAGCTTTGCCGATCTGAAGGGCGTGTACCTGAACTTCGTCAAGGCGTTCTTTGAAACGGACGATTTGCAAGTGCGTTTCCGCCCGTCGTACTTCCCGTTCACGGAACCGTCGGCCGAGATCGACATCGCCTTCGGCTCCGGTCCATTGAAAGGCCGCTGGCTGGAAGTGTCGGGCGCCGGCCAGGTGCATCCGACCGTGGTGAAGAACTTCGGCCTCGATCCCGAGAAATTCATCGGTTTTGCTTTCGGCTCCGGCCTGGAACGCTTGACGATGCTGCGCTATGGCATCAACGACCTGCGCCTGTTCTACGAGGGCGATTTAAGGTTCCTGAAGCAATTCAACTAAGCGTTGTTCCGTTTGATTCATGGCGCTGGAGCGCCTGTGCGCTCGCGCTGTGAGCTTTGACCCTTTGAAGGCTTGATTATGCAATTTTCCGAAAACTGGCTCCGTACCATGGTCGATCCGAAGATGACTTCGGACGAACTGGCCCATCTGCTGACCATGTCCGGTCTCGAAGTCGAGGACGTCGATCCTGTCGCCCCGCCGTTCTCGAACGTGGTGGTGGGCCTGGTCCTGGAGATGGAAAAACATCCGAATGCGGACCGCCTGAATGTGTGCCAGGTCGATGTCGGCACGGGCACCATGCTCAACATCGTCTGCGGCGCGCCGAATGTGCGCCCGGGCTTGAAAGTCGTGTGCGCCATGGCGGGCGCCGTGCTGCCGCCTGGCGCCGATGGCAAGCCGTTTGAAATCAAGGTGGGCCAGCTGCGCGGCGTCGAGTCGCAAGGCATGCTGTGCTCCGCGCGCGAATTGAAATTGTCGGAAGAAAACGCCGGCTTGATGGAATTGCCGGATGACGCGCCGATCGGCCAGAATTTCCGCGATTATTTCGCGCTCAACGATTTGAAATTCACCATCAAGTTGACGCCGAACAAGGCGGACTGCCTGTCTGTGCTGGGCGTGGCGCGCGAGGTGTCGGCATTGACGGGCGTGCCCCTGAATGTGCCGCAGTTCCGTACCGTGCCTGTTTCCAGCGATGACATCCTGCCCGTGAAAGTGAGCGCGCCGGACCTGTGCGGCCGTTTCACGGGCCGCGTCATCCGCGGCTTGAACGCCCGTGCCGCCACGCCGGACTGGATGAAGCAGCGCCTCGAGCGCAGCGGCCAGCGTCCGCTGTCGGCCCTGGTCGATATTTCCAACTATGTCATGCTGGAACTGGGCCGTCCCAGCCACGTGTTTGACCTGGCGAAGATCCACGGCAGTCTCGACGTGCGTTGGGGCAAGGCGGGCGAGTCCGTCAAGCTGTTGAATGGCAACACCATCGCCGTCGACGAGTGGATCGGCGTCATTGCCGATGAGCAGGAAATCGAATCGTTGGCCGGCATCATGGGCGGCGACGCCAGCTCGGTGTCGGACGATACGGACAGCATCTACCTGGAAGCGGCATTCTGGTGGCCGAACGCCATTCAAGGCCGCGCGCGCCGCTTGAATTTCTCGACCGATGCGGCGCACCGCTTCGAGCGCGGCGTCGATTTCGCCACCACCGTCGAGCACATCGAGCGCATCACTGCCCTGATCGTGGAAATCTGCGGTACGCCGGCAACGACCGTCGGTCCCGTCGACGACCACGTGGTGAACTTGCCACAACGCCAGCCCGTATCGATGCGCACGGCGCGCGCGCAAAAAGTCATCGGCGTGCCGCTCAACGATGAGCTGATCGCCGATATCTTCACGCGCCTGGCCCTGCCATTCACTCTGGCGGACGGCGTGTTTTCCGTGACCTCGCCCAGCTACCGCTTCGACATCGAGATCGAGGAAGACCTGATCGAGGAAGTGGCGCGCGTGTACGGTTTTGAAAACATCCCGACACTGCCGCCCGTGGCCGCGAACGTGATGCAGATTGCACCGGAAAATACCCGCTCCCTGTTTGCGGTACGTCATGAACTGGCCGACCTGGGCTTCCAGGAAGTGGTTAATATGAGCTTTGTCGATGCGGCATGGGAGCGCGATTTCTCGGGCAACACCAATCCGATCAAATTGCAGAACCCGATCGCCAGCCAGATGAGCGTGATGCGTTCCTCGCTGATCGGCAGCCTGATCGCCAACGTGCGCTATAACCTGAACCGCAAGACGAACCGCGTGCGCATCTTCGAAGTGGGCGCCATCTACCAGCGCGACGACAGCGTGGAGAACGGTCCCCTGTCGGTGGCCGGTTACGCCCAGCCGAAGCGCGTGGCGGCCATGGCCTACGGCGCGGTGGCTGACGAGCAATGGGGCCAGGCTACACGCACGGTCGACTTCTTCGACGTGAAGGCGGACCTGGAAGCGCTGTTCGCGCCGCTGGTCCTGCGTTTCACCAAGGCGGAACACCCGGCCCTGCATCCGGGCCGTTCGGCCAATGTGGAACTCGATGGCAAGGTCATCGGTTTCATCGGCGAATTGCACCCGCGCTGGATGCAAAAGTACGACTTGCCGCTGGCGCCCGTGCTGTTCGAAGTCGACGCCGCTGCCCTGACGCAACGCATCGTGCCCGCGTACCAGGAAATCTCGAAATTCCCTGGCGTCAGCCGCGATCTGGCTGTTGTCGTCAAGCAAACGGTAGCCGTGCAGGATCTGCTCGACAGCTTGCATGCCGCCGCCAAGGCTAGCCCGGCAGCACATATCGTGCAAGCCATTGTTTTATTTGATGAATATCGTGGAAAAGGTCTGGAAGCGGATGAAAAAAGCCTTGCTTTCCGGATTAGCTTGCAAGATACTCAAAACACCCTGCAAGACGATGTCGTCGATGGCCTGATGGCTGTCCTGATCGACGCGGCCAAGCAGGGCCACGACGCGAAACTGCGTTCGTAATTCTCGGACTGGCCGTCGCCTTGCGTGACGGCCTTTCCGTTGTCAACCGTAGACGAGCTTGCCATGTGGCGGGCTCGGGCGCACAGAAAAGGCAGGGCAGGAAAATTAATAACAGCGACGTTGATTCCGCCGTACTGCAGTCCGCACTGGCCGCAGATCTGCATCGGGCCATGCTGGTTGCCAAAGTGCGCCAGGAAGCGGAAAAAGATTTACCCACCTTGACCAAGGCGGAACTGGCCGAACTGTTGTTCGAGCAAGTGGGCCTGAACAAGCGCGAAGCGAAGGATATGGTCGAGACCTTTTTCGACGAGATCCGCAATGCGCTCGAGCGCGGCGAAGCCGTCAAGCTGTCCGGGTTCGGCAATTTCCAGTTGCGCGACAAGCCGCAGCGGCCGGGCCGCAATCCGAAGACGGGCGAAGAGATTCCCATCACGGCGCGCCGTGTCGTGACCTTTCATGCGAGCCAGAAGCTGAAAAGCATGGTCGAAGAGACCAGTCCGCTGGCCCGTGCTGCCTGAGTGAGTGGCGATGAACGAGCGCATCAGTAAAACCGAGTTGATCGCCTTGCCGCCCATTCCGGCGAAACGCTATTTCACGATCGGCGAGGTGAGCGAGTTGTGCGGCGTCAAACCGCATGTGTTGCGCTACTGGGAGCAGGAGTTTTCCCAGCTCAAGCCGGTCAAACGACGTGGCAATCGCCGTTATTATCAGCACCATGAAGTGCTGCTGATACGCCGCATCCGCGAATTGCTGTATGAGCAGGGCTTTACCATCAGCGGCGCGCGCAACAAGCTCGACAGCCGTGGCGCATCGCATGCCATCCTTGACGAGCTGCCAGTGCTGCCGGCCATGCCTGTCGTGCCGCAGGAAGCGCCGCTGGACCGTGAGTGGATACGTAGCGAATTAATTGCGATTTTAAACTTGCTAAAATAAGATTTGTACCAATATAGGTGGGGTTGTCCAGTAGCAGTTGACTAAGTTGCCTATACGCCATGGGTGCTTCGCCCAGGCGCCGCCGGTAAGGTAGGGCACGCCATATTTTGAATATAATGCTAATGTTGCGTTTTTGTTAGTGACGCTGAACCGGAGCAGCGTTCAGGTTCCGGTAGTCTTTCCCAGGCCAGGAAAATTTAAGGGGAAACAATGATACGCGTTGCCATTTGTGATGATCACCAAATAGTAAGAGCTGGATTCAAACAGATTTTTTCGTCGTCAAGCGACTTCAGTGTGGTGGCGGAAGCCGGTACCGGGCGTGAAGCGCTCGATATCGCCCGCCGCGAAATTTGCGACGTGTTGCTGCTCGATATAGCCATGCCCGATCAGAGCGGCATCGATACCTTGCGCACGATCCGCCAGGGCCAGCCGGAATTGCCCGTGCTGATCCTGAGCGGCTATCCCGCGCAGCAATATGCGCTGAACCTGTTCAAGATGGGCGCGAATGGCTATCTGAACAAGGAATGCGAAGCCGACGAACTGATGACGGCCGTGCGCACCGTGTTCCAGGGACGCCGCTATGTCAGCTCCACGGTGGGTGAATTGCTGGCGCAGTCGTTCGACCGCGACACGAATGCCGCCCTGCATACGGAATTGTCGGACCGCGAGTTCCAGGTCTTCCTGCGCCTGGCGCGCGGCGCCACCGTGTCCGATATCGGCGTGGCCTTGTCGTTGAGTATCAAGACGGTGAGTACTTACCGTACGCGCATCATGGAAAAAATGGGCTTGCAATCGAACAGCGACTTGACCTATTACGCAATGAAAAACAATTTGCTTGACTAACGCTGCGGTGCGATCATGGAAACATGATCGCTCAGCCAGCTTGCCAGCACGACTTGTGCAGTGCAGCAGTTTGTGGCGAGGACTATAATTGGCCGGCGTCGGCGCTCTCTCCCGCGCCGAACCTTGCTAAGGATGCACATCAGGATGTATTTCACCGCTGAACCGGCCCCGAATCACCGCCTGCCCCTGTACAAGACGATCCTGTGCGTGACTTGCGCCTTGCTGCTTGTGCTCAATGGTTTCAGTCTCTTTCATAACCTGCAGTCGCTGAAGGGCACGAACGCCTTGCTCAGCCAGAGCGCCCGCGTGGCGGACCGCCTGCAGTACCTGAACGTGCTCGTGCTCGACGCGGAAAGCAGCTTGCGCGGCTATTTCATTTCCGGCTCCGAGACCTATCTGGGGCCGTCGAAGACGGCTTCCACCGAAATCGAAAACGAATTCAACGAGCTGCAAACCTTGCTCGCGGGCAGCCCCACCCAGCTGAAGAACCTGGGCCAGCTGAAAAGTTTGATCCGTCGCAAGATGTCGATGTTGCAACAGTCGATCGACGTCTACAAGCAGGGCGGGCTGGCCGAGATCGTCAACATTTCCCGCGTGACCGATGACCGCGCCACCATGGACGAGATCCGCCTGCAGGTGGTGATCATGACGCGCGAGCAGAATGAAGCGCTGTCGTCCGGCAGCGCCGCCTTTTACCATGAGTACCAGAAAGCCGTGCTGCTCGGCATCGGCATCAATGCCCTGGCCATCCTCGTGCTGATCATGTTTTACCAGCTGGTGCGGCGCAGCTTCCAGAACCGCGCGGCCGTCGAGTATGCCTTGCAAAATGCCAATGACACCCTGGAATCGACGGTCAGCAAGCGCACGGAGCAGCTATCCGTGCTGTCGCGCCATTTGATCAGCGTCAATGAAGTGGAAAAGGCGCGTCTGGCGCGCGAATTGCACGATGAACTGGGCGCCAACTTGACCTCGATCAGCATGGACCTGGGCGCCGTCACGCAGCAACTGGCGCACACGCAGCCGGAACTGGCCGCGCAATTGCGCCGCGCCAAGGCCACCTTGCTGGAAACGGTGGAACTGAAGCGCCGCATCGTCGAGGATTTACGCCCCAGCCTGCTGGACAACCTGGGCCTGTGCGCCGCCATCGAAAGCTATTGCGAGGATTTTGCGCGCATGAGTTCGGTTCGCTGCGAAACGGACGTGGCCATCAATATCGACAACCGCGAAGCGACCCTGACGATTGCCCTGTTCCGCATCGTGCAGGAATCGCTGACGAACATCCTCAAATATGCACGCGCCGGCATGGTCAGCGTGACATTGAAACGCAACGAACACGGCCTGGTGCTGCGCGTCATCGACGACGGTATCGGCATCACCGAAGATGCACTGCAAAAACCCATGTCACACGGCTTGCTGGGCATGCGCGAGCGGGCCTTGCTGCTGGGCGGCACCCTCACCGTGCGCCAGGGACCGGAAGGCAAGGGGACATGCGTGGAAGCCGTGATTCCCCTACCGCTGACGCCGGAGCCGGAAGAGATCAATGAGGATGCCAGCGTCTGATTTCTTCTCAGCATACAAAAATGGCCGGGCATGCAGCCCGGCCATTTTTGTATCTGTCCTGTCAGATCAGCAGCGTGAAACGTCGCGCAGCAAACGGTCGTATTCCGTCTTGGCGACCTTGTAGCATTCGCCCGCATAGCATTCCAGCCCGGCGCGGTCGAGCACCGTGATATTGCCGCGGCGATAGTGGATCAAGCCTTCTTCCTGCAGCTTGCCGGCGGCGGCCGTGATGCTTTCGCGGCGCACGCCCAGCATGATGGAGATCAGCTCTTGCGTCACTTTCAATTCGTTCGATGGCGAACGGTCCAGGCGGTCCAGCAGCCAGCGGCACAGTTTTTGCTCGATCGAGCTGTGGCGGCCGCCGACGGCGTTCTGCGCCATTTGCGCAAACAGGGCGTTGGTGTAGCGCATCAGCAACTGGGGCAGGGCGCCGCCTTGATTAAAGGCATCGCGCAAGCTTTGCGTTTTCAGGCGGTAGCCGTAGCCGGCGCTTTGCACGACGGCCGTGCACATGGCGCGCTCGCCTGCCAGCAGCGAGGCGCCGGCCACGCCTTCATGGCCGACGACGGCGATTTCCGTCGTGGCGCCATCTTCCATCACATACAGCAGCGAAATGATGGCGGTGGTGGGGAAGTAGCTGTATTCCAGGTTGTTGCCGTAGGCATACAATTCCTTGCCGAAAGGCAGTTCCACCAGTTCCAGGTCTTCGAACAGCGATTCGAGCGCGGCGCGCGGCAGGGCGGCCAGCAATTCATTCTGTTGGGCACTGCTGAGGCTAACCCGCGACGCAAGCTTGATTTCCCGGCCGGCCGCCGGCATGGCGCGCGGCAGCAACTGGTTCTTCTGGACCGGGGTGATAAGTTGAGTATGGCTCATAGTATTCCTCACAGGCTTTTTACATCGGAGTGCGACTGCCGCGTTGCTGGTCAAAAAAAGCTGCCGTACTCATGTGGTAACGGCGTTTTATTCAACCGCGCGGTGCAGATCGCGATGTAGCTACTTTAAAAGCTTATGTAAGTGGCGAACATAAGATTAGCAGTCGCCACTTTGTAGTCTCTTTTGAGGCGAAATTGTAGTCCTTGTCCTACATGCACACTTTTGACTAGCTAGCCTTGCGCCGTTCTGCGCGATTTTGTGATATGACGCGCGGCTTGTTGGCGCTCCACAGGCCGGCCGGACGCACGCTGGGCAAGCCGTCGCGCACGGTCGCGGCACTCGTCTGGCGCGTGCCAGGGGCCTCGTGTTCCCCCAGCCGGAAGCGGCTGACGGCCTGCGTCAGCGCCTCGCCTTCCTGGTGCAGGCGCTGCGAACCGGCGCGCGCCTCGTCGACCAGGCCCGCGTTCTGGCGCGTCATGTCGTCGATTTGCGCCAATGTCTGGTTGATGCGGGCGATCTCGCCATTCTGCTCGGCGCCGGCGCTGCTGATGCGTCCGATGACTACGGATACCTGCTGCACCGCATCGACGACTTGCCGCATGGTGCTGCCGGCCGCATTGACCAGGTCGCCGCCCGCATCCACGGTGGCCACGGAATCGCCGATCAGGCGCTTGATTTGCTGCGCCGCCTCGCTGGAGCGTTGCGCCAGGCTGCGCACCTCGGACGCCACGACGGCAAAGCCGCGCCCCTGCTCGCCCGCGCGCGCCGCTTCGACGGCCGCGTTCAGGGCCAGGATATTCGTCTGGAAGGCGATGCCGTTGATGACGCCGATGATGTCGACGATCTTGTGCGAGCTGGCCTTGATCGAGGCCATGGTCTCGACCACGACGCTGACGGTCTCGCCGCCGCGCAGGGCCACCTCGGCCGCCGTTGCCACCAGGGTGCGACCCTGTCCTACGTGGGCTTCGTTGCGGCCCACGGTGGCCGTCAGCTCGCGCATCGCGTCCACGGTGGCGCCCAGCGCGTCCGACTGCGTGGCCGTGTGGCCGGACAGGGCGGCGTTGCCCTGCGCGATATCGGCGCCGGCCGCCGCGATGACGGCCGCGCCGCCGCGGATTTCCTGCACCAGGCTGGCCAGGCCATGCGTCATGGCGCCGAAGTCGCGTACCAGGTCACCGATTTCGTCATGCGCCTGCGAGGTGATGCGCTGCGACAAGTCGCCCGCCGCCGCCGCGCCGACGGCCACGCGCAATTGCGTCACGTCGCGCGCGAACGCGGCATAGAAGCCCGCGCACAGGTAGGCGGCGGCCAGCAACACCAGCAGCATGGTCGCCAGGATCAGGGCGCGGCGCGCCTCGTCGCGCGCGATGCGCTGCGCCAGCAAGCCGTCCAGGGCGGTGGCGGAGGCGCCAGAGAGCGCTTGCAGGGCATCGATCGCCTGCATGCCGGCCGCATGGAATTGCGCGCCCGAGGTCTGGTCGTAGGAGTTCGTCACCTCGTTTTTCGTGCGTTCGAGGAAGGCCAGCGCGGCCGGCACGGCTTTCAGGGCTGGCTGCAGGCTGGCGCGCAGTTCCGGCTTGGCGGCGAGAATTTCGTCGAAGCGGGCCGGCAGGCGTTCCAGTTCGTGGCGTGCGATCAGGGCGTTGGCGTTGACGAGTTGATCTTCATTCGCCTCGAACAGGCCCGTGTCGATATAGGCGGCGCCGCGCCCGGCGATGTCCGACAGGCTTTCGGCCAGGTCGGGCAGGGTGGCGGTAAACACGGCGCTCAGGTGGTTGGCGCCCGCGTCCGGGTCCAGGCTCAGGTGGGAACGGTCGGCCACCAGCTGGCCCAGTTTGGCCGCCTGGCGCAGCAGCGCCGTGTGCGCCGCGTAGCTGTCGCGCGCCGCAAGGCCCGCCTGGCGGCCCAGCAGGGCTTGCCACTGCTTCGTCAGCTCGGCCGCCTGGGGCATGCCAGCGCCCGCCGGCAAGCGCGCCAGGGCCGCCAGCGTGGCCGTGATGCGCGTATTCAGGGCCGTGTTGTCCATGCCCGCCTTGCCGCTCAGACGCAAATGTTCGAGGCCGCGCCGCTGCTGCAGCAGCCGCGTGCCTTCCTGCAGCTGGCGCACGTACGCCACGCCCTGCTGCGCATCCTGCGCCTGGGCCAGCGATTTCCCCAGCTCCGAGATCAGCAGGGTGGTCGCCAGCGCCAGCGGCAGCACGAAGACCAGGCAGACAAGCATGAATTTGGGCAGCAGGCGCAGGCGCTGCATGAGTCGGATGGCGGGAGTGAGGAGCATTTTCATCGGGTTTCCAGGGTAGGGTGACAACATTTCTGCAGTGCAATGTTGCCTGCGGATTGTGACCCCTTGATGAAGTGGGCGATTTTGCTTTTCGCCACAGTGAAGCAGTTCACACGGAAGGCCGATCCTTCTGTAAAATCGAGGGTTTTTTGCGAGGGCCATATTATGGTCACCAATATGGCCAACGAGAACGACAGCAACACCCCCGATTCCACTGACAATGCGGACATCGCCGCAGCGCCAGCCAGCAGCAAGGCGCCGGCCGTGATCGCGCGCGAAGTGCAGCGCCGCCGCACCTTCGGCATCATTTCCCACCCGGATGCCGGTAAGACCACCCTGACGGAAAAACTGCTGCTGTTCTCGGGCGCGATCCAGATGGCCGGAACCGTCAAGGCGCGCAAATCGGGCCGCCACGCGACGTCGGACTGGATGGAGATCGAGAAGCAGCGCGGCATTTCCGTCGCTTCCTCGGTGATGCAGTTCGAATTCCGCGACCACGTCGTCAACCTGCTCGACACCCCGGGCCACCAGGACTTCTCGGAAGATACCTACCGCGTGCTGACGGCAGTCGACTCGGCGCTGATGGTGATCGATGCGGCCAAGGGCGTGGAAGCGCAGACGATCAAGCTGCTGGCCGTGTGCCGCATGCGCAATACGCCGATCGTCACCTTCATGAACAAGATGGACCGCGAGACGCGCGATCCGCTGGACCTGCTCGACGAACTCGAATCGGTGCTGAAGATCCAGTGCGCGCCCGTCACCTGGCCTATCGGCATGGGCAAGAACTTCCGCGGCGTGTACCACCTGCTGAACGACGAGATCATGCTGTTCAAGGCCGGTGAGGAAAAGGCCGACGGCGCCTTCGAGATCATCAAGGGCATCGACAACCCGCGCCTGCAGGAGATGTTCCCGCTGGAGATGGATCAGCTGCGCATGGAAGTGGAACTGGTGCACGGCGCATCGAACCCGTTCAACCTGGAGGAGTTCCTCTCCGGCGTGCAGACGCCCGTGTTCTTCGGTTCGGCCATCAACAACTTCGGCGTGCGCGAGATTCTCTCGGCGCTGGTCGACTGGGCGCCGGCGCCGCGCCCGCGCGACGCCACCGTGCGTTCCGTTGATCCGACCGAGCAGCCATTCACGGGTTTCGTCTTCAAGATCCAGGCGAACATGGATCCGGCTCACCGCGACCGCATCGCCTTTTTGCGCGTGTGCTCGGGACGTTTCGAGCGCGGCATGAAGGTCAAGCATTTGCGCCTGGGGCGCGAGATCAAGGTATCGAACGTGGTGACCTTCATGGCATCGTCGCGCGAACAGGTGGAAGAGGCGTATGCGGGCGACATCATCGGCTTGCCGAACCACGGCAACATGCAGATCGGCGACAGCTTCTCCGAAGGCGAAATGCTGACCTTTACGGGCATTCCGTACTTCGCGCCGGATTTCTTCCGCTCCGTGCGCATCCGTAATCCGCTGAAGATCAAGCAGCTGCACAAGGGCTTGCAGCAGTTGGGCGAAGAAGGCGCGGTGCAAGTCTTCAAGCCGGTGCAGGGCGGTGAACTGGTATTGGGCGCCGTTGGCGTGCTGCAGTTCGAAGTGGTGGCCAGCCGCTTGCTCAACGAATATGGCGTGGACGCCGTGTTCGAGGGCACCAGCATCAGCAGCGCGCGCTGGGTCAGCTGCGACGACAAGCGCATCCTGCAGGATTTCGAAAACGCGCTGGGCCACAACGTGGCCTACGATGCGGCCGGCAACATGGCTTACCTGGCCACGTCGGGCGTCAACCTGCGCCTGACGGAAGAGCGCTGGCCGAAGCTGACGTTCCACGCCACGCGCGAGCATTCGGCCAAGCTGGCCTGATGTGAGTGGTGTCGGGTTACGCGCTGCGCGCTAACCCGACCTACGCCGACCTGCCTGTTCATGGCGTAGGTCGGATTAGGCCGACGGCCGTAATCCGACAATATCGTCAGCATCAAATGGCGTCATCCGACACCCTTGTTGGCGGCAATTCAAGCCGGCAAAATCGTGCGCGTACTCCAGTCGCGCCGCTCCAGCAGCAGCGCCGTCAGCTGCGCCGCCGTCATCGGGCGGGCAAAGAAGAAGCCCTGCACATTGTCGCAGCCGGCTGTTCTCAAAAACTCCACCTGTTGCAAGGTCTCTACTCCTTCGGCCACCACTTTCAGGTGCAGGCTGTGCGCCATGGCGATGATGGCCGTGACGATGGCTTCTCCCTCGCCGGGCAGGTCGTGCACGAAGCTGCGGTCGATCTTCAGCTGGTCGATGGGCAGACGCTTCAGGTAGGACATCGAGGAATAACCGGTGCCGAAATCGTCGATCGACAGGTGGATGCCCGTTTCCTGCAGGCGCCGCATCAGTTCCACGTTGGCGTGGACATTGTCCATCAGGACGCCTTCCGTGATTTCCAGCTCCAGCAAGCCATGCGGCAGCTGCGTTTCTTCGAGGATGGCGCGGATATCGTCCATCAGGCCCGGGTCGCGCGCCTGGCAGGCCGACAGGTTGACGGCCACGTGTTCGAGCGAATCGAGCAAGCCCGCCTTGCACCAGAGGGCCGCCTGGCGGCAGGCGCTTTGCAGCACCCAGCGTCCCAGGTCGACGATGATGCCGCTTTCCTCGGCCACGGGGATGAACTCGGCAGGGCTCAGCTGGCCCATGTCGCGGCAATTCCAGCGTATCAGCGCTTCCACGCCAACGATACGGCCGCTGCGCAAGTCGATCTGTGGCTGGTAGTGCAAATACAGTTCCTCGTTCTGCAGAGCCTTGCGCAGGTTCGCTTCCATGCGCAGGCGGCGCTGCGCGCGCAGTTCCATTTCGGCCTTGAAGACGGCGTAGCGGTTCTTGCCCTGGTGCTTGGCGTGGTACATGGCCGTATCGGCATTGCGCGTCAGGGTTGCCACGTCGTGCGCGTCGAACGGGTACAGGCTCACGCCGATGCTGGCGCTGACATACAGCTGGTGGCCTTCGAGGTCGAACGGCGCGGCCAGCACGGCAAGGATCTTGCGCGCCACGCTGGCCATTTCCGAGGCGTCGTCGGCTGGTTCCACGATGACGACGAATTCATCGCCGCCGATGCGGCAGATGATGTCGGTGCCGCGCAGGATGGCCACCAGGCGCTCGGACACGAGCTTGAGCAACTGGTCGCCGCAGTGGTGGCCCAGCGTATCGTTGACGATCTTGAAGTTGTCCAGATCCAGCAGCAGCAGGCCCACGCTGCTGTCCTGGCGGTCGGCGCGCGCCAGCGCGTAGGCCAGGGCGTCGTTGAATTCATGGCGGTTCGGCAACTGCGTGACGGGATCGACGTGGGCCAGGTAGTGCAAATGGTTTTCCGCATGCTGGGCGGCCGTGCGCGTGCGGCGCACCATCAGGAACGTCAGGCCGAACGCGCACAGGCAGACCAGCAGGGTGAAGGCGGCAAACTGCGCCAGGCTGGCATATAGTGGCGCCAGGCTGGCGCTCAGGTACAGCGCGCCGCCGCCGGGCAAGGTCTTCAAGATGGCGGCGCTGCCGTCCAGGTAATCGATCTGCAAGCCGCTGCGTGGCGCCGCGGGCGCGGCATCGGTGCTGCTGCGCGCGTAGCGGGAAAATGGCGTGCCATAGGGGCTGTAGAGCAGTGCTTGCCGGATATGCGGGGCGGCGGCGAGGGAAGCGAGGAGTTGTTGCGCTGCAAGACGATTGTCCTGGCGCATGGCCTGCGTGGCGGCGGGCGCCAGCATGTCGGCCTGGATCTGGAGGTTGCGCTGGAAGGATGCCTGGAGGGAAAACAACTGGAAGAAGATCAGCAGCAGGCTGGCCATGGCCAGCATGGCCGCCGCGGCCAGCAAGTTCAGCCTGGCAATCCGGTCGCCGCGCAATTGCGCCGACGGCAGCATCAATGGCGCCATCATGACGCTTTCTCCTGCCGGCCCCGCTTGCCGCCGCCCCGTGTGATCCCGCCTCGCCCTGCCATACTTTACGTTCCAGTCTGATGAAAACCGAAGTGAGCCGGAACTCTCAACGTGTTGCTAAGTGTTGCTAAGGCCGACATATTGTCATTTTGCAGCGTGAAAGTACAGGGCGCGCGGCAATTTAGTGTGCATGCCGCAAGCCGGTGGCAGCAGGCTAAGTAGGTCGTCATAAATTATTGTGATTTCTGACTTCCATAACCGGCGCTCTGCGGCGTTACCCGCTGCTAGCAGTGTCTGCACTGCGTCGCAACGGGCGCCTTGCAGCGCATCCGGTTCTGTTCGTCATAACTTCACAATAATTTCCCACGACCTACTTAGGCGACAAGACAGGCGGAAAAGGCGGGGCGTGTCTTTCTAATAATAATTCCAGATGAATTCTAATCCTTTTTTTGCCCGCCGGTTTTTTTCTTTAAAAACATGCTGACGGTAAACAAAATACCATCAAGAATAACTTCAATACCTGCGACCATCCCGGCACGGATTAATTTCTTGTCCGTATGGCCGATTGCAAGTCATTGATTTTAATAAATTTTAATGAAGATTGCGCGAACGCTATGGCCTTGCTCCGCGAGTTCGTCCATAATCCGCTGATGATGGACGTTCTGATGCTGTTTGTTTTGTCTGCCGCGGCCAAGCAAGCTGCCGCCAGCAAAACCGGACGTCGCCCTAATGATCAATAGTGAGGATATCTTGGAAAAAAAACCAAAAATTATTTTGTCGTCACAAGACCTGGAACGACTGGAAGCGTTGTTGTATGCCTTGGGTAATAATCTGTCGCCGGACAAGGCTGCCTTGCTCGACGAGCTGGGCCGTGCCGAGGTGCTCGAGCCGCAAGAGATTCCGCCGACCGTCGTGACGATGAATTCCACCGTGCGCTTCACGGTGGAAAACAAGGAGGAATTCTGCCTGACGCTCGTGTATCCGAAGGATGTGGAAGGCCAGGCCGACCGCATTTCCGTGCTGGCGCCCGTCGGCAGCGCGCTGCTGGGCCTGTCCGTGGGCGACAGCATCGCCTGGCCCATGCCGGGCGGCGTGGTGAAGGTCAAGATCGAGGAAATCGTTTACCAGCCTGAACGGGCCGGCGAATACCACCGCTAGGCGCAGCAAGCACGGATGGCGGACGGCGCCTGCCGTTCGCCTGCCAAGCCGTGTTTCCAATAGTCAGCTATTGCGTTGCACGCGCACCACCAGCCATCCCGCCACGACGGTAAACGTGACGATGATGGCGACGATGATCCAGAAGCCCTGCGGATGCTGGGCCAGCGGAATTCCCCCCACATTCATGCCCAGCATGCCGGCGATGATGTTGATTGGCAAGGCCAGCACGGTGACGATGGTCAGCACGAACAGGCTGCGGCTGTTTTCCTCGTTGACGCTGGCGGCGATCTCTTCCTGCAGCAGCTTGATGCGTTCCTGCAAGGACGACATATCGCTGAGCACCACCGAGAATTCCTCCGTCGACTGGCGCAATTCCAGACTGTCCAGTTCCGAGACCCATGCAGGCGGGCGTTGCAGCAGGCGGAACAGGGCGGCAGGTTCCGGCGCCAGCAGGCGCTGCAGCCGCACCAGCACGCGCCGCATGGCGCCCAGGTCTTCGCGTTTCGGCACCAGGCGCCCGGCCAGCAAGTGGTCCTCGATATCGTCGACCCGCGCCACGGCGTCGCGCACGATGTTGACCAGTACGTCGGCCTGGTCGCGCAGCAAATGAATCAGCAGCTCCACCGACGAGCGGATCGGCTCGTGGTTCTTGATGACGGCCTGGCGCAGGCGCTCGATCGACTGCAGCGGCGCGCGGCGCGCCGTGATGACGAGGTTTTGCGCCACGCTGGCCCACATGGTGGAAATGTCGGACGCCTCGAACGAGAAATTGTGCACCACATCGTTGACCACGGCGATCAGGGTGTTTTCCGCCTGTTCGATGCGCGTCGAGCGCGAGCCCTGGTGCAGGGTTTCATAGAATTCGTCGGCCAGCTGCGTATGCGTCATCAGCCATTTTTCGCTGGCCGCATGCGACAAATTGAAATGCAGCCAGACGAATTCCTGCGCCGGGCGCGCCGCCCCATCGGCCAGCCAGGCCAGCGCCGCCGTCGAGTCGAGCGTCAGCGGCTGCCCGTCGCGGCCAAACAGGAAGCCCCAGACCAGGCCCGAGGTGTCCGAGCCGTAGGTGAAACCGGCAGTTTCCATCGCCATCGTGAATCTTTCTCGCGCAGTGTGATTGTTCGTCGCGCGATGTTAATACACGGATGTGTCCGGAAAATGACAAGGCCACCGCGAACGGTGGCCTTGCCGGTAACTACAGGTGCGTGTCAGTTGCGGTTCGGGTTGTCCGGACGCCGGTCGTCGCGGTTGGGGACGCCATCGCCGTCGCGGTCGCGGCGGTTGCCATTGTCGCGGTCATGGCGGTTGCCATTGTCGTGGTCATAACGGTTCGGGATGCCGTCGCGGTCACGGTCGCCGTTCGGACCGCGTGGCGACCAGCGGCCTTGCTCCATCTGCCAGCGTCCATCGCGCTGGTTCCAGACGGGCGCCGCATACACGTAGCCGGGGCGTTCGGCGATCCACACGCCCGGCGTCCAGGCGTAGCGCTGGCTGCGCCATTCCCAGTGGCCCGGGGCCCAGACATAGCCATGGCGCGCGCGCGGGATGGCTTCGCGGCGCGGCGGCGGCGGGGCGATGCGGATTGCGTCATAGCGCACGGGCTGCACTTGCGCGGCGACCCAGCCGCCACGGTCCAGGCGCCAGCGCTTGTTTTCCTGTATCCAGGCGGCGCGGCGGTACTGGTTGCCGCCGCGTTCGCGCAGCCATTCGCCGCCGCTCCAGACGTGGCGCTGGCCATCCCAGTTCCAGTAGCCGGGCGCCCAGACATAGCCGGCGCGCGGCGCGGGCGCGCTCTCAAACCGTGGCGGAGGCGGGGCGTTGCCGACGACAATGCTGACGCCGAGCGGATTCTGCGCCATGGCCTGCACGGGCAGGAAGGCTGCGGCGCTGATGGCAAGCATGGCGGCTGCGTAGAGTGTGATGGGTTTCATGGTGTGCTCCATTTCGGTGATTGCGTGAAATGGACTATAGGCGCTTGCTGGCGGTTTTTCGCCTTTGATTCAACTTATTACAATTGACACAATGCTGTGTGTCCGTGTATCCGTAGCGGATACAAATGCGATGCAAAATGGCGGCCTGGCGCGGCAGTATTCAAGCGGGCGCCAGGCGGCGTGGTGTCAGCATCGGTGGCTCACAGGGTGCTGGCGGTGGCGTTGCCCAGCAAGGCTTGCCGTTCCTCGATCAGCGAGATTTTCTTTTCCTGTTCCGTCATGCGCTTGGCGCTGACCACCACGACGGGGATGGCGCTCGCCTGTGCCACCTCGGCCGTTTTGGAGGCCGATGGCTGCATGAAGCTGACATAGCTGGCGCCGCAGGCGATGGCGACGGCGACGGTGAAGATGGCTTCCATGTTTTTCAAGGCGTTTTTTGGCGTGTTCATGATGGTTCCTTTCGGGTGGCGGGTGGGTATGCATGCACTGTAGCCAGGCGCGGGCCGGTGCGCCATGCGGATGCGACCAGCCGTGGATTTGGCGGGATGATCTGCAAAAAAACGGCGCTGAAATGCCTGCGCGCGCGGCTGGCAAGCCGACCGCTTGAATTGAGGCCTAAATTGCCCTGTATCCGGGCATATGAATGTAATTGCCGCGTGGCATTATTTGACGCTGCACACTACCGCGCGCGGCAAGTGCAGGGCCAGTTGTCCTGCTAGAATCGGCATGGCGGCCCCGTCGCGTGGATAAAAATATCATCAGGAGTCACACATGTTCCAATTGTTTGGTTTTGGCGGCGCCCGCTGCCCGCGCTGCGAGCACAAGAACGGCGCTGCCGCCGGCTATTGCGCGCAATGCGGCTTGTCGCTGGGCGCCCCCGACAGCGACGCGGTGCTGCATGCCAATCAATGGCAACTTGCTGATGGGCAACTAGCCCTGTTCTTCGGCGTGCGCGAACTGTCCTCGCTGTTCGGCAGCGCGGCGCGCCGCCTGCAGGTGCCGGCCGCGTCGCGCGCCTGGATCGTGCAATCGGACGCTTTCACCTTGATACCGGCCGGCGACTACGACAGCGCCGCCTTCTTCGCGCGCCTGCCCGCGCTGCTGCCGGCGCGCGCCGCCGAAGTGCTGATCGCGCGCGCCGACGCCGTCAGCCTGGAATTCGACTTGCCCGGCCTGGCCAGCACGGAGCGGCTCAACGTCGCCGCGTCGCTGCGCGTGGACATCGCGCTGGGCCAGCCCGATGCGTTCGCGCGTCAGTTCATGCGCGCGCCTGGCGCCGTCACGCGCGCCCACCTGCACGCCTTGCTGCTGCCATCCGTGCGCCAGATCGCGCTGGAATTCATCGGCAGCCGCGCGCTGCGCGAGATGGACGCGAATGCCGACCTGCGCCCCGAACTCAATGAACGCCTGCAATCGGCCCTGACGCAGCGCCTGGCGCCCAGCGGCCTGGCCGTGGCGCGCGTGGAAACAATCAGCCTGCGGCACGACAAGCGCGAGGGCGAGGCCGGCGCCAGCATCGGCACCCTGTGGCTGGGCGGCTTGCCGGCGCAGGAACTGGAGCAGCACAGCCTGGAACGCATGAAGCAGCTCGACCAGCTGTATGACGAGGAAGAGTGGCAGCGCATCCGCCGCGAGGAACTGGCGGCCCGCCACGCGCATCGCCGCGCCGAACTGACACAGGACGCGGCGGTGGAAAAGGCTGAACTGAACCACCAGGAAGCGGAGCGCCTGCAAGCGCTGCGCGGACGCCAGATCGACCTGTACGGCCGCATCCTGGAAGCGAAGTCGCGGCGCCAGGCGCTCGACCATGGCGCCGCGCTGGCGCTGGGCGAGCTGGAACAGGAACTGGCGCAGAAGGGCGCGCAGCGTGCCGATGAAGCGGCCAACTGGGAACACGTGCGGGCGCTGGCCGCCATCAAGATGCGCAGCGAGCTGGAACTGTCGCAGCTGCACGGGCGCGAACAGATCCAGCTGGCGCAACAGCGCTTTACGCACCAGGTGCACCTGCAGTCGATCGCGCAGCAAGTGGAAAGCGCGCTGCTGATCGACGACGAGACGGGGCGCCGCGCCCAGCTGGCGCGCCTGCGCCAGGCGGAGGCGGATGCGGCCCGGCGCGAGGCGCAGCTGGAGGCGGAGCAGCACCAGGCCGCCTGGCAGGGCCTGATGCTGGCCAACGCGGCGCGCAAGCGCGAAGCGGAGCGGGTGCAGGAGTGGGAAGACCAGATGCAGCTGGCGCGCCAGCGCGAATTGCTGCGCGCCGAGGCGCACAAGGATGAAGCGGCCCAGGTGCAGGCGGCGGAAATCGCGGAAAAAGTGGCGGCGCTGCGGCGCGGCGGCGCCCGCGAGGACGCCATCGCGCAGCAGGAAAAGCTGTTGCGCACCATCGAGGCCGACGGCGTGCATGCGCGCCAGCTGCAGCAGCAAACGCAGCTGGCGCAGCTCGACGCGCTGGCCATCGAGGAACAGCGCCAGCAGCTGCGCCAGCTGGAACAGGAAGCGCAATGGCAGCGCGACCTGCTGGCCATGGCGCAGCAGCGCGAAAGCGATTATGCGCGCTGGAAGGGCGAGTATGAAGCCCTGCTGGCGCAGCAGGCGCATGCGGCCGAACTGGCGCGCATCGACATCGACCGCATCGAGAAAATCGGCAGCTTGAGCGACACGGGCAAGGTGGCCATGGCCGCCGGGCAGAACGCGGCCGCGCTGGCGCAAGTGCTGAAAGTGCAGCTGCAGGCGGGCATGAGCGCCGAGCAGATCCACGCGCTGGCGGCGCTGGCGGCGGCAGAGAACAGCGTTTCTCCCGCCGATGCGCTGCGCATGGCGCAGGACGGCGTGGCGCAGGAGCGCAGCTACCTGGAAGGCCAGGCGGAACGCGAACGGCGCCAGCAGCTGGACCTGATCAACCTGCAGAATGCGGCGCACGCGCATGGCCTGTCGGCGCAGGCGCAGCTGGGCGTGGCTGTGGCGCAGGCGCTGCAGCCAAGTGTCGGGCCGGGCGCCGCTGCGCCGCTGCGCTGCAAGAACGGCCATGCGCAGCGCGCGGGCTATCCGGAAGATAAATTCTGCGCCGCCTGCGGCGCCGCCCTGCAGCCTTGATGGAAGCGTTTCACCCCAGATGATGCAAAAAGCACGAGACAAACTGCGGGAACTGCGCGCCCTCCACGACGACGGGCTGCTCAGCGAGCAGGAATTTGAACGCCGCAAGAACGCCATCCTCGACGCCGAGTACGCGCCGCCCGGCGCCGCGCCTGTGGCCGCGCCGCTGCCCGTGCGCCAGGGCACGGAGCTGGGCTTCATGACGGGCCAGGAAATCGGCCCGCAAAACCGCCGCTACCGGCTCGAACGGCTGATCGGCACGGGTGGCATGGGGCAGGTGTGGCAAGCCACCGACCTGGCCACGCACGCGGAGCTGGGCAGCAGCGAAATGGTGGCGCTGAAGATCTTGCCGCCGCAGCTGACGCAGAGCGCCACCCACGCCAAGCTGCTGATCGAGGAAGCGACGCAGGCGCGAAAGCTCGCGCATGAAAACATCGTGCGCGTCTACGAGTGGGCGCAGGACCCGGCCACGGCCAGCTATTTCATCATCATGGAATGCCTCGATGGCGAAGACCTCGAGCACTATCTGGCGCGCGAGGGCGCTCTGCCGCTGTCCATGGTGCAGCAATTGCTGCAGCCGGTGGCCGAGGCCCTGTCGTATGCGTGGGAAAAGCACAAGCTGGTACACCGCGACATCAAGCCGGGCAATGTCTTCCTGACGGCGAAGGGCGACGTCAAATTGCTCGACTACGGCATCGCGTCGCGCGTGCGCAATGCGGACAGCAGCCTGGCGCTGGACATGCCGAATGCGGGCACGCACGGCTACCGGGCGCCCGAGGCCGGCGCCAACCAGCGCCAGCCCAGCCCGCGCCTGGACGTGTATGCGGTGGCGGTGATGATTTACCAGATGCTCGAAGGGCGCATGCCGTTCGACGATGCGCGCAGCGCCAGCCATCTGCCCTCGCCACCGCAGGCGCTCAATGCGGCGCAGTGGCAGGTGTTGCAGAACGGCTTTTCGCTGACGGCGGAACTGCGTCCGCAATCGGTGCAAGCCTTGCTGGAAAACCTGGAGCGCGCGGCCGGGCCGTCGCCCGAAGAACTGGCGGAACAGGCGCGCCAGCAGCAGGCGCGCCTCGCAGAGCAACAGCAGCGGGCGGCGCTGGCCGCCGAGCAGGCCCGCGAAGAGGAGATCAGGCGGGCCCGCATACGCCAGGAAGAACTGGACCAGCGCCGCAAGGCGGAAATCCAGGCCGCCGCGCTGGAAAAGCAGCGCCAGGACAAACTGCGCCGCGAGCAGGAGGCGCAGCGCCATTTCGAAGCGGAAGAGGCGCGCAAGCTGCGCAAGGAAGCGCTGCGCGGCCAGCTGCGCGCGCGCCGCGAAGCCGATGCCGCCACCGCCTTGCAGGAACACCAGGAATTGCAGCGCAAGGCCATCGTCGCCAAGGCGGAGGCGGCCTATCGCGCCGAGCAGGAACGCGCGCGCCGCGAAGAGGCCAGCCGCGCCGCCGCCGCATCTGTTCCTGCGCCGGCATCTGCGCCGGCGCCGGAACCCGCACACGCGGAACCGGTGGCCAATGCGGAAGGCATCTTGCGCGATGATTTTCTCGATGGCGCGGGACAGGGGCCGGAACTGGTGCTCATTCCCAGCGGCCGCTTCCAGATGGGCGCGCACGAGACGGAACACAAGGCGGCCATCCAGGCCGGCTCGCAGCAGGCCTGGCTGGAGCGCGAGATGCCGCAGCACTGGGTCGGCATCGAGCGCCCGTTCGCGCTGGCGCGCCACCCCGTCAGCGTGGGCGAGTGGCGCGCCTTCGTCAAGGCGACGCAATGGGCGGGCGGGTCGGAAACGGACTGGGACAATCCCGGTTTCGTGCAAACCGACCAGCACCCGGTGGTGGGCGTGAGCTGGAATGACGCGCAGCTGTACCTGGCGTGGATGAGCGAACGCACGGGCCGGCGGTACCGCCTGCCCAGCGAGGCGGAATGGGAATACGCCTGCCGCGCCGGCACGCGCACGGCCTTCAACGTGGGCGACACCATCAGCACCGAGCAAGCCAACTACGATGGCCTGTACGTGTACAACGGCGGCCCGCGCGGCGTGTACCGGGGCGGCACCACGCCGCTGGGCACCTTCCCGCCGAACTCCTGGGGCCTGTTCGACATGCACGGCAATGTGTGGGAATGGGTGCAGGACGTGGTGCACGACAATTACGAAGGCGCGCCCGTCGACGGCAGCGCATGGGAAGAGGGCAGCGACAGCAGCCGGCGCATCCTGCGCGGCGGCTCCTGGCTGTACCACCCGCGCTATCTGCGCTCGGCCTTGCGCAACGGCTTTTCCACCGTGCTGTCGAACGATATCGTCGGTTTCAGGGTGGCGCGCACGCTCGATTAATTCATTGTCAAATATGTCATCTTGGCGGATACTCCATGCACCTTCACCGTGCCGGAGTCTCCGTGTCCAAACGCCGCCTGCTGTCCCTGCTGTTCTCCTGCCTGCCCATTTCCGCCCTGGCCGGCGATCTTCCCTCCTATCCCTTCATCCACGCGACGGGCACGGCCTACAGCTTCGTCACGCCGGACCTGGGCGAGATCGATTTCGACGTCAGCGTCTTCGATCCGGCGCCGGACGTGGCCAGTGCGCAGGTAGCGGCGCGCATCGCGGAAATCAAGGCGCTGCTGGTGGAACAGGGCTTGGCCGAGGCGGCGGACGGCATCGAGGTGCGCGACGTGCGCAAGGAAATCCGCAAGGGCGCGGACCAGGACCCGGCCAACCCGCAGTACCTGATCAAGGCAAGCGTGCATATCAACGTGATGGACCTGTCGAAATGGCCCGCCGTCATGCGCCCGCTGCTGGCCATGCCCAACCTCGATGCGTTTGCCGTCACCTTCGGCGCCACCGAGCGCATCCGCCTGGAAGAAGAACTGATGGGCGAGGCCGTCAAGGATGCGCAGCGCAAGGCCGATTCCATGGCGCGCGGCTTCGGCAAGCGCGCGGGCGCCGTGGCCGGCATCTCGTCGGACCAGCTGAAAAACCTGGGCAATGCGGTGGGCCTGGTGCCGTCCGACCGCTTGCAGCGCGCTAACAGCCGCCAGCGGCAAAATCCCGAAGACATGCTGATGGTCACCAGCCTCAAAATGGCGCAGACGGTCGATGCCCTGTTCCGTATCAAATGACCAGGTAGCAGTGGAGCAGGCTGCGCAAAGCGGGCAAACGGTGTAAATTGTGGCTTTCCAAACGCAGCAAGGAACGCCATGACCATCAAAGCCATCCGCGACCAGTCGCAAGCCATGCGCCACATCGTGCACGTGCGCGATCACATCATTTCCGCCGACGCCTCGGTGGAGGAGGGCGGCGGCGATGCCGGCCCTTCGCCGCACGACCTGTATGACGCGGCCCTGTCGGCCTGCAAGGCGCTCACGGTGGTCTGGTACGCCAGGCACAAGGGCATCCCCCTGGAACACGTGGAAGTGTCGACGGAGCGCGATGCCAGCGAAGAGCGCAAGGGCGTATACCGCCTGGCCGCCACCCTGCACCTGACGGGTGACCTGACGGACGCGCAGCGCCAGGAATTGCTGGCCGCAGCCGGCAAATGCCCGCTGCATAAATTGATGACGGCTGTGACCACCGAAGTGACGACGGTGCTGGCATGAGCGCGGCCATCCTGAAAAGCCACGAAAAGGACCTCGGTGGCGGCTTCGTCGTGCGGCGCCTGTTGCCCTCCGCAGTAAAACAGGCCGTCGGCCCCTTCATTTTCTTCGACCATTTCGGCCCCATCGACGTGGCGCCCGACGCCAACCACGACGTGCGCCCCCATCCGCATATCGGCCTGGCCACCGTCACCTATCTGTTCGAGGGCGCGATCGACCACCGCGACAGCATCGGTTCCTGCCAGCGCATCGAACCGGGCGCCATCAACTGGATGACGGCCGGGCGCGGCATCGTGCATTCCGAGCGCACGCCGTCCGACCTGGCGGGCCAGCCGCACCGCACGCACGGCTTGCAGCTATGGGCCGCGCTGCCAAAGGCGCACGAAGAAGATGAACCGAGTTTCACGCACACGCCGCAAGCCGACATTCCCGTCGTGCCGCTCGATGGCGCCGTCGTCAAAGTGTTGATCGGCACGGCGTTTGGCCAGACGTCGCCCGTGCGCACCTACATGCAGACCTTGTATTTGGACGTGGCGCTGCAGGCGGGGCGCGAGTTGCGCCTGGAGGGCTTGCCGGCGGAATCGGCGGTGTATCCGATCAGCGGGGACGTGCTGGTCGATGGCGTGGCGCTCGCGCCGCACACCATGGCCTTGCTGGAAGCTGGGGCCGCGCCCGTGGTGACGGCAGGCGGCGGCCCGGTGCAATTCGTGGTGATCGGCGGCGAGCCGCTGGACGGCCACCGCTTCCTGTTCTGGAACTTCGTCTCGTCGAGCAAGGAGCGTCTGTCGCAGGCCGCCGACGACTGGAGCGCCCAGCGCATGGGGCAAGTGCCGGGCGAGACGGAATTCATCCCGCTGCCGAAGGCGCCCATGCGCCCGGCGACCTGACAGTGTTTAGAAGCGCGCGCGCAGGGTCAGTTGCGCCTTGCGCGGCTCGCCATAGAAATTGCCCCACGCAGGCGCACCCACCGTCTGGTAGTAGCGCTTGTCGAGCAAGTTCGTCACGGACAGCGACGCCGTCCAGTTGCGGTCGATCTGGTACGCGGCGCGCGCGCTCCACAAGGCGTACGCGCCTTGCGCCACCGTCACGTCGCGCGTGGTGCGCGAGCTCTCCGTCTGGAAATTCACGCCGCCGCCCACGCTCCACTTCTGCAAGGCGCCGGGCAGGCGGTAGTCGCTCCACGCGCGCAGCATGTGGCGCGGCGAGTAGGTGCTGGCGAACATCACGCCCGCATTCGACGTCTGCTCCAGGTACTTGAAGTTGTTCAGGGTATAGCCGGCGAACAGTTGCCAGCCCGGCGCCACTTCGCCGCTGATTTCCGCATCGACGCCTTCGCTGCGCACCTTGCCCGCCGAGAAATAGCACTCCGTGCCGCTGGAACATGTATTGACTAGGTCGAGCTCGGCGCGGTTGCGCTGTTCGATGCGGAACAGCGCCAGCGAGGTATTCACCTTGCCGTCGAACAGTTCTCCCTTCACGCCCACCTCCAGGTTGCGTCCCTTGAGCGGGTCGAGCAGGGCGCCGTCGGCCGTGCGCTGGTTTTGCGGCTGGAAGATGTCGGAGACGCTGGCGTAGCCGGACCAGCGCTTGTCGAATGCGTAGATCACGCCGCCATACGGCGTGACGACGCCGTTTTCGTGGTAGGGGTCGATATATACCTCGCCCGTATCGCGGTACACACTGCTCCATTTGTAGTTCGATATGCGCGCGCCGGCCACCACGGTGAGTGGATCGCTGACGCTGAAGCGGGCCACGCCATAGGCGCCCGTCTGCGTCATTTTTGTTACGCTGGGATCGCCCCGGTAGCTGTTCTCGCGGAACCAGGCGTCGCTCGGTTCGGCCACGCCGTGATTGGGCTGCCGCGGATTGTTCGCTTGCTGCAGCAGGGCCAGGCTGAAATCGCTGTCGCTTTCCAGCCGGTTCGTGCTGACGCCGGCGCTGAAGCCGTGGCGGCGACCGAAGGCGTTGAATTTGCCATCGAGCGACAGGTCGATGCCCTTGTTGGTGCTTCCATAGTCGAACACGCCGCCATACATCATCATGCCGGCCAGGGTGGCGGGATCGAGCGCGCCCTGGCTGAACATGTATTTCACGTCATGTCGCTCGCGCGTGTAGTTGGCGCTGGCCTTGAGCGCCCAGTCGGCGTCGAAGCGGTGCTCGAATTCCGCGAAGACGGCCGTCTGGCGGCTATTCCAGCGGTTCCAGTCGGCGCCCAGGAAGGTCTCGCGGGGCAGTGTCGGGTCGCTGCCATCGCGGTAGCGGGGCATGCCGGAAAAGAACGGTGTCGATTTCAGTTTTTCATGGCTGGCACCCGCCGTCAGCTTGCTGCCCGGCGCCAGGTCGAATTCCAGCACGCCGTACAGCACGTCGGTGCGGCTGTCAGCCACGTCATAGAAATAATCGCGCTGCTCAATGGAGGCCACGGCGCGGCCGCGGATGCTGCCCGCTTCGTTCAGGGGGGCGGTGACATCGATTTCGCCGCGCACGTCGTTCCAGCGGCCCGCGCCGAGCGCCAACTGCACCTGCTTTTCCGCCAGCGGGCGCTTGCGCACCATGTTGATGGCGGCACCCGGCGAGCCCGTGCCCTGCAGCAGTCCCGTGGCGCCGCGCACGATTTCCACGCGATCGAGCATGGCGGTATTGCTGGTAAAGCTGTTCGCCTGCGGGTAGTACATGGCGCGGTTGACGCCGTCGAACTGGTAGGTCTCGACCATGAAGCCGCGCGAATACACATAGCGCCCGCCCATCGGGCTGTCGTACATGGTGATGCCGGTGGTATTGGCCAGCACGGCGTCGATGGTGTTGAGGTTCTGGTCGTCCATTTTCTGCCGTGTGACGACGCTGACGGACTGGGGAATTTCGCGCAGGGTTTGCACGCCCTTGCCGACGGTGACGGCGCGCGCCGCGTACGAGTTGCTGTGTTCACTGACGGGGTCGCGCTCCATGCTGGCGCTGACCGTCACGGGCGCCATGGTCTTTTCCACGCCGGCCGCCGAGGCGGAGGCTGGCGCCGCCTGGCGCAGCACGTAGGCGCCGTTCGGCAGCTGCACGGCTTCCAGGCCGCTGCCGGCCAGCACCTGGGCAAAGCCCTGGGGCACGTTGAAGCTGCCGTGCACGCCGGGCGAGCGCAGTCCCCGCGTCTGCGCGGGATCGGTCGACAGGCTGACGCCGGCGGCGACGGCGAAGTCGTTCAGGGCGGTGGCCAGCGGGCCGGCCGGCACGGCATAGGTTTGCGGCGCGGCGGTCGCGGCGACCTGGCCTTGCGCCAGGGCGGGGGCGGCGATGAAGGCGGCGGGGGCGGCGCATGCCATGGCGAGGACGGCCAGGCGGATGGCGCGCGCGGCGGGATGGAGGACGGGGGTGGTCAGCTGCATGCTCGGTCTTTCTGCTCAGAGGGATAAGAAAATGGCCAATGAATCGGCTTCTTACTTGTCAAGCCGAAGCAGCGCGGCGAAACACCAACCCCTGGCGCAAAAAAAGGAAAATAATTATGCCGGCCTGGCCGCCACCGTGGCCCAGTAGCGCGTGAAGTACGTCACTTGCAGCCCGTGCGAGGCGCACAGGCTTTCCAGCACGGCGTCGATATCGTCGAGGCGGTAAGTGCCCGTGACGGGGCGCCGCGCCACGCCGGCGTCGCAGGCGAGACGCCCGCGCCGGTAGCGCGCCAGTTCCGTGACCAGTTTTTGCAGCGGCCAGTCGGCCGCCACCAGCATGCCGCGCAGCCAGCTGTCCTGGTGCGCCGGCATGGCCTGCACGTCATCCGCGCCAGTGTCGCGAAAGCGCAGCTGCTGTCCCGCTTCCAGGCGGCGCACGGCATCCGGGCGTGCAGCGCAGCGCACTTCCACGGCGTGCTCGAAGACGCTGACGGTGCTGCCATCGTCGTCGCAGCGTATGCCGAAGCGCGTGCCCAGCGCGCGGATCACGCCGTGCGGCGTGGCGACGAGGAAGGGGCGCGGATCGGGCGCCGTCGTGATCATGATTTCGCCATGGTGCAGGCGGATGTGGCGCTGGGTGGCGCTGTAAGCGACATCCAGGGCGCTATCCGTATTGACCTCCAGGCGCCCGCCATCGGCCAGCGTGACGTGGCGGCGCTGGCCCGGCGCCGTGCGCAAGGATGCCGTCAGGGCTTGCCATGAACCGGACTGCAAGCCCGCCTGGCCCAGCGCGATGCCGCCGCCGGCCGCCACCAGCAGGGCGAGTATCCTGGCGGCCGCGCGCCGGCGCTGCCGCGCCGCCTGCAGTGCAGGAATCGCCAGCGCTGCCGGTATCGCGCCCAGCTGGTTGTCCATGCGCTGCAGCAGTTCCCAGGCCCGTTCATGTTCGGCGCTGGCGTCGCGCCATGCCTGCAGGGCGGCCGGGTCGGCGCTGCCGCATTGGCGTTCCACATGCCAATGGGCGGCGGCGGCCAGGATGCTGCGGGAGATGGGAGTGGAAGGGGATGTGCCGAACATCAGCCGGCCGCCAGCATCAGACATTCCGTGTAGGCGCGCACCAGGTGCTTTTTCACGGTTGGCAGGGAGACGCCGAGGCGCCGGCTGATGTCCACGTAGCTGAGTTCCTCGATTTGCGCCAGCAGGAAGATGGCCCGCGTGCGCGCGCCCAGACGGTCGAGCAGGCGATCGACGGCGAGCAGGGTTTCGATGATGATGGCATGCGTTTCGGCGCACATTGATGCCGGCTCGGCCTGCTGCGCCAGCGCTTCCAGGTAGGCATGTTCCAGCGCCTGGCGCCGGTAGCGGTCGATCAGCAAGCCGCGCGCGATCGTCGCCAGGTAGCCGCGCGGCTCGCGCAGGGGCGCCAGCGGTGTCAGCTCGCGCTTGCCCAGCAGGCGCAAGAACGTGTCCTGCGCCAGGTCGGCCGCTTCGGCGCGGTTGCCCAGCTTGCCGCGCAGCCAGCCATATAGCCAACCGTGATGCTCGCTGTACAGGTTTTTCAGGTCGATGGCATGGACGGGACTGACGGTGCTCACTGCGTTCTCCGGGCAAGGGAAGAGCTGGGCTGGCGGAACGCGGGGTGCCGGCTGGCTGGGCTGTTTGAGAATGATACGCATTATCACACTGCCATGCCGCCGGCGTCAATTGGCGTGGGCTCCCAGGCGCCAGCGTTCCTGCCACTGTTGCAGATCCGCCCACGCTTGCTGCAGGGCAGTGGCGGACCAGTGCAGCAGGCCATCAAACGCCAGCACGGTGCGCTGCCAGTGGATGCCGTCAAAAAACACGTGGTCGGCCACGATGGTGGCGGCCAGCCAGGCGGCGATGATGACGATGATGTCGTGGCGGCCGCTTTTCCACCAGCGCAGCGAGTGGCGGCGAAAGATCCATGGCACGCCCAGCGGATTGGGCCAGTCGGCCAGCAGATGCATGATGCCGCCGGCGGCAAAGCCGAACAGGGGCGGCGCCCACAGGTGGTGCGGCAATTGCAGGTAGGTGTAGACGAGCAGGGCGATCCAGGCCAGGCCCCAGTGCGTCCATGTGCGGTGCGTGATCCACAGCTTGTGCGTGCGCGCCCACCAGGCCACTTCCAGCCAGTCCGGCGCCGTGCCGCCCAGCGCCCCCATGACAAAGGCGAGCACGCTCAGCACTTGATAGGGACCGCCGGCGCCAGCGTGCGCGACCAGGGCTGCGGCGATCACGCCGGCAGCCCAACCGGTCGCATGATGCGCTTTGTTGGAAGCCATAGAAAATGTAAAACGCCATGCGGGCGCTGTGTGAAATGCAGGAGGATATTAACTGGATGAATATACAGTATGCACGGGCGTGGAGGGAGCTTTTTGCAGAATATCTGCTATTAAAATGTTAAATTGTGTGTCGGGATGGCCTTGCCAGCGCACTCGGCAACGCATGCCGGGCCGTCAAGTGTGTTGTGCGGCTGATAATGTAATTGGCGCGCTGCGCGCTATGCTGAAGGAAGTTGCTTGATTAAGGAGGTCTCGCCATGAAAATCCCGCGCGAATTGCAGATTCCCGCCATCGTGTTTACGCTGGAAGCGGTGTTTATACTCGGCTTGTCGATGATTTTTCTGGTACTCGTGCCGCGCTAGTGCCTTGTGGGTAACTGCAGATTTACAACACTGAACAAAACCGTAGCGAGCGGAAGGAAGAGGTGGTCGAGAAGCGCAACCGTACTCGGTACGGGGGCGCCGAGCCGGTGAGCATCGCAGGCCGCCTATACCGACGCGCAGTAGGTTTGGTTCAGTGTTCCTATACAGTAAGCACGTTGCTGCTATCGCACAGCGCCGCGCCTTCGGTGCGGATGATCCAGCATTCCGGATACGGTTCGCTGGCGAAGCGGTTGTGCCGCGCGAAGCCGCTGAGCTTGTCGAGTGCGGTGGCGGGCGCCAGCGCTGTTTCCTTGCCGCTGATGGTGTCCAGGTGCCAGAAGCCGCCGTTGCGGTGGAACAGCACGGGCAAGCAACTGGCCTGCGGCGTGGCAAGCTGGCTGGCCGGCGTGGGCTGGGTGTCGGGCAGCAGCAGGTAAAAACATTCGGCGCGGGCGCCGTGGTCGATGCGGTGCAGGATCACGCCGTGCGCCAGCAGGGCCGTAACGCTGAGCACGACGATGCCCTTGATGCTGGCGGATAATTCGATGCGCATGCCCAGGCGCAGGGCGACGGGCTTGTGCTTGCCGGGCCACACGCCGTCGAGCAGCACACCGTAGCGCGATACATCCTCGATTTCAAAGCCTTGCTGGCCGCGCCGGATGATGGCGTGGCGGCCCGACAGGCGGCGCGTCAAGCCATTGTTGTCCTGGCCGTCGGGGCTGAAATGGCTGAGCAGTACATCGGCTTCCGGGTCCACCAGTTCGAAACGCCCCAGCATGCATTCTTCCAGCGCGAACAGGCGGATCTGGCGCTGTTCGCCCGCTTCCGGCGCCGCATTGACGAGGCAGGCGGCCTGGCTCGGGTGAGGATGGCAGTGGCTGGCGGCGGGCAGGTCGACTTCGATCAACTCCTCGTCCCAGGCGATGGTGGTAAAGCCCATGTCGATCTTGCCTTGCGGCGCAGATAAATCCACGTGGGCAATGCCGGCATTGCGCGCCGTCACGTCGAGGTTGCAGCCATCGCCACCCGTCACGCGGGCGATCGACGCGTCATCGGCCATCACGCGCACGTTCTTGTGCGTGCTGAGGAAGATCTGGTGGATTTCCGTCAGGGTGGCGTCGCGGCGCGGCACGAGGATGACAAACGTGCATACCCATTTCTGCGCCACGGCGCCATCGACGTGGCTGTGCACTTCGACGTCGATCTGGTATTGCCCGTGTTCCTTGTTGCGGGAAGAAAACTCGACAAACACGGGACGCCAGTCGCCGCGCGTGGTGCGCACGAAATCATGCTGCACGTGCCCACGGGGGATCAGGTCCGAGCGCAGGCGCAAGGCCAGCTGCGGTGCGCAGGCGGCGCTCATGCCGCGCAATTCCATTTTCAGGGTTTGCCGTCCGCCTGCCGCGCGCGGATCGAAGCCGCTGATGTGCAGGTGGGCTTGTATGGGCTGGTAGGCCGGGGGAGCCGTTGGCGGCGCAACGGGCACGGAGCGGGCCGCCGCTTGAATGGCAGCATTGCGAATCACAGCATCACGAATAACAGCATCACGGGCAGGGGCGTGCGGAAGCGCCGTTGCCGATGGCTCGGAACGGGTGCTGCGCAGTGCGGTCAACAGGTCGTAGCTGCTGGGGGCAGTCGTCGCTTGCGGGTGGTTGCCCGCGCAGACTGTTTCCCCAGGCAAGACCCAGAAGGTACAGTGCGGGTGCTCCGGGTTGCTGCATTTTTTCATGACATTCTGACTCGAATCGAGCGGCGATATTTTGCCCTCTGTTATACATGAGAGCTTACGCGCTTTTGCGCCTGCTTGGCAACTTTCAAGGCGCCGGAAGGCGCTCTTTTTGCCCAAATTCATGTCCCTGGTCACACCTTGCCATACATGTCATGGAAACTATTGTTCAAAAACACATTTTATATCTTTTTGGATATGTTATTTTGATATTGCATGGAGTCGCTTCCTACCCCTGCACGTGCGTGCCGACCGGGCATTTTGACGTCCGCGATGCGAGTCAGGGGCATTTTGCATTATGCTGGCACAACCGCCCGCCACACACGCCGCCTGACGCCGAAAGATGACCATGCCTGTCCAACGCCCGCTCCAGCTTGCCATTGCCTATGGCGCCACCTTGTGCGTATTCCTGGCCATCGATGCCCTGTGGCTGGCGGTGCTGATGAAGCCCGTCTACGCCGCAGCGCTGGGGCCGCTGCTGGCGGATTCTCCCCGCTGGGCGCCGGCTACGCTGTTTTATCTGCTGTACGTGGCGGGGCTGCTGGTGTTTGCCATCTTGCCCGGTTTGCGCGTGCGCCGCGGGCGCACGGCGGCAGCGCTGGGTGCGCTGCTCGGGCTGCTTGCCTACGGCACCTATGATTTGAGCAACTATGCGACATTGCGCGACTGGCCGCTGGCCTTGACGGCGATCGACATGGCCTGGGGCGCCGTGCTGTCGGCCGTGTCGGCGACGGCCGGCTACCTGGCCGCTAGTCGCCTGGGGCGCTGAACGCCGCATCGAAGCGCAGCGCCAGCATGGTGATGTTGTCGCTATATAAACCTTTTGGCGGTCGGACGAGGAAGTCGTCGAACAGGGCGCTGACGGCCTGTGCCGCAGTCTTGCCGGCACACAAAGCGGGCCAGCGGGCTATGAGGTCCAGCGGATCGTCGCAGGCCCAGAAACCGTCACTGGCCAGCAGATAGTGGGCGCCGGGGCGCACGCGCAGCACGCGGCGGTCGCCCAGATGCGCGAGGAAGGGCGGCAAGGTGGCCGCATCGAGGCCGCGCAGGGGCTTGTCGAGCTGCAAGCTGTCGCTGATGGCGTTGCCTAAAATGAATGCCTGCGAGATTTGCGGATGGTGCTCGCCGTGCACGGCGGCACGCCAGCGCGTCTCGTCGAGCGCGCCGCGCATGGCGTACACGGTGGCCGGCACGTGGTCCACGGTCAGGATATTGACTGTCTCGTCGGCAATTTCATACAGGCGCGAATCGCCCACGTGATACAGCAGCGGCGCTTCGCCGGGCGGCACTTCCAGCAAGGTCAGGGTGGTGCCGGGCGGACGCGCCTGGGCTGGCGCGGTCCTGGCGAAACTGTCCTGCAAGCGCGTGTGCAACTGGTCGAGCCGGGCAGCAAGGCTGGCCGTGTCGAGGCAGGCGGGCATGGCCAGCAAGCCTTGCACGGCCGCTTCCGCCGCTTCGCGCCCCTGGCCGTGACCGCCCATGCCGTCGAGCACGGCGGCGCGCACGTGACCCGGCGGCCAGCCCGGCACCTGGCAGTGGAACGGCGTTTGCTGCGACAGGCAGACGGCGTGGCCGCTGGCATCGATCAGCAGGAAGTTGTCCTGGTTTTCGCGGCGCGGCAGGGCGCCGGCACCCACGCTGGTGCCGGCGGCGGCATCGAGCCAGGGGCCGAAATCGAGCGCGTCTTTGATTAAATGCATCGGTTGGTGCGGTCCAGGCGGCCAGTAATGTTGATCATAGGACACAGCTTAGCCGATATTGTGCAGGGGCGATACCTTGCCTGTCGCGCAAAAAAACCTGCGGCAGCAGGCTGGCGCAGGTTTTGGCGGGTGGCGGGTGGCGCTCAGCGACGATGGCCCCAGCCGTGACCGTGCCCGTGACCGTGACCGCGGTCATAGTAGTCGCGGCGGCCATGGTCGCGGTAGTAGCCGCGGCCCGGTTGCACGTAGACGACAGCCGGCGGGCCGTAGTAGCGCGGTGGCGGCGCGTAATACACGGGCTGCGGGGCAGGGGCGTAGTACACGGGCTGCGGCGCAGACGCATAATAGGTTTCGCGGTAACCGCCGCGATAGCCGCCACGGTCGTAATAGCGGTCATTCGTGCTGATGCTGTTGCCGACGGCGGCGCCCAGCACGCCACCGACGATCGCGCCATTGCGTCCGCCGGTGCTGTTGCCAATGGCCGCTCCGACAACGGCGCCTGCAACGGTATTGAAGTCGCGGTCACCGGCGACTGCGGCCGAAGACACAGCCACTGCCGCTACCATTACCGCACCCAGGAGTTTCTTGTTCAACATGGCATTTCCTTCCATTCCGGCGAGATCACAATGATCTGCATGGACTGGACTATATCCGCTGCTTTTCGCTTGTTCCACGTCTAATACAACTTATTACAATCAGGGCGGCGTGGTAACAGTTTCAGCCGAACCCGACAGGCGCATGCGCTTGCCATTCCGGACGCAGCAGGCTGTACATTTTCACGTCGCGCATGACGCCATTGATGAAAAAGGCCTGGCGCTTCACGCCTTCCTCGGTAAAGCCGCACCTTTGCGCGATGCGCTCGGAAGCCGTATTTTGCGGATCCATCAGCAGCTCCAGCCGGTGATACGGATAGGCATTGAACAGGTAGTCGACCACCAGGCGCGTCGCCTCGCCGCCGTAGCCGCGCCCGCCCCACTTGGGGTCGAACAGGCGGTAGCCGATTTCGCGGCAAGCGGGGGTACGGCTCTTGAAGTGCGTGATCGACCCGATGATGTGCTGGTGATGGTCTTCAATCAGGAACAGTTCACTATCCTCCGTGACCAGGCCCGTCTGCATGAATTCACGCCGGATCGCTTCGGGCGATTTGAATTGCATGGAAAAGAATTCGCTGCGCGCGGGCAGGTCGTTGATCAGCGCGATATAGGTATTGAGGTCGGCGGCGGTCAAATGCCGGACGGTACAGAGTGTTCCCTTGAGCATGGCGGTATCCGGTAGCGATCACGATTTGCATGGTAATCGACTCTGGGGGAAAGAGGCAATCGATCCCGTAAAAGTTGCTGCAATGACAGAATAAATACGCTATCGTAGAAAAAGTCGCGCCTTGCCCATGGCCACGGCGTACCCGCATCGACTTCGTTGACTGGAACTGAAATTACATGAATATCGTCTTGACTGGCGCGCCACTGCGCCGTTCCGCCGTATCCCTCGCCCTTGGCTGCATCGTCAGCGCCGGCGCCTTTGCCGCCGCGCCAGGCAATACGCCGCAAGCGCTGGCGCAGGTGCGCGATACGGCGCTGCACAGCGACTGGGCGTATGCCCGCCTGGCCGACATGACGGATTTGATCGGCCCGCGCCTGTCCGGTTCCGCCGGCGCCGCCGCCGCCGTGCAGCAGGTAGCCGACACCATGCGCCAGCTGGGCGCCAAGGTCACCTTGCAGCCCGTGAAAGTGCCGCACTGGGTGCGCGGCGTGGAAACGGCGGAAATCGTCGACTATGCGGGCCGTCCGCAGGGCGTGTCGCAGCGCGTGGTGCTCACGGCCCTGGGCGGTTCCGGCGCCACCCCGGCCGCCGGCCTGACGGCGCCCGTGGTCATCGTCAAGAGCCTGGAAGAACTCAAGGCGCGCGCATCGGAAGTAAAGGGCGCCATCGTGCTGATCGACACGCCGTTCGACCAGGAGATGGCCGAACGGGGCCTGGCCGGCGTCACTTATGGCCAGGGTTCGCGCTTGCGCTTCCTCGGACCGAAGGCGGCGGCTGACCTGGGTGCGGCGGCCGCGCTGGTGCGTTCGGTGGGCGGCGCGAACTTCCGCATTCCGCACGCGGGCGCCACGGGCCTGGACGAGAATAAACGCATTCCCGCCGCCGCCGTCACCGTGGAAGACGCCTTGCTGATGGGCCGCCTGGCCGCGCGCGGGCCGATGAAAATGCACCTGACCCTGACGCCGCAAAACCTGCCGGAAGCGGACAGCTACAACGTCATCGTCGACTGGCCTGGCACGGACAAGGCCGACGAAGTGGTGGTGGTCTCGGGCCACCTCGATTCCTGGGACCTGGCGACGGGCGCGCACGACGACGGCGCCGGGGTGGTGGCGGCCATGGGTGTGGTGGAAACCCTGAAAAAGCTCGACTACCGCCCGCGCCGCACCATCCGCGTGATCGCCTGGATGAACGAGGAAAATGGCGGGCGTGGCGGCCTGGCCTATTTCGAGGCCCACAAGAAGGCTTTGGGCAAGCAGTATGCCGCCATCGAGATGGACAGCGGCGCCGGCCGCCCGTTCGGCATCAAGGCCAGCGTGGGACCGAAGTCGGAAAAACTGTTCGCGCCCCTGCGCGCCGCCCTGCAGCCGATGGGGGCGCACGCGTTCACGCGCCGCGACGCGCTGGGCACGGGCGACTTGCACCGCCTGGAAACGGGCGGCGTGCCGAGCTTCGAGCCGCTGGTCGACAGCCACAGTTACTTCCACTACCACCACACGGCGGCCGATACGCTGGACAAGGTCGACCCGGAAAACCTGAAGCGCAACGTGGCGCTGATGTCGTCGCTGGCCTGGTTCCTGGCCAATATCGATGGCGAGATCGGCCGCGCGCCGGAGCAGGGCGAGTAAGCGCCATAGCGTGTGCCGCAGCCTTGCCGGTGCGGTCCGCGTGGTGTTGACAACGTCCACCGATCCACGCGACGTCGTCGCAGCCTGGGGGCTTGCGCCCTGGCCCCTCAGTTTTTCAGATGCCAGCCCTCCGGAATGACAATTTGCCTGGGCAGGGCGGCAATCATAAGATATGTATCTGCAAATAATTCTCATTTATATGCGGATATTGTGCAGCTCACTCGCCCGGCCATGGCGGCCAGGGTTTGCCTCTCTTCTGATTGTCAGGAACGCTGGTGCCCCGTCTTCGCTTGTTTTTCCCCCTGCTCTTTACCGGCTGGCTGGCGTGTGCCGGCGCCAGCGCCAATGCGCAGCAGCCGTCGTCGCCGCTGTCTGCTGCTATGCGCATCGAGCGCTGCACCATCGCCGATGAACAGGGCGACTTCGGCTTGCCGACGCCCTACACCCATGCCGGCGGCGGCATGGGCTATACGCTCACCAGCCTGATTTTCGACACCCTCGTGTGGCGCGATGCCAGCGGCAAGCTGGTGCCCGGGCTGGCCAGCGCGTGGCGGGAAAGCGCCGATCACCGCACCATCGAATTCACCTTGCGGCCCGGTGCGCGCTGGCATGACGGCAAGAACGTCACGGCGGCGGACGTGGTGTTTACCTTTGCCTATCTGCGCCAGCACCCGCATCCCCTGTTCGACCTGGGCGCCATCGACGGCGTGGACGACCTGGGCAAGGGGCGAGTGCGGGTGCGCCTGAAGCGCGTGTATGCGCCGTTCGTGGCGCAGCTGGCCGGTTCGGTGCCCATCCTGCCGCAGCATGTGTATGCGCGCCTGAACGACCCCCAGCAAGTGAAACAGGCAGACATCGTCGGCAGCGGTCCCTACCGCCTGGGGGCGTATGACAAGGCGGCGGGGCGCTACCTGTTTATCGCGAATGAAGCATACTACCTGGGCCCGCCCAGGGTGCGCAGCCTGCTGTTCCTGCGCATGCAGCCTTCGCTTGCCGTGGGCGCGCTCAAGCGGGGCCAGGTGGACATGATCCGCAGCCTGCCGCCGCCGCTGGCCGCCGAGGTGGCCCGTTTCGCCACGGTGGTCAGCGCGCCTTCCGGGCATCCGGTGCGCCTGCGCTTCAATCATGCGCGCGCGCCGTTTGACGACAAGCGCCTGCGCCAGGCCATCGCGCGCGGCATCGACCGGCAGGAGCTGCTGCGCGTGGTCGAGAACGGGCAGGGCGAGGTGTCGGCCGGACGCTTCGTGCGGGGCAGCATCTGGCAGAGCGGGGCGCCGTTCGATGCGTATGCCTACGATCCGGCAGCCGCGCGCCGCGCGCTGGCCGAGCTGGGCTACCGCGCCGCGCCGGACGGCCGCCTGCGCGACAGCGCCGGCAAACCGTGGGTGCTCGAACTGGCGGCGGCGCGCAGCCTGGCGCGGCCGGCCAGCCAGCTGGCGGGCCAGCTGGAAAAGCTGGGCATGGAAGTCAACGTGCGCATCCTGGACAGCGGCATCCTGGGCGCGCGCATCAGCGCGGCCGATTTCGACCTGGCTCTCGTCAGCCAGGGCAGCAATGGCGACCCGGAAAGCATGCTGCGGCAAACGGCGGGCAATGGCGCCTTCAGCGATGCCTTCCGCCGCGCCGACCTGCTCGAGCTGCTGCAGCAGCAGGTCGGCACCGTCGACGTGGCCAAACGGCGCGCGCTGCTCGACCGCGCCCAGGCCATCTATGCCGAGGAGCTGCCCGCGTTTTTCCTGTATTCGCCGCAGTGGATCACGGCGGCCAATGCGCGCCTGCGGCCGTGGTTCACGCCGGGCGGCATCGCCGTCGGCATCTCGCTGCCGCTGAACAAACTGATGTTCGTGCAGTAGACGGGGGCCGACGCTGAGCGCTACTACGTTCCTGGGCCGGCGCGCCGCGGGCTATGCACTGGCCTTGCTGGCGCTCGTCAGCCTCGACTTCGCGCTGCCGCTGCTCATGCCCGGCGACCCCGTCACGGCCATCCTGGGGCAGGATGCGCTGATCGAACTCGATGCGGCCGAACGCGGCGCCCTGCTGGCGCGCCATGGCCTGGGCGGCGGGCAGCCGCTGTGGCAGCTGTACCTGGCGCACCTGGCGCAGCTGCTGCGGCTTGATTTTGGCTATTCCATCCGCCACGGCATGTCCGTGGCAGATTTGCTGGCGCAGCACCTGCCATGGACCATGCTGCTGGTGGCGTGCGCGCTGGCGCTGGCCCTGCTGCTGGGCGTGGTGATGGGCATCGAGGCCGCGTTCGCGCAGGGCAGGGCGGCGGACCGCGTGCTGACGGCCGCCACCCTGGCGCTCGACAGCATCCCGCCTTTCGCCCTGGCGATGGGCCTGGTCATGCTGTTCGCCTATGGTTTGCAATGGCTGCCCAGCAATGGCGCCATGGCGCCGTTTTCCACGCAGACGGGGGCGGCCGCCTGGCTGGAGCGCACGCGGCACCTGGTATTGCCCGTGTGCGCCATGGCGCTGCCTGCCGCCGCCGGGGTGTTCCTGAGCGCGCGCGCCACGGCCGTCGGCGTACGGCAGCGCACCTTCATGGACCTGGCCCGCGCGCAGGGCGTGGGGCCGCTCGCCTTGCGCTACCGCCACCTGGCGCCCAACGTGCTTGCCGTCGTGCTGTCGCGCCTGGGCGGCGTGGCCGCGCGCCTGGTGTCGGGCGCCGTGTACGCGGAAACCGTCTTTTCCTATCCGGGCATCAATCTGGTGCTGACGGACGCCATCGTCAAGCACGACTACCCGCTGGTGCGCGGCGCGCTGCTGGCGACGGGGCTGCTGCTGTTCGCCATGAACTTGCTGGCCGATGTACTGGCCGCCCGCCTGGCATGGCGCGCGCAGCGCGCGCCATGAACGCGTCCGTGCGCGCGGGGACCGGGCTGCTGCTGGTGCTGGCCCTCATGCTGGCCGGCGCCAGCTGGCTGCAGCCGGCCGGCGGCGCCATGGATGCCGTGCTGGCGCCGCCGGATGGCGTGCACTGGCTGGGCACGGATGACCTGGGCCGCGACGTGTTGCGGCGCCTGGCCGCCGCCGCGCTGCCCACGCTGGGCATCGGCGTGGCCGTGAGCGCCGCCAGCATCGCGCTGGCCGTGCTGCTGGCGCTGGCGGGCCTGGCCTGGCCGCCCGCCGATGCGCTGGTGCTGCGGCTGGCGGACCTGTTCAGCGCATTGCCATCGACGCTCGTCTTCATCGTCATCGCCTCGGCCATGCAGCCCGGCGTGGCGGCCCTGGTGGCGCTGCTGGCGGCGTTTGGCTGGGATGCCGAGTTTCGCGCGCTGCGCCTGCGCCTGCGCCAGGTGTGGCGCCAGGAGAGCCTGGACGCGGCGCGCCTGGCGGCGGCATCGGGCGCCTACCTGCTGCGCCGCCATGTGTGGCCGGCCATGGCGGGATTGCTGGCCGTGCAAGCCGTCGCGCTGGTGCGCCGCGCCGTGTTTCACTACGCGGGCCTGGCCTTCCTCGGGCTGGCCGATCCGCGTACCCCGAGCTGGGGCGGCATGCTCAATGAAGCCATGCCCTATCTGGCCCACCCGGACGCGCGCGCCTGGATACTGGCGGCGTGGCTGTGCCTGGCCATGCTGCTGATTGCGCTGGCGCTGCTGGGCCAGGGCCTCGACGAGCGCGCGCGATGCTAGCGGCTGCCGCTTTCTGCGTCGAGGCGGATGGCCGCCAGTTGCTGCGCCAATTGCACTTCCAGGCGCGCCCCGGCGTGCCGCTGGTGATCATCGGCGAATCGGGCGCCGGCAAGAGCACCCTGGCGCGCGCCTTGCTCGGCATGGCGCCGGGGCGCGGCAGCGGCAGCCTGCGCGCCGGCGGCATGCAACTGGTGGATGCGGACGAGGCGGCGCTGCGGCGCTGGCGCGGCCGCCAGGCGGGCCTGGTGCCGCAAGACGTGCACGACGCCCTCAATCCCCAGCACACCTTGCTGGCCCAGGTGGCGGCGCCGTTGCGGCGGCATCTGGGCATGCGGCGCGGGCCGGCCGAACAGGCTGCGGGCGACCTGCTCGTTTCGCTGGGCCTGGCCGAAAGCCTGCACCGGCGCTATCCGGCCCAGTGCAGCGGCGGCCAGCTGCAGCGCGTGCTGCTGGCGGCGGCGCTGGCGCCTTCGCCGGCCCTGCTGGTGCTGGACGAGCCGACGTCCGCGCTCGATCCCGCCACCAGCGCGCTGGTGCTGGGGCGCCTGCGCGCCGAGGCGGCGCAGCGCCAGCTGGTGGTGGTGACGCACGACCTGGAACTGGCGCGCGCGCTCGATGGCGACGTGCTGGTGCTGTACGGCGGCTGCGCCGTGGAAACGGGAGCGGCCGCATCGGTGCTGGCCGAGCCGCGCCATCCGTACACGCGCGGCCTGCTGCGCGCCTGGCCGCGCGAGAACGGCAAGGACTTGCAGGGCATCGCCGGCACGCATGAAGAGTGCGCGCGCGGCTGCGCCTTCGCCAGCCGCTGCAGCCAGCGCATCGCCCGCTGCGGCGAGGAAGCGCCGGCGCTCGATGCCACGGGCGTGGCCTGCCTGCGCGGCGGCATCGTCAGCGTGCTGTCCGCGCGCGGCGTGCACAAGCGCCTGGGCGGGCAAGCCGTATTGGCGGGCGTGGACCTGGAGGTGCAGTCGGGCGAAACGGTGGTCATCGTGGGCGCGTCCGGCGCGGGCAAGTCGACCCTGGCGCGCATCCTCGCCGGCCTGCAGCAGCCTGACGCGGGCAGCGTGGTCACGCCGGCGCGCGAGGAGGGCAGCGCGGCGGCCGGCATCGCCTACGTGCCGCAGCATGCGGGCGCCTCGGTGGCCAGCCACTTCAGCGTGTTCGAGGCGGTGGCCGAGCCGCTCGTCATCGCGGCGAGCTACAGCGCGGCCGTCTGCCGCGCGGCGGCGCTGCGGGCGCTGGCCGACGTGCGCCTGCCGGCCACGGACGCTTTCCTGGCGCGCCAGGCGCGCAGCTTGAGTGGGGGGGAATTGCAGCGCCTGGCCATCGCGCGGGCGCTGATCGCCGATCCGGCCGTGCTGGTGGCCGACGAGCCGACCGCCGCGCTGGACGCCTCGGTGCAGGCCAAGGTATTGCGGCTGCTGCTCGACGTGCAGGAGGCGCGCGGCCTGGCGCTGCTGCTGATCACGCACAATCTGCCTGTCGCCCGCCACGTGGCGGACCGCATCGTGCTGCTGGAAGACGGCCGCTGCGCGGCGGCGCCAGGATCGCCGGCCGGCCCGGAATGCGCCGCGCCGGCGCTCTGGATGCGCCGGGCCTAAGCTGGACTTTATCCATTCAGACTGCGTAACAGACGGTCTCCGTCAGGCGCTCGAATAAGGCGCGGGGAATTTTTACGGTATCGGCTTGCTGCCCCGACCCGCAAAAAATCCGTGCGCCCCATAGTGACCGTCGTACCAAGGCAATGGTATCGGAGAAGGTCGGGCTGTCCTTGGCGTACCAGGAAGCGTGGCGGGTCGGCATTGTTTGTCCCGCCAACAACGCGTTGGCCGCCAGCGTGATGATCGAGTATAGCCCCAGAATTGCCGGCGCCACGTCGGCGTTCAATCGTGTCGTCCAGGGCCATGAGAACGGGTCCCTGCGGCACGAATGCATGGAGCAGCAAGTACAGCAGGCGTCGGCTGGCGGCCAGCGCCGACCATTTGACACGGTTCAGCACCCGGTGATACTTCTGAAATTGTTTCTCTTCGGCCATGCCCATGACGCGCAGCACGGCGGCGACCGTGCGCGGACCAACGGCCAGGATGGCACCGGCCAGCAACACCTGCGCCAGCGGCCAGGCTCGCTTGGAAAACAGATCGGAAAATCCTACAATGGACTGCGTAAGCCCGGATGGTAAAACTGCCATGATGAACCTCTCGTGGTGGAGTTGGTCAATCAATGACAGTACATCCAGGGCTTACGTTCCCACTATCCAGATTCAAAATTGGATAAAGTCCAGCTAAGTAACCCCCAATAAATTATTGTGATTTCTGACTTCCAAAACCGGCGCTCTGCAAGGTGGCCGACGAGGCTTGCCCGCTGCTAGCAGTGCTCGCACTGCGTCGCAGCGGGCCCCTTGCGTGGCATCCGGTTCTGTTCGTCATAACTTCACAATAATTTCCTGAGGATTACTTAGCCCAGGAAATCGCCTACATACACCAGGTGTTCGAACGGCGGTTTTTCGTTCTCCGTGCGGGCCAGCAGCGTGCCCAAGGTGGCGCGCAGCACGGCCTGTTTCTCGTCGGCGCCCGCGTGCGCGACGATGGCGACCGGCGTGCTGCCGGGCAGGTGGCGCGCCAGGCGTTCGACCAGCGAAGGCAGGTCGGCGCGCATGGTGAAAAAGACCAGGGTGGAGCCCGTGGCGGCCAGCTTGTCCAGCGTGTCGCTGCCCGTGTAGTCGTCGCGCGTGTCGGCCGAGGCGGCGAGGATCACGGAACGGCTGTGCTTGCCGCCGGTGACGTCGCGGGCCAGCGCCGCATTGGCCGCATTGAAGCACGAGATGCCAGGGATGACGATCGGATTGAGCTCGCTGAACTCGCTCAGGTAGCCCGATTGCGGCCCGAAGATCATGGCGTCGCCATAGTCGAGCACCGCGACGGTCTTGCCTGCCGCCGCCGCCGCGTGGATGATGTCGCGCGTCTGCTTTTCCATGGCGTCGACTTCCTCTTCCGGCGTATCGCGCCGCGCCAGGGGACTGAACAGGCCGTGGCCCGCCTTGTGCTGCTCCTTGCCGCTGAGCAGATCGGCAAATGCTTCGAGCAGGCGCGGGATGCCGAAGACGATATCGACGCCGCGCAGGGTTTTTTGCGCCTTGACGGTGATGCTGTCAGGGTCGCCGATGCCGGCGCTGACGAGGTACAGGCCGCAGCGCGCGCCCTCTTTTTGGGTATAGGTCATGGTCTCTTCTCTTTACGGATGGGTGATCGGGGTGATGGTATCGCTTAAAACTGATAATGCGCGCTGACGCGCACGTCGCGTCCCGGCTCCGGCAGGATATTGCCGACCCCGCCGTCGAGCGAACTGTGGCTCGCGTAGCGCTTGTCGCCCAGGTTGCGCACGGCCAGCGCCAGGTGCAGCGCGCGCAGCGCGGCCGGCTGCCATTGCAGCTGGACGTCGTGCAGCACGTAGCCGGCACGCTGCACCGCCGCTTTCGGCACGTCGTCCAGGCGCCGCACGGCGTTCAGGGTATAGCCGGCCGTGAGGCCGGGCAGCATCTGCCAGTGGCTGTCCCACGTCAGGCGGTCGCCCAGGGGCGTGCCCACGCGGCGCGCCGGATTCAAGGGCTTGCCGCCCAGCGTGGTATCGGCCAGCACCACGCCCACGGACGTGCCGTAGCCGCCCCGCTGCCAGCGCGCCTTCCATTCCCATCCCTTGCTGCGCAAGGTCTCGGGCATGTTGCGGATATACGCGGGATACACGACGCCCTGGCCGGCCCATTCGATCAGGTTGGCAATGCGGGTGTCGAAGTAGCCGAGGCGCAGGGTCAGGCTGTCGCCGTCCAGCAGCGCATTCGCGCCTTCGTACTGTAAACCCGCTTCGCGCGTGGTCGAGGTTTCCGGCTTGAAGGGCTTGCCGTTGTTGAAATTGCTCTTTTTGTCCAGGCTGGTGAGAAAGCCGATGGGGATGATGCCGCTGGCGCGCACTGCTTCGCCATAGCTGGCAAAGGCGCCCACGCCGCGGCCCAGTTCCAGCTCGGCGCCCGCGTTCGGCGACGTCTTCCCACCTTTGACTGTGCGCGGTCCGAAGGCGGTATGGTAGTGATCATGGCGCAGGCCCAGCGACAGCTGCAGGGCTTGCCAGCGCATGCGCTCCTGCACGAAGAGGCCCAGGTTGCGCGCCTGCGTGGATTTGCGGCCCGGCCCCAGGATGGCGGCGCCCAGCACGCCGCTGGTGATGCCTTCCTCGTCCATGAAGTCGGCGCCGGCCGTCAGGCGGTGCTGCGTGCCGGCCCAGGCCAGGTTTGCCGTGTTGCGCGCGCTGCCGCCCCGTTCCGTCGTCCTGGCGCTGCGCGCCTGGCTGACCTCTTCCAGTGCGTTCTCGTTCTGGTACAGATTGAATTTCCAGTCCAGCAGTGCATTGCCGGCCGGCCGGTAGCGGTGTTCCAGTGTGTACGTGTGGCGTTCGCTGCGCTGGTAGGTGGGCACGGCGTTCGCGGGCGCATAGCCGTTGTCGCTGCCGACCCTGCCGAACAGGTAGAGCCCCGCATTGCGGTTGCGCGCCGCGCCCAGGCGCAGGCTATGGCCGGCCAGGTCCAGCAGGCTCAATTTGAGCAGGTAGTCGCGCTCATGCCCTGCCGAATTGGGCACGTCGCCACCGCCGCCGATGCGGTAGTTGTCGCGGTTGACGGCGCTCGCATGGGCCAGCAAGCCCAGCTTGTTGTCCAGCGTCTCGCCCAGCATGCCATATGCGCTGACGGCGCCGCGCCGCGCTGCGTCGGCGCTGGCGTAGGCCGCGCGCACGCTGGCGCCGGCGCGCTTGCCGGGCGCCAGCAAGTCCTGCGCATCGACGGTGTCAAAGCGGATGCTGCCGCCCAGCGCGCCCGGTCCCGCATCGGCGCTGGGGCCGGGCTGGATATCGACCTGTTTCAGCAGGTCGGGATCGATGCCGCCCAGGTCGCCCCGGTGCTGGTGCAGGCTGCGCCCCTGGCGCGCGCCATCGATGCTGATGTTCAGGTTGGCGCCATCGACGCCGCGCAGATAGATGCGCTGCGCATTGCTGGCGCCGCCGCCGATGCTGACGGCCGCTTCGCCGGCGAAGACGTCGCCCACGTCCATCGCTTGCTGGCGCTGCAGGGTTTCGCGGGAAATGCGCGTGACGCCCGGCAGGGGCGCATCCGGCGCGGATTGGTCGATCAGCTTGATTTCGGGCAGGCTCGCCAGCGGCGGCGCCTGTTCGGCGCGCGTGTCTGACATTTGCTGTGCAAAAGAGGGGGTGATGGGCAGCGCGCTGGCGCCAAGCAGGAAAAGGGGAACGGCAAGGGGTACGGCATGTCGCATGGGAAGGTCGTCTTTGTCAGAAGGGAAGCCACGGGAAGGGAGGGCGCAGGCGCTGGCCTGCGCATCGTCAGTCGAATCTGCTACAGCAGCGCTGTCCCGGGACAGGAAGTGGCGCGCCGCGCCCCTCCCGGTCCCTGAAATACCCGGTTGGCTTCATCTCGTCAGCCGCCATTCTGAAAGACGGGGGCAACGTTGGCTATGTGTATTTCTTGAGCGGCGCCATCAGGAAAGCTGAGGGTTGCCGCTCATAGCCCTGCGCGCTTGGCCACCAGGGTCAGGATGTCGTAGCTGGCCACCAGTTCGTCGTTCTGGTTGGTGACCTGCACGTCCCACGACACCACGCCCTGGCCGACGCCCTTGTCGTCGCGCCGCTGGCGGTCGACCTTGCGCTTGCACGTCAGGCGCGCGCGGATGGTGTCGCCGATGCCGACCGGCGCGACGAAGCGCAGGTCGTCGAGCCCGTAGTTGGCCAGCACGGGACCCGGCGCCGGGGAGACGAACAGGCCGGCGGCGGCGGCCAGCACGAAATAGCCGTGCGCGATGCGCCTGCCGAACTGCGAATCGCGCGCGGCGATCTCGTCGAAATGCATGTAGAAATAATCGCCCGAGATGCCGCCGAAGGCCACGATGTCCGCTTCGCAGACGGTGCGCCGGTGCGTCAGCAGCGATTCGCCCACTTCCAGCTCGTCGAAATGCTTGCGGAACGGATGCTGCACGCTTTCGCGCACGGCGGCGCCGCGCACGTACTCGCCCGTCACGGCCGTCAGCATGGTGGGCGAGCCTTGCAGCGCCGAGCGTTGCAGGTATTGCGAGATGGCGCGCAGGCCGCCCAGCTGCTCGCCGCAGCCGGCGCGGCCAGGGCCGCCGTATTTCAGGTGCGCCGACGCCAGCACGTCCGTTCCCGCCGCCGCCACTTCGCGTTCGAGCACCAGCACGCGCCCGTGCGAGGCGGCCAGGCGCGGCACTGCATACGCGGCCAGCTTCGGGTCGCGCGTGGCCAGGGTGCTGGCCAGGCTGCCCCGGCCGCGCGCGGCCAGCGCCAGCGCTTCCTCCACGTCCGCATACGGCATCAGCGCGCAGACGGGGCCGAAGGCCTCGATTTCATGCACGGCGTCGTTGCGCGCGCCGCCGCGGCACAGCAGCAGGGTGGGCGCGGCAAAGGCGCCGTTGCGCACGCCGTCGCCCGAAGGCGCGTAGCCGTCCACCTGGCCGCAGACGATGTCGCTTTCCTCGGCCAGGGCGCGCACGCGGGCGCCCAGTTCGCTGCGCTGTTCCTGCGATGCCAGCGGCCCCATTTGCACGCCCGCCTGGGCCGGGTCGCCGATCACCACCGCCGCCAGGCGTTCGCGCAGGCGCGCCGTCAGCGCTTCGATCTGCCCGTGCGGCACCATGACGCGGCGGATGGCGGCGCCGTCCTGGCCCGCCTTGACGGTCATCGAGCGCACGATGGCGTCGACCAGCAGCTCGAATTCCGGCTCGCCGCTGCGCACGTCCGGTCCCAGGATGGCGCAGTTCAGCGACGCCGCGCCCAGGCTGACCTGCACCGAGCGCGCCAGCAGGTTGGGGTGGTTGCGCAAGGTCGTGGCGGTGGCGTCCGAACCGGTGAAGCTGACGGCGTCGTTGTCCTGCAGGCGGGCCAGCAAGGCATCGGCCGGGCCGATGGCCAGCTGCAGCGCGCCTTTCGGCAGCACGCCGGACGCGTCGATCAGGCGCACCAGCGCTTCGGCCAGATAGCTGGTGCAGGTGGCGGGTTTGACGATGCAGGGCATGGCGGCCAGGAAGCTGGCGGCGAATTTTTCCAGCAGCGACCAGACGGGCAGGTTGAACGGGTTGATGTGCAGGGCCACGCCGCCGCGCGGCACCATGATGTGCGTGCCGGCCGCGCCGCCGCGCCGGCACAGCGACATGGCGGGCGCTTCGTGCAGCACATTGCCCGAAGGCAGGCCGCTGGCGGCGATGCCGGCGTAGGCATTGAGCACGCCGATGCCGGCGCAGATGTCCTGCTTGCTGTCGGCGCGCGTGGCGCCGCTCAGGTAGGCGATCGTGTACAGCTCCTCGCGATGCTGCTGGATGTGCGATGCCAGTGCCCGCAGGCAGCCCGCCCGCTGCTGGAAGTCGAGGGCCATCAGCGCCGGCACGCCGGTGCGGCGCGCATAGTCGAGCGCCTGTTGCGCGTCGACCGACTCGGCATGCGTGTGATAGATCAGCGAATTGTCGATGGCGCTGTGCAGCGACAGGCCCGCTTCGCTGCCCATCCAGCGTCCGCCTATCCAGCTTTGCAGTGTGCTTACCTTGCTCATGATTGTTCCTCGTTCGTGTGCGTGAGCGATGCCGCCGTTTCCAGCGCATCGATGAACATGCCCGCCACGTCGAAACCTGTCTGCTGCATGATTTCGCGGAAGCAGGTGGGACTGGTGACATTGACTTCGGTGAGATGCGCGCCGATCACGTCCAGCCCGACCAGCAGCAGGCCGCGCGCCGCCAGCACCGGCGCCAGGGTGTCGGCGATCTCGCGGTCGCGCGCCGTCAGCACGCGCGCTTCGCCGCGCCCGCCGGCAGCCAGGTTGCCGCGCACCTCGCCCGCCTGCGGTATGCGCGCCAGCGCATGCGGCACCGGCTTGCCGCCGATGAGCAGGATGCGCTTGTCGCCTTCGCTGATGGCGGGAATGTAGCGTTGCGCCATGATGCTGACGGCGCCGTCGCGCGTCAGCATTTCCACGGTGGCGCCCAGGTTCATGCCGTCCTCGCGCACGCGGAAAATGCCGGCGCCGCCCATGCCGTCGAGCGGCTTGAAGATCACGTCGCCGTGCTCGGCATGGAAGGCGCGCAGGCGCGACGGCTCGCGGCTGACCAGGGTCGGCGCGCAGAACGGCGCAAATTCCAGGATCGCCAGTTTCTCGTTGTGGTTGCGCACGGCCGATGGCCGGTTGAAGACGCGCGCCCCCTGGCGCTGCGCCATTTCCAGCAGGTAGGTGCTGTACAGGTATTCCATGTCGAAAGGCGGATCCTTGCGCACCAGGACGGCGTCGAACTGCGCCAGCGGCAGCGTCTCCGCCGCCTCCCGGTGGAACCACGCGCCGGCTTCGTCGACCAGCTGCACGCGCGCGGCGAGGGCGCTGACCACGCCGCCTTCGCAGTGCAGATGCTGCTGTTCGAACACGTGCAGTGCGTGGCCGCGCGCGGCCGCTTCCTGCATCATCGCGTAGGTCGAATCTTTCTTGATGTTCAACAGCTCGAGGCGGTCAGCCAGGATCGCGATTTTCATCGGTGCGCCTTTCATTCAATAGGGTGGGGGAGAGGAAACCGGTGCGCCGCGCCAGTGCGCGCAGCAGCGGCGGCGGCGTGCGCCGTGTCCTTGTTGCCGGAATATTTCTGCAGCGATGGTAGCGCAACAGACGCCATTCGGCTCCTCAGATATTTGGACGTCCGCCCTCAGATATTGCGTCTTGTGAGGCACCCTCGTTCGGTCTTAGCATCATTGGCGAAATGTCACTACCCAAGCCGGCCAGACCGGATATAACCGCCACATGAGGACACAATGATGCGCCGCTCTTTCAAGACCAATCTCGACATCCGTTACCGCGACACCGACTCGATGGGCCACGTCAGCAGCCCCGTGTACTACGAGTACATGCAGACGGCCTACCTCGAATACATGCACCGCATCCTGGAAATCCCGAAGAGCGAAAAGCTGCCGCACATCATGGTGAAAACCGGTTGCGAATACATCGCCCAGGCCAAGTACGGCGACAAGGTGCTGGTGCTCAGCCATGTCTCCAAGTTCGGCGGCAAGAGCTTTGAAATGGAGCACATCATGCACATCGGCGACGAGCAGGGCGTGGTGATGGCCAAGGCCTTCTCCGTGCACGTCATGTACGACTATGAAAAGCAGGCCACGCAAGCCGTGCCAGAGTCGTTCAAGCAGACCGTGCTGGCCTACCAGGGCAGCCTTTAAGATGGCGCGCCTGGCATTCCAGCAAGCGCTCGGAGCTGCGCTGGCCATGCTCGCGGGCGCCGCCAGCGCCGGCGAAGCGGTGCAGCGCGTGCTGACGCCGCTCGACTGGCCCGCGGCAGGCCAGGCGCGGGCCGGCGCGGCGCAGGCCGAAGCGGTGCTGCGGGCGCTGCGCGCCACCGCGCCCGCCGGGCTGGCGCAGGTCAACATCCCGGTACTGCTGCTGCCGGCCGAAGGCGACTGGGGCGCGCCGCGTTTCCACGGCCAGGGCACGGCCTATGCGGCCCTGTATGCGCCGGCGGGCGCGAAGCTGGGGCTGTTCGGCAGCGCCACGCACCTCGTCGCGCCAAGTGACCTGAAGCTCGAACATGCGGGCGGCGCCTTCGAATCGATAGGCGACGGCGCCGACTACAGCTTCACGCGCTTTGGCGCCGCCTATACGCTGCGCCTGAGCTGCGACGAGCCGCTGAAGGACAAGCGCTGCACCGATCCGCAATATCTGACCGACGCGGCGCGTGCGCTGCTGCTCGTGGCGGGAGAAAAACCATGATGAAGACTTTGTTACTGGCTGGCGTGCTCAGTGCCCTGGCGCCGCCGGCACTGGCCGGCAATGATGACCGTTTCCTGCCGCCTGGCGCGCTGCTGCCCGGCAGCGGCAGCGGCGTGGCCAGCGCCGCCGTGCTGTACCCGGACATGCGCTTTCCCATCGAGCAGGGCGCGGCCTACGCCGGTTCGCATTTCTATGGCGTGGGCGGCCAGCGCGGCAAGGCAGGCGATTCCTGCGACGACGCCAACTATGCCTATCCGTGGCGCGATAATTTTTGCGAGCTGCGCAAGGACAACCTGCCGTTCTGCCTGTCCGGCGGACATCAGGGGCAAGACTTGCGCCCGGCCACCTGCCGCGCCAACTTTCACTGGGCCGTAGCGGCCGACGATGGCGTCATCGTGCAGATCGCGCGTTTCAGCGTCACCCTGCAGACGGCCGCCGGCACCTTGTACCGCTACGTGCACCTCAATACCAGCGACCTGGCCGTGCGCGAACTGCAGCCGGTGGCGCGCGGCGCGCGCATCGGCAGGATTTCGAACAACTGGGTCGACAAGCTACCGATCCACCTGCATTTCGACGTCAAGGACACCATCAAGGTGGGCCGGCAGACTTTGGTGACGTTCGTGCCGCCGTATGCCAGCCTGGTCGAGTCCTACATCCGGCGCAACAAGACACAAGGAGAGCAGCATGAGTGAAGTGATGCAAGGCCGGCGCGGGCGCAAGCGGCCTATCCTGGCGATATTGCGCCAGGAAGCGTCGACGCCGGGCCGCGCCGGCAAGCTGCTGCGCGACAAGGGCTTTGAGCTCGATATCCGCCGCCCCGTGTGCGGCGATCCGCTGCCCGACACCCTTGATGGCCATGCGGGCGTGATCTCGTTCGGCGGCCCGATGAGCGCGAACGACGGCGATGCGCACATCCGCCGCGAGATCGAGTGGCTGTCCGTGCCGCTGGCGGAAAACCGGCCGTATCTGGGCATCTGCCTGGGCGCGCAGATGCTGGCCAAGAATCTCGGTTGCAAGGTGACGGCGGCCGAGGGCGACGTCACGGAGATCGGCTGGTATCCGCTGAAGCCGACGGCCGAAGGCCAGCGCATCATGCCCAAGTGGCCGGACATGGTGTACCACTTCCACATGGAGGGTTTCGAGCTGCCCAAGGGCGCCATCCTGCTGGCCGAGGGCGACGCCTACCGCAACCAGGCTTTCCGCTACGGCGAGAAAGCCTGGGGCATCCAGTACCATCCCGAGCTGACCCTGGCCATGCAGCGCCGCTGGGCGGTGAAGGGCGCGCACCGCTTCCACCTGCCGAACGCGCAGCAGGGCGAACAGCACCTGCAGGGACGGGTGCTGCACGACAAGGCGCTGCGGGCATGGTTCAACGGCTTCCTGAACCGCGTGTTTACCGAAGCATGAGCCGCCAGCTCGCTACCCTGCAGGACGGCCTGGCGCTGACCCTGGACCAGCTGCTGGCGCGCCAGAGTTTCAAGTGGCGCCAGTACCAGCCCGGCGTGCTCGCCGCCTGCGTGGCCGACATGGACCTGGGCACCGCGCCCGCCGTGCAGGCGGCGCTGGCGCAGGTGCTGCGGCGCGTCGATTTCACTTATCCCTTGCGCGACGGGCGCAAGGCCGACCGCGCCGTGGCCCACGCCTTCGCCGCGCGCATGCGCCGCCTGTACGGCTGGCAGGCCGAGGCCGACCAGGTGCTGGTCCTGCCCGACCTGGTGCAGGCGACGTTTGCCGCGGTGATGGCGTTTTCCGACCCGGGCGATGGCGTGATCGTGCAAGTGCCGCACTATGCGCCGTTCCGCGAAGCGGTCGAGGGCACGGGCCGGCGCCTGGTCGCGCTGGAGATGCAATCGGGCCCCGGCGGCTATCAGCTCGACCTGGAGGGCCTGGCGCACGCCGTCGATGCCCGCACGCGCGTGCTGATCCTGTGCAATCCGCACAATCCGACGGGGCGCGTGCTGGGCCGCGCGGAGCTGGAGAGCGTGCTGGCATTCGCCGAGCGCCATGCCTTGATCGTGGTGTCCGACGAAATCCATGCCGACCTGGTCTACCCGGGCGCGCAGCACCTGCCGTTCGCTGCGCTGTCGCCCGCAGCGGCGGCGCGCACCGTCACCCTGAACTCGGCCACCAAGAGCTTCAACATCGCCGGCCTGCGCTGCGCCGTCGCCCATTTCGGCACGCCGGAGCTGCAGCAGCGCTTCCACGCGCGCCTGCCGGCGCGCCTGACGGGCGCCGTCAACAACCTGGGCATCGACGCCACCGTGGCGGCCTGGAACGACGGGCAGCCCTGGCTCGACGCCGTGCTGGCGCACCTGCTGGCCATGCGCGACTACGCGGTGCAGATCCTGCGCCGCGAGCTGCCGGCCGTCCGCTTCCACGTGCCGCAGGGGACGTATCTGCTGTGGCTCGATTGCGCGGCGCTGCAGCTGGACCAGCCGGCGGCGGATTTCTTCCTGCAGCATGCGAGGGTGGCGCTCAGCCCGGGCGAAGTCTTCGACGCGCGCGCCGCGCACTGCGCGCGCCTCAATTTCGCCACCTCGCAGCCGCTGCTGGCCGAGATCCTCGACCGCATGGTCATGGCGGTGCGCGCGCACCAGCGCCGCTGCCTGCCCGTACACACTTAACCCGGCACACGCGTGCCACTACCTGGATACGACACCATGGAAACGCCCATCAAAAAACACAAGCCGCGCATCCTCATCGGCGTCACGGGATCGCTCGATTCGACCCTGCTGCCGAACTACCTGCGCATCATCAAGGACCACCTCGATTGCGAGCTGAGCGTGCTGATGACGCCGAATGCCACCAACTTCCTCAAGCCGGAATCGATCGCGCTGTACGTCGACCGCGTCATCAGCGGCGAGCGGCCGCAGGATTGGCCGACCGACAAGCCTGGCCGCCTGGCCGCCGAGCACGACCTGCTGCTGGTGCTGCCCGCCACCGCGAATACCCTGGCGGCCGTGGCGAACGGCTTTTCCGGCAACCGCCTGACCACCGTGATCCTGGCCGCCACCTTTCCCGTGCTGCTGTTCCCCGTGATGGGCGGGCCGATGCTGGCCAAGCCGGCCGTGCAGCGCAACCTGGCGCAGCTGCGCGAGGACGGCTACATCATCATCGACCCCGTCTGGCGCGACCATTTCGATCCGCTGCTCGAGCGCATGCACGGCCACCATTCGCTGCCGAGTCCCGAGCAGGTGCTGGCGCTGCTGCGCGAACGCTTCCCCGCCAGCGGCGTGCAGCGCCTGGCGCTGACCGGCGCCGCGGCCTGACCTTCCCAACTGGAGAGAAACGCATGTCCATCATCCTGTACAGCCTGTGCGCCGCCGACCGGCGCCGTCATTATTCGCCCCATGTATGGAAGATCATCATGGCACTCAAGCACAAGGAATTGCTGGCCGAGGTGCGGCCCGTCTCCTTCGCCGAAATCGCCGGCATCGAGGACGGCAGCTACAAGAGCGTGCCGGTGCTGAACGACAACGGCCACATCGAGGGCGACAGCTTCGAAATCGCCGTGCACCTGGAGCGCGCCTATCCGGACCGGCCCAGCCTGTTCGGCGGCCCGGGCGGCCAGGCCATGGCCCGTTTCGTCGAAAGCTTCAGCCAGACGGTCATCCATCCGCCCGTCTCGGCCATCGCCGCCATGGACATGCATGCGCTGATGTCGCCGGCGGACCAGGCGTATTTCCGCGCGGCGCGCGAAAAGCGCTTCGGCAAGACACTGGAAGAGGCCTCGGCCACGCGCCATATCGAGCTGGCGGCCTTGCCGGAAAAATTCGCGCCGCTGCGCAGCGTGCTGGCCAAGCAGCCCTGGCTGGGCGGCGCGCAGCCCCTGTTTGCCGACTACATCCTGTTCGGCGTGCTGCAGTGGGCGCGCATCACCGTGCCGACGCCCTTGCTGCCGGTTGACGATCCCGTCAGCACCTGGTTCGAGCGCTGCCTCGACCTGCACGGCGCCATCGGGCGCTCCGTCATCCTGTCGGACTGACGGCTGGCGAACCTGCCCGGGCCGCCTGCGCGGCCCTTTTCCTTTCATTGACCAACAAGGCCAACCATGATGTTTACACCGCAACAGGGCGAGATACGCCAGCGCTACGCCGGCATCGGCAGCGACATTGCCGCCGGCGCCGCCGCGCGCGCCGAAGGTTTCGATTTTGACGGCTGGCAGCGCCTGCGCGATGCCGGCCTGTGGCGCATGATCGTGCCCGGCAGCGATCACGCGACAGGCGACTGGTGGACTTTTACGGCCGCCCTCGATGGCCTGTCCTCGACCATCGGCGCGCCGGAACTGCTGCTGTCCGTCATCGCCCAGGCCGGCATGGTGCGGGGCCTCGAGCGCCACGGCACAGAAGCGCAGCGCGACCGCTATTTCGGCGCCATCCTGCGCGGCGACGTCAGCGCCACCGGCATTGCCGAACCCGGCACAGGCACGGACGTGCGCAGCATTCAGAGCACCTTGCGCGCCACGGCCGACGGCTACATGCTCAATGGCGGCAAATACAATATCGCGCACGCGCCCATCATGGATTTCGCCCTGATCGTCTGCCGGCTGGCGGACAAGGAAGAGCACAACATCGCGCTGGCGCTGCTTGACCGCGACACGCCCGGCCTGCGCGCCGGCCTGGTGGACGACAAGCTGGGCAACCGCAACCTGCCCACCGGCGCCCTGCATTTCGACGAGGTCGCGGTGCGTCCGTCGCAGCTGCTGGGCGCGCCCGGGCGCGGCCTGGCCACCTTGATCGACACCATTTCGCTGGGACGCCTGTATTACGGCCTGGCGGCGGCCAACCTGATCGCGCCCTACCTGGACGAGGCGATGCGCTACGCGGCCAGCCGCAGCAGCTTCAATAGCAGCATCGACAACCACCAGTACGTGCAGCGGCGCCTGGTCGATATCCGCATCGGCATGGAACGTTCGCGATGGCTGGCGTTTGGCGCGCTGTCGCAATTGCTGGCAGGCCAGCGGGAAGGGTTGATGAGCTGTTCCATCGCCAAGCTGGTGGGGTCCGAAGACCTGATCAACAGTGCCACCAGCCTGGTCAAGCTGTACGGCAGTCTCGGCTATCACAACGGCCGTGTGGCCGAGCTGATGAAAAACGCCCTGGCTTTCGCCAGCGTGGGCGGCACCGAAGAAATGCACCGCAAAAATATCTTCAATCAGATGCAGCGCCTGGCTGGCTAGGTTTCCCGCGCTGGCTGTGGCATTCGCACGGCATATTGGCGGCTCAGGCTGCCAATATGCCCGATTCGCTCAGCGCATCATTGATCGCCTCGAACATCGGCTCGCTGGCGCGCGAGGCCAGGTGCGCGAACAGATTGCGCACCGACGACTGGGCCACGCAGAGGATATCGATTTCCCCGAGGCGCTGCGCTTCCAGCGCCGTGTCGCCATGCAGCAGGCCGACGCCGAGGCGTTCGGCCAGCATCGAGCGCGTGACGCTTTCGCGGTCGATGCTGATGATGCGGCGCGGCCGGAAATTGCGCGTCTTGAACAGGTGCTCGGCGGCGCCGCCGCAGCACAGGCTCGATGGCGCGAAGATCCACGGCAGCTCGGCCAGCGCGTTCCAGTCGAGCGGCTGGGTGGTGTCGAGCATGCCGGCCGGCGCCGCCACGTAGACGGGAAAGCACGCCACTTCGATGGTCATCAGGTCGTCGTCGGGCGAGCGCGCCTCGTTGTAGAAACCGGCGTCGAGCGTGCCGCTGCGGATGCCGTTCAGGGTGCCGCTGGAACTGCCGTGTTCCAGCGACACTTCGACTTCCGGATGGTGCTCGGAAAAGCGCCGCACCAGCCGGCCGATGGCTTCGTTGTTGGACTGGCCGCCGACGCCGATGCGCAGCTTGCCGGCCAGGCGGCCCTTGATGTGGTTGGCTTCGTCGAGCAGTTCGCGATGGATGTTGAGCGTGCGTTCGGCCTTGGCCAGGATGCGCTGGCCACTGCTGGTCAGGCTCATGCCGCGCGCCGTGCGTTCAAACAAGGTCAGGCCGAGATAATCCTCCATCGCCTTGACATGGGCACTGACTGCGGGCTGGCTCAGGAAGAGCCGTTCGGATGCGCGCGTAATGCTGCCCTCGCGCGCCACCGTGGCGAAGGTTTTCAGGTGATGGATTTCCATGAGGGCGGGTCCATTAAGTTAAAAGATGGGTGAAATTTCAGATACTCTTATTCGTTTTTCAACTATATATTATATGTGATTTTATTAAGAATACTGCATTAACAATGCCTGTAAGATGGGTAATTATTTGTGACTTTTTCTGCCTCCTTCTCACCATTGTGGTGCGCGGTAGCCCTTGAAATAGCGTAAATTGTTACTTTTCGTGAGAAAGTCCCTGCGTGCCGGCCAGCGCGCTACAGCAGGCCCAGCACGTGCCACCATACGAAGTCCAGCGGCGTCAATATCAGCAGGCTGAGCACGAACAGGCTCAGGCATAGCCGGGTGACGGCCGCCAGCGGCAGGCTGGCCGCCTGCATGGCGAAAATCAGGGGCGGCGCCTGGTAGGGCAGGCAGACGTTGGAAAAGGCCAGCACTTGCGTCATCAGCACCGTCATCAGCGGCAGGCCCGTGACCGCCGCCAGGTCCTGCGCCAGCGGCGTCATCGTCGCCGGCACGCCCGCCAGGTTGGTCACCAGCGACACCACCGTCGAGATCAGGGTCAGCACGGCGGCGTTCCACAGCGGCGTGTCGGCCGCAAAGCGCGCATGCCGGCCCAGGCCGTGCACCACGGCTTCGCCCAGGCCGCTTTCCGAAATCACCGCGCCCAGGCCCATCACGCCGGCCACGAACAGCAGCGAGCCATAGTTGATCTCCTGGTTCAGGCATTTTTTCGACGTCAGGTCGGCGGCTGGCCACAGGCAGACCAGGGCGGCGGCCAGGCCGATCCAGGCCGGCGACACATGGTGCAGGCCATCCGTCATCCACAGGGCCAGGCATGCGCCCAGCACCACGGCCAGGCCCGTTTCCTGCGCCGACATGGGGCCTTGCCGCTGCGCCGGCGCGGCCGCGCGCGCGGGATCGGCGGCGGGAAACATCCACAGGATCAGCAGCACCAGCAAGACCGACTTGAGGATGCCCAGCACGGGGAAATGCAGCAGCAGGTAGTCGACATACGCAATCTGCACGCCATATAAATTGTCCGCCATGCCGGACAAAATCATGTTCGGCGCGTTCGACGGCAGGATGGCGAAGGTCGGCAGGAAGCTGGAAAAGCTGGCCGCCATCAGCATGCCCGTGCGGCCGTTATGGCCCGCGCCATAGCCGATATGCTCGGCCACGGCGATGGTGATGGGAATGAGCAGCACCACGCGGCCCATGCCCGACGGCATGACGAAGGCCAGCGCCACGCTGAACAGCACGATGCCGGCGATGACGCCCGCATAGCGCCGCCCCAGCATGCGCGACAGGATGGCCGCCGCGCGCTTGCCCAGGCCCGTGTGGCCGATGGCCGCGCCCATCACGGCGCCGCTGAACAGCAGCCAGAAGGTGGTCGACTGCAGGCCGGAGAACACGGTTTGCGCGGGCGCCATATTGCACAGCATCGCCACCAGGAAGAAGGCCAGGGCCGGCCAGTATTCGGGCACCAGGGCCGTGGCCCACATGCTGATGCAAAAGACCAGCAGCGCCACCACGCCGGCCATCGAGGCCGGCAGGTAAAGCGCGGCCGCCAGGCCGCTGGCGACGGTCAGCGCGGCGATGGCGGCCAGCGCGCGCAGGCGCGCGCCGGGCAGGGGAAGGGCGAGGGACAAGGACTTCAAGGCAGGGCTCCTGGGGGCGCCGGCGCGGCGAGGCGCCGCGCCGTGTGGTGGTCAATGAAAAACATGCTTTACTGGTAGCGCCGGATGGCGATGCTGCGGAAAGGCGGCTGGGCGTGTGGCGCGGCAGGGGCAGCCGGCTGTTCCAGCCTGGCCAGCAGCGCCTGCGCGCGCCGTTCGGCGGCATCGATGCTGGCCAGCTTCACGTGGCCGTAGCCGCGGATGGCCTGCGGCAGTTCGGCCAGCGCCACGATGGAATCGAGGTTCCCGGCGCTCAGGCGCGGCAGCAGGGCGTCGAGGCGCGCCGTGTAGTCGGTGATCAGCTGGCGCTCGCGGCGCCGTTCGGCGCTGTAGCCAAACACGTCGAACCGCGTGCCGCGCAGTCCCCTGGCCCTGGCCAGCAAGGCCAGCAGCCGGCCCATCCAGGGGCCGAAGGCGCGCTTGCGCTTGCCCAGCAGCGGCGGCGCCATGTGGAAGGTGAGCGTCACGTCGCCCTCGAACTGCTGCCGCAGCTCGCGCTGGAACTGGCCGTCCGAGAACAGCCGCGCCACTTCGTATTCATCCTTGTAGGCCAGCAGCTTGCTGTAGCCGCGCGCCACGGCCAGCGTCAGCACGGGCGGCGCATCGGCGCCGAAGACGGCGCTTTCGCGCTCGCGCACGCGCGCGACAAACGCCTGGAAGCGTTCCGCCAGCGCCGCGTTCTGGTAGCGCGCCAGCATGGCGCTGCGCTGCTCGACCAGCGCGCCCAGGCTGGCGTCTTGCGCCACCGGCCCCGCGGCCACGTTTTGCAGCAGGGGCGCGCCGCAGGCGGCCAGGCGGCCGGCGGCGAAGGCCGCCTTGTTGGCGTCGACGGCCACGCCATTCAATTCGATGGCCCGTTCCAGCGCCGCCAGGCCGACGGGGATCAGGCCGCGCTGCCAGGCAAAGCCCATCAGCAGTATATTGGCCATGATGGTGTCGCCCATCAGCTGGCGCGCCAGCACCTGGCCGTTGCATTCGGCGATGTGTTCCGTGCCGACGGCGTGGCGCAGCTTGTCCATCAGGGCGCCCGCATGCTGCGGCGCATCCGGATCGCGCACCATGGCGGCGGTGGGAAACTGGTGCGTGTTGGCGACCACGCGCGTGTGGCCGTGGCGCAGGGTCTGCAGCGCGTCGGCGCTGGCGCCGACCACCATGTCGCAGGCCAGCATGGCATCGCTCTGGCCGACGTCGATGCGCGCCTGGTGCAGGTCCTCGCCGGCCAGGGCCAGGCGCACGAAGGACAGCACGGCGCCGCCCTTTTGCGCAAAGCCCATGAAGTCGAGCACCGAGGCTTGCTTGCCCTCGAGGTGCGCGGCCATGGAAACGAGCGCGCCCACCGTCACCACGCCCGTGCCGCCCACTCCCGTCACCAGCAGGTTGAACGGGCCGTGCCAGCCGTGCGGCGCGGGTAGCGGCAGGGCGGCCGCGGCGCGGCGCAGGGCCTGCTGATCGATGGCGGCGTCGGCTGCCTTGCGCACGGCGCCGCCGCGCACGGAGACGAAGCTGGGGCAAAAGCCGTTGGCGCAGGAATAATCCTTGTTGCACGACGACTGGTCGATGGCGCGCTTGCGGCCGTAGCTTGTCTCCAGCGGCACGATGGACAGGCAGTTCGACTGGACGCCGCAATCGCCGCAGCCTTCGCACACGGCGCTGTTGATGACCATGCGGCGCGGCGGATCGGGCAATTCCTTTTTCTTGCGGCGCCGGCGCAGCTCGGCCGCGCAAGTCTGCTCGTAAATCAGCACGCTGACGCCCTTGATCTCGCGCAGGCGGCGCTGCACCTGGTCGAGTTCTTCGCGTCCGTGGAAGGTGGCGGGCGGCGGGAAGCGGCCGCGCAGGCCCGCGTATTTTTCCGGCGCGTCGCTGACCACGGCGATCGCCTTGGCGCCCTCGGCATGCACTTGCCAGGCGATGGCGTCGACCGTCAGGCTGCCGTCGATGGGCTGGCCGCCCGTCATGGCCACGGCGTCGTTGTATAGAATCTTGTAGGTGATATTGGCGCGCCCGGCGATGGCCTGGCGGATGGCCAGGAAGCCCGAGTGGAAATACGTGCCGTCGCCCAGGTTCTGGAACACGTGCGGGGTGGCGCTGAACATCGAATGGGCCACCCAGTCGACGCCTTCGCCGCCCATCTGTATCAGCCCGGTGGTGTCGCGCTCCATCCACGAAGCCATGAAGTGGCAGCCGATGCCCGCTTGCGCGCGCGAACCTTGCGGCACCTTGGTCGAGCTGTTGTGCGGGCAGCCGGAACAGAAATAGGGCAGGCGCCGCACGCCATCGGCCGCATTCGCCAGCAGCGCGGCAGGCGCGAAGCCGGGCAGCAGGCTGCGGCGGTCGAGCGCGGGCTTGTGCCGCGCCAGCCATTCCGCCAGCACGCCGGCGATGCGCGACGGGCGCAGCTCGCCCTGCGCCGGCAGCAGCGGCGCGCCGCCGGCATCGAGCTTGCCCAGCACCAGCGGGCGGGCGCCGTCGGGCAGGTTGTAGAACAGGGTGCGGATCTGCTGCTCCACCAGCGGCCCCTTTTCCTCGATGACGAGGATTTCCCGCAAGCCCGATTTGAACTGCGCCAGGCGCTCGGCTTCCAGCGGAAAGCTCAGGCCCACCTTGTACAGGCGCACGCCGGCGCGTTCCAGCACATCGAGACTGAGGCCCAGGCGCCGCAGCACTTCGAGCACGTCGAGATGCGCCTTGCCGCACGTGACGATGCCGATATCGGCTTGCGGGCTGGGACACAGCAGGCGGTCGATGCTGTTGGCGCGCGCGAACGCGTGCACGGCGGCCAGCTTGTGCGCGTGGCGCGTCTCGATGGGCAGGCCGGGCAGGTCGGGCCAGCGGTAATGCAGGCCGCTGGCCGGCGCGCTGTAGTCGGCCGGGTGGTCGAAGCGCGTGCACAGGGCGTCCAGGTCGACCGTGGCGCCGCTTTCCACCGTTTCGGAAATCGCCTTGAAGCCCACCCACATGCCGGAAAAGCGCGACAGCGCCCAGCCGTACAGGCCAAATTCCAGGTATTCGGCGATGCTGGCCGGATTGACGACGGGCATGCTCCACGCCTGCATGGCGAAATCGCTCTGGTGCGGCATCGATGACGAGACGCAGCCGTGATCATCGCCGGCCACCACCAGCACGCCGCCATGCGGCGAGGAACCGTACACATTGCCATGTTTGAGCGCATCGCCGGCCCGGTCCACGCCCGGCCCCTTGCCATACCACAGGGCGAATACGCCATCGGCCGTGCGCTGGGGATCGGTCTCGACCTGCTGGCTGCCCAGCACGGCGGTGGCGGCCAGCTCTTCGTTGATGGCGGGCAGAAAACGGATCTGCTGCGCTTCCAGCATGGGGCGCGCGCGCCACAGCGCCTGGTCGTAGCCGCCCAGCGGCGAGCCCCGGTAGCCGCTGATGAAGCCGGCCGTGTTCAGGCCCCGCTCGCGGTCCAGCCAGCGCTGCATCAGCGGCAGGCGCACCAGTGCCTGGGTGCCGGTGAGAAAAACGCTGCCGCCGCGTGCCAGCAGGTTGTCTTCCAGAGCATAAGTGCTCAGGCGTACAACGCCCGGGTCGAGCGCGACCATCTTGTCAATCACATTCACCTGTGTTCTCCCATCGCCTTGTCGGCTTCCTTGTTGGCTTGCATGCCGCATGCACGCATGCATGCGTCTTGAGCACGCGGCCGTGTCGGCGCGCCGGATACGGAAGAGGGGGGGGGGCGCCGGCGCTGCGAAGCCGGCGCACCCAAACTTTTCCGTCTATTGATATTCGTTTATCAAGATAAGGGGCCGGACGGGACGGCGCAATTCGCAAATCCTGAGTGCAGCACTCACTAACGCTGATGCGAACGCCTGTGCCGGGCCGCCGCCCCGCAAACGCGGGTGCCTGGCCCCTGGCATCAGTGTTTCTGATCCCCGCACTCAGGATTTGCGAGTTGTGTGGTGCGGGGCTTGGGGCTTATCGTCGGCGTCGAGATGGAAAGCCGAACGATGTTTTTTTGTGAAGGCAGCACAGCTATGAGTTCATTATTGACGCGCCGCATGGCGCTGCTGGCAGACGCGGACGGACTTGCGCTGCTGGCCCGGGGATTGCGCGGCATCGAACGCGAAGCGCTGCGCGTGGACGGCCGCGGCCACCTGGCCGCCACGGCGCATCCACTGGCGCTGGGCGCAGCCCTGACCCATCCCACCATCACCACCGACTATGCGGAGGCGCTGATCGAGCTGATCACGCCGCCCGAGCAGGACACGGCCGCCATGCTGGACGGCTACGACGCCTTGCACCGTTTCGTCTTCAGCGGGCTGGGCGATGAAATGCTGTGGAGCCATTCGATGCCGTGCCGCCTGCCTGCCGACGCCGATATCCCGATCGCCTGGTATGGCAGCTCGCACATCGGCATGCTCAAGCATGTCTACCGGCGCGGCCTGGCGCTGCGCTACGGCAAGAGCATGCAGTGCATCGCCGGCATCCACTACAATTATTCGCTGCCGCCCGAATTGTGGGAGCGCCTGCGCGCAGACGGGGGCGACGGCGGCACGGCGATGCAGTTTCAGTCGGAAAGCTATGTTGGCCTGATCCGCAATTTCCGCCGCTATGGCTGGCTGCTGATGTACCTGTTCGGCGCCGCGCCTGCCCTGGCGGCCCATTTTCCCGGGCGCGGCGACTTCCCGCTGCAGCAGTTGTCGGCCGATACCTTGTACCTGCCGTACGCCACCAGCCTGCGCATGAGCGACATGGGCTACCAGAACGATGCCCAGGCCGGCCTGACTCCCGACTACAACACGCTCGACAGCTATATCACCAGCCTGGCGGCGGCGATGAACCATCCGTACCTGCCGTATGTCGAGCTGGGCACGCGGCGCGAGGGGCAGTGGGTGCAGATCAATACCAACCGCCTGCAGATCGAGAACGAGTACTACTCGGCGATCCGGCCCAAGCGCGTGGCGCACAGCGGCGAACGCCCCCTGCACGCGCTGGCCCAGCGCGGGGTGCAGTACGTGGAAGTGCGTTGCCTCGATGTCGACCCGTTCGAGCCGCTGGGCATCGGCGCGCCGGCCTGCCACTTCCTCGACGCTTTTCTGCTGTTTTGCTCGCTGCAGGACAGCCCCCTCACCGGCAATGCCGAAAGCCGCGAGAACACCGAGAACTTCGCCCGTACCGTCAAGGAAGGGCGCCGTCCGGGGCTGCTGCTGGAGCGCCACGGCGAACAGCTCAGCCTGCAGGCGTGGGCCGGTGAACTGCTCGAGCGCATTGCGCCCATGGCCGCGCTGCTGGACCAGGCGCGTGGCGGCGACGATTGCGCCACGGCGCTGGCGGCGCAGCGCGCCAAGCTGGCGGACGTGGCGCTGACGCCCTCGGCGCGCGTGCTGGCGGCGATCCGCGCCGAGCAGGGCAGCTTCGACGCGTTCGCCCTGCGCCAGAGCGCGGCGCACGCGGCGCATTTTCGCGGCCGTCCGCTCGATCCGGCGGCGCTGGCGCGCTTTACGGCGCAGGCCGATGCCTCGCTGGCCGAGCAGGAACGGGTGGAGCGCGCCGACAGCGGCGACTTCGGCCAGTTCATCCAGCGCTACCAGGCCGGCGCCCGCTACCTGCCCGTGCCGGATGAACCGGCCATGGAACCGGTCCTGGCGCAGCAGCGCGTCGCCTGACGCCCTTGTCCCAACTTGATCCGAGCCATCACACCATGCGCATACTGCACTCCATGCTGCGCGTCGCCGACCTCGACGCCGCCCTGCATTTTTACCGTGACGCCCTGGGCATGACCCTGCAGCGGCGCCACGACTATCCCGACGCGCGCTTCACGCGCGCCTTCGTCGCCTATGGCGAGGCGCCGGCGCATGCCGCCATCGAACTGACGCACAACTGGGACCGGCAAGCCTACACCCATGGCGACGCCTACGGCTACCTGGCGCTGGCGGTCGACGACGCCGCCAGCGTGTGCGCCAGGGTGCGCGCGCATGGCGGCACCGTCACGCGCGAAGCGGGGCCGATGAAACACGGCAGCAATGTCATCGCCTTCGTGCAGGACCCGGACGGCTACCGCATCGAGCTGATCGAAGCGAGCGCGCACTACGACTGACAGCGCCGGCTGACGCCGCATGGCAGGCGTGCCTGCCGGACATTTTTTGAAAAAGGAGTCACCGCATGGTGCAAGTATCAACGACTGGCAAGACCGCTGCATCGCCAACGCCAGCGCCGCCGCAGAACCGGCAGGCGCTGGTGCAGGCGGCCGTGGCTGCGGCCTGCGCGCTGGCCGTGGCGGTGCCCGCGCCGGCGCAGGCACCGGAAAAAAAAGCCGCTGCGAAGAGCGAAATCTGCTATGGCGTGGCGAAGGCGGGCCAGAATGAATGCGCCAATACCACCTGCTTCCATTTGTGCTCGGGCATGGCGACCGTCGACCGCGATCCCGGCGAATGGATGACCGTCCCGGCCGGCACGTGCACGGCGCTGGGCGGCAAGGTGGAAGCGGCGCCGCTGGCTTGCCCGGGCGCGGCGCCGGCCAGGACCGGTCCGCCGGCCGATGTGGCGGCCGGCGACGCGCTGTACCACCAGGGCGACGCGGCGCGCGCGCTGCCGGCGTGCGCCGCCTGCCATGGCCCGAAGGGCAATGCCGCCGTCGCCGATTATCCGAAGCTGGCCGGGCAGAATCTGGCCTATCTGGACACCCAGCTGCGCGCCTTTCGCTCGCATGCGCGCGTCAGCCCCTTGATGAACACGGCCGTGGCGCCCCTGACGGATGGCGATATCGCCAACCTGTCCGCCTATTTGTCCCGCCAAAAGCCCGATGCCGTCGACCCCAGCCTCACCACTCCCGTGGTGGCGGGCAAATCGTTCCGCGATTGCGACGGCGCCTGCCCGGAAATGGTGCCGCTGCCGGCCGGGCGCTTCCTCATGGGATCGCCGCCTGGCGAGAGCGGCCGCTTCGGCAATGAGGGCCAGCATCCGGTCGAGATCCTGCAGCCGTTTGCCATCGGCCGTTTCAGCCTGACGTTCGAGCAGTTCGACGCCTGCGTGCAGGACGGCGGCTGCGACGGCTACCGGCCGTCGGACGAAGGCTGGGGACGCGGCACGCGCCCGGCCGTGAACGTCAGCTGGAACGATGCGCAAAGCTATCTGCGCTGGCTGTCGAAAAAGAGCGGCGCGCGCTATCGCCTGCCCACCGAGGCCGAGTGGGAATATGCGGCGCGCGCCGGCACCGTCACGGCGCGCTGGTGGGGCGAGGACATCACGCGCGGCGACGCCAAGTACGGCCCCGACGACTGCCCGCAGCAGAAGCATTGCGGCGGCGTGGTCTCCGGCTCGGGCAACTGGCCCACGACGGCGCCGGTGGGCAGCTACGCGCCCAATCCGGCAGGGCTGTACGACGTGCTGGGCAATGTGTGGCAGTGGACGGCCGATTGCTGGCACAGCGACTACGAGGGCGCGCCGAAAGACGGCCGCGCGTGGGAGGAAGCGGGCTGCAAGAAGCGCGTAGCGCGCGGCGCTTCCTGGACCGACACGCCGAACTTCGTGCGCGCGGCCACCCGCCTGGGCCTGGGCGCGGAAGGGCGGCGCGGCTGGATCGGCCTGCGCGTGGTGCGCGAACTGGACGCGGCGCCCGGCACGGTGGCCAAGGGCGGCGCGGCGCCAGCGGGCGCGCGCGGCTTGCCCTGATGCGCGAGGTCGACATTGCCGCGCCCCTGGTGGGCATCGGCCTGCGCGGCGCGCACTACAGCGACATGCTGGCGCGACGCCAGCCCGTGGACTGGCTCGAGGTCCACAGCGAGAACTACCTGGCCGAAGGCGGCTGGGATCTGCATGTGCTCGAAACGCTGCGCGCCGATTATCCCGTCTCGCTGCATGGCGTCGGCATGGGCCTCGGCTCCGTGCACGGCTTTTCGCGCGGCCATGTCGAGCGCATCGCCCGCCTGGCCGCGCGCATCGAACCGATGCTGGTGTCCGAGCACCTGTGCTGGGGCGCCACCGGCGAGGCGACGCTCAACGACTTGCTGCCGCTGCCGCTGAACCGGGCCAGCCTGGAACTGGTTTGCCAGCGCGTGGACCTGGTGCAGGAGGTACTCGGCCGCCCGATCCTGCTGGAGAACGTCTCGACCTATGTGCGCTTTCCCGGCGACAGCTGGGGCGAGACGGAGTTCCTCGCCTGCGTGGCGCGCCGCACCGGTTGCCGCGTGCTGTTGGACATCAATAACCTGTATGTCAATCAGTGCAACCATGGCGAGGATGCGCTGGCCGCGATGGCGGCGCTGGCGCCGGGCCTGGTCGGTGAAGTGCACCTGGCCGGCCACTGCGAAGATGGCGGCCTGCTGGTCGATCATCATGGCGCGCCGGTGGCCGCTGCCGTATGGGAACTGTACCGCGCCGCCTTGCGCCGCTACGGCCCGCTGCCCACCCTGGTCGAATGGGATACCAACCTGCCGCCCTTCGCCACCTTGCTGGACGAAGTGGCCCGCGCGCGGGCGCTTGCCGGCGCGGTGTGCGCGCCGGCGGCCCTGGCGGCCTGCGATGACGCTTGAGGAACTGGCGCGCCTGCAGGCGGCGTTCGGCGCGCAGATCTGCGCCCCCGCGCCGGATGCCTGCGCGCTGGCGCCGTGGCTGGGCACCGATGCGCGCGGCGCCGGCGCCCTGGCGCGCTATGCCCAGGCGCTGCGCCAGCATCATGCGCGCTCGCTGCAGCTCGTGTATCCTGTGCTGCGCGCGCTGGGCGGCGACTCCTGGTTCCTGGGCATGGCGCATGCCTACGGCGATGCGCATCCGTCGCGCAGCGCCGACCTGGCCCGTTTCGGCGCCAGCCTGCCAGTGTTTCTGGCCGCCTGGCCGCCGGCCGCCGCGCACGGCTATTTTGCCGACGTGGCGCGTCTGGAGTGGCTGCTGCACGAAGCCCATGGCGCGCCCGATGCCGCTGCCCTGACGCTAAGGGACGTGCAGGCGGCCGGGGCGGACCAGGTCGCTGCATGGCAGCTGGCGCTGCATCCGGCGGCCGTGCTGTACCGTTCGCCCTGGCGCGCGGCGGCGATCTGGCTGGCGCACGACGCACCGGCGCAACACGCCATGCCGCCCGATGCGATGGGTGGCACGCTGGCGCTGGTGTACCGCAGCGGCTGGACGCCGCAGGTGCGCGAGATCGACGCGGTGGAAGCCGGGGCGCTGGGCGTGCTGGCGGGCGGGGCCACCCTGGGCGCTGCGCTGGCGGCAGCGCAGCAGGCGCACATGCTGGACAAGGCTGGCGCGCCGTTCGCGCCGGCGCCCTTGCTGCTGCGCTGGCTGGCCGATGGCTTGCTGGTGCAGGCGAGTGATGGCGGGCGCGTGCTGACCTAAAGGCGTGCCTACAGTGGCCAGCCGCAGGTGCCCCAGCCGGTGGCGTCGAGTGGATAGGCGTCGGCCGGCGCGGCCGCAGCCTTGCCTTCGCTGCCGTCCTGTCCCTGCTGCTGCTCCTGGATTGGCGCGTCGCTGGCCGGCGCAAGGAAGCGCGCCGCCCAGGACAGCAGGCGGCTCACCGGGCGCTCCACGGCATCGATGCCGGTGCGTGGTGGTTGGCGCGGGCGGCTTGGGCGGATGAAGGAGCAAGAATGGCTGGCATGTCGTTGTCGATCAAAGTGGCGATGCAGTCATCGTAGCGCCGCGCCGGGCGCGCCGGAAGGCGTGTGGCGCGCAATGTATCCATGCGTCTGGCGCCATGGGCCCGGTAAATCATGCTAAGGTAAGCAACTATGTCGATCCCCGATCTGAACCTGTTAATCACCCTCGATGTCCTGCTTGCCGAAGGCAGCGTCACGCGCGCTGCGCGGCGCTTGCGCCTGAGTCCATCGGCCATGAGCCGCGCCCTGGCGCGCCTGCGCGAGACGACCGGCGATCCGCTGCTGGTGCGCGCCGGGCGCGAACTGGTGCCCACGCCGCGCGCGCTGGAACTGCGCGAACGGGTGGGCCACCTGGTGGGCGAGGCGCTGGCCGTGCTGGGGCCGGCGCAACGGCTCGATCCGCGCCAGCTGGAGCAGACATTCACGCTGCGTTCGAGCGACGGTTTCGTGGAAAATTTCGGCGCGGCGCTGCTCGCGCATATCGGCGCGCAGGCGCCCGGCGTGCGTCTGCGCTTCGTGCAAAAGGTCGACCGCGAAAGCGTGCAGCTGCGCGAGGGCAGCATCGACCTGGAGACGGGCGTGATCGGCAGTTTCACCAGCCCGGAAGTGCGCACGCGCCGGCTGTTCGGCGACCGTTTCGTGGGCGTGGTGCGCAGCGGCCATGCGCTGGCGCAAGGCGAGATCGGCGCCGAGCGCTATGCGGCCGGCCAGCACGTGCTGGTGGCGCGGCGCGACCAGGATACGGGACCGATGGACGATGCGCTGGCCGCGCTGGGACTGCAGCGCACGATCAGCAGCATCGTCGGCGGCTTTACGGCGGCGCTGGCGCTGGCCGCCGGCTCCGACCTGATCGCGACCGTGCCGGAACGGCATACGGGCAATCTGCGCGCCGGCATGTTCAGCTTTGCGCTGCCGCTGCGCATGCCGGACCTGACCGTCTCGCTGATGTGGCATCCGCGCATGGACGCCGACCCCGCCCACCGCTGGCTGCGCGGCTGCGTGGTCGACGCCTGCGCCGGCCAGATCGACGCCGCCTGACGCCGCCGGCAGCGTCATCCTAGCGCGTCACGGGCCCGTCGAAGCCGCCCGCCATGGCCGTGTAGCCATGGGCCGTGGCGATGGCCACGTCGCGGTGGGCCGTCACCAGCTGCTCCTGCGTGGCCAGCGCGATGCGTTCCGCTTCGAGCACGCCGAGCAGGCTTTCCGCGCCTTCCTGGTAGCGCACGCGGGCCAGGCGCGCGCTTTCCTGCGCCAGCTGGTGCGCCTCGCGCAGTTCCGCATGGCGGCTGCGCAGCTGCACCCATTGCGCTATGGCGCTGTCGGTTTCCTCCAGCGCCAGCGCCAGCGCCTTGTCGAAGCCGGCCTGCGCGGCCAGCACCTCGGCGCCGGCCGCGCGCGCGCGGGCGCGGCGCGTTCCGCCATCGAACAGCGGCAGGGAAAAAGCGGCGCCCGCATGCCAGCGCGCCGCATCGCCGCCATTCCAGTCGCCGGCCACGCCGGAGGCGCCGAACAGGGCGCCCAGGCTGATGCGCGGGAAGCGCTCGGCAATGGCGGCGCCTTCGCGGGCGCTGGCCGCCGCCAGCGCGCGTTCGGCCGCGCGCACGTCGGGCCGGCGCAGCAGCAGGTGGGCCGGTTCGTCCGTCAGCAGTGTCTGCGGCAGCGCCAGCGGCATCGGCTGGTCGAGCGCCGCCAGTTCCGGCGCATCGAGGCGCTGGCCCGTGAGGGTCGCCAGCCGGTTGCGCGCCACGCGCTCGTCCGCGTTCAGGCTGGGCAGGCGGGCGCTGGCCAGGCGCATCTGCGCCTCGGCGCGCATGCGCTCGGCCGGCGCGGCGCGGCCCGCGCTCTCGCGCTCGCGCACCAGGCGCAATGTGCCGGACTGGTTCGACAGTTGCTCCTGCAGGCTGGCGCGCATCTGCTGCGCGCCGCGCAGCACCAGGTAGGCATCGACCACCTGCGCCAGGATCAGGCGCCGCACGTCGTCGCGCACGGCGGCGCGCTCGTCGGCGGAAGCGTCGGCCGCGGCGATGCTGTGGCGCACGCGGCCGAACAGGTCGAGTTCCCAGCTGAAGACGGCGTTCCACTGCACCGGCGAGGCGATGTGCGGCTGGCCGTCGCTGCTCTCGATCGCCGCCAGGCGCGCGCGCCCGGCCTGGGCGTCGAGGTCTACCGTCGGCAGGCGGGCGCCGCGCGCCGCCTGCGCGAACTCGCTGGCGCTGGCCAGGCGCGCGGCGGCGATGCGCACGTCGTAATTGTCTTGCCAGGCGCGTTTGACCAGCTGCTCCAGCCTGGCATCGCCCAGTTCTTGCCACCACAGCGCCGGCGGCGCGCCGGCCTGCAGCGCTGGCGCGCCGGCGGCCGAGGGCAGCACCGGCAGCTGCGCCGTGCCCTGCGTCCGCGTCGGCGTGGGCGTGCCGACGCTGCAGCCGGCCAGGGCCAGCAGCGCCGCCAGCACGGGCGCTGTCAGGGTTGTCATGTGTCTCATGCAGTTCATGCGGCTTCTCCCAGCGCGACCGTGCGTGCGGCAGGCGCCGCGCGGCGCCTGCTCAGCAAGGTGAAAAACAACGGTGTAAACAACAGGCCCGACAAGGTCACGCCCAGCATGCCGGCGAAGACGGCCGTGCCCATCGACTGGCGCATTTCCGCGCCAGGACCGGAAGAGAGCATCAGCGGTATCGCGCCCAGCAGGAAGGCCAGCGAGGTCATCAGGATCGGCCGCAAGCGCGTGCGTGCGGCGGCGATGGCTGCTTCGCGCGCATCGGCGCCGGCCGCCATCGCCTGGCGCGCGAATTCGACGATCAGGATGGCATTCTTGGCCGCCAGGCCGATCAGCACCACGATGCTGATCTGCGTCAGCACGTTGTTGTCCAGGCCGCGCCACGACACGCCGATCAGCGTGGCCAGCACGCAGCTGGGCACGATCAGCACGACGGACAGGGGCAGCAGCCAGCTTTCAAACAGGGCCGCCAGCAGCAGGTACACCAGCAGCACGGCCAGACCCAGCACCATGCCGGTGCTGCCGCCCGCGTGTTTTTCCTGCAGCGCCAGTTCCGTCCATTCGTAATCGAAGCCGGCCGGCAGGCGCGCCTTGAGCAGCTCTTCCATCGCGGCGATGGTTTGCCCCGTCGAGTAGCCAGGCCTGGTGCTGCCCTGGATTTCGGCCGCAGGATACAGGTTGTAGCGCGGCACGCGGAACGGCGCCGTGCCTTCGCTGAAGGTGGCCACGCTGCCCAGCGGGACCATGTCGCCGTTGGCGGCGCGCGTTTTGAGCGCGGCCAGGTCGGCCACGCTGCGCCGGTAGGGCGCGTCCGCCTGGGCGGTGACGCGCCAGACCCGGCCCATCAGATTCATGTCATTGACGAACACGGGCGCCATGTAGCTTTGCAGGGTCTCGTTGACGCGCAGCAGCGGCACTCCCAGGTATTCGGCCTTGGTGCGGTCCAGTTCAACCTTGATCTGCGGGCTCATGGCGTTGAACGGCGTGAAGGCGCCCATCACCGAGGGCAGCTTGGACGCTTCCTCGACGATGCCGCGCGCGGCCGCCTGCAAGGCTTGCGGTCCCAGGCCGCCCGTATCGCGCAGCATCAGCTTGAAGCCGCCGCCGGTGCCGATGCCGGGCACGGAAGGCGGCGGTATCACCATCACGCGCGCTGCGCTGATGGGCGCCAGCCTGGCGCGCATGGCGCCCAGCATGGCCGGGCCGTCCAGGCCATCGCTGGCGCGCGCGCCGAAGTCCTTGAACATGGTGAAGATGACGGCCGTGTTGGGCGCCGACGTAAACGTGGCGCCGTCGGTGCCGACGAAGGCGGCCGTGTGGGCCACGCCGGGATGGCTCATCAGGCGGGCCGTGGCGTCCTGCACCACTTCGCTGGTGCGCGCCAGGGTCGAGCCGGCCGGCAGCTGGATCGAGACGATGGCATAGCCGCGGTCCAGCTGCGGCACGAAGCCGCGCGGCGTGACGTCCAGGCGCCACAGGGTCAGGCCCGCCAGCACCAGATACACGGGCAGCATCAGCCAGCGCCGCGAGAGGATGCGCCCGGTCAGTTGCACATAGCCGCCCGTCAGGCGGGAAAAGCCGCGGTTGAAGATGGTCATCCAGCGCGCGCCCAGGCTGCTGGCATCGTGCTGCGGCTTGAGCAGCAGCGCGGCCAGGGCCGGCGACAGCGTCAGCGACACCAGCGCCGAGATCACGGTGGAGGCGGCGATGGTGACGGCGAACTGGCGGTAGAACATGCCGGAGATGCCATCGATGAAGGCGGTCGGCACGAACACCGCCACCAGCACCAGCGCGATGGCGACCAGGGCGAAGCCCACCTCGTTCATGCTGCGCTGCGCCGCGGCGACGGGGCTCATGCCTTCCTCCATGTGCCGCTCGACGTTTTCCACCACCACGATGGCGTCATCGACGACGATGCCGATCGCCAGCACCAGGCCGAACAGCGACAGGGTATTGAGGGTATAGCCCATCGCGGCAAGCACAGTGAAGGTGCCGACCAGGGACACGGGAATGGCCAGGATGGGAATGATGGCGGCGCGCCACGAGCCGAGGAACAGCAGCATGGCCAGGCACACCAGCAGCGCCGCTTCGAAGATGGTGTCGCGCACCTTGTCGATCGAGGAGCGGATGAATTCGGTCGGGTTGTAGTAGGCGTGGTAGGCCACGTCCTGCGGGAAATCGGCTTCCATTTTGGCCAGCTGGGCCAGCACGCGGTCGCCCGTGGCCAGCGCGTTCGAGCCGGGCAGCAGGCTGATGCCCAGCGCGATGGCCGTGCGGTTGTCGACGAAGCCGCTTTCCGTGTAATCCTGCGCGCCCATCTCGACGCGCGCCACGTCGCGCAGGCGCACCACGCCGCCGTCGGCATGGGCGGCCACGACGATGGATTCGAATTCGCTCACGTCGCGCAGGCGGCTTTGCGCCTGCACCTGCACCTGGTAGGCGCCGTCGCTGCCGCCGGGCGGCTGGTTCAATACCCCCGCGGCGACCTGCGAGTTGGCTTGCCGCACGGCGGCGATCACTTCCGGCGCGCTCAGGCCGAGCGAGGCCACGCGCGCCGGGTCGAGCCAGATGCGCATCGAGAAGTCGCGCGCGCCGCGCGTGTAGATGTCACCGACGCCTTCGACGCGGGCCAGCTTGTCCTTGATGGCGGTGCCGATGAAGTTGGAGATGTACTGTTGGTCGCGCGTGCCTTTCGGCGAATCGAACAGCACCACCATCAGCAGGTCGGGCGAGGCCTTCTTGACGGCCAGCCCCAGCCGGCGCACGGCTTCGGGCAGGCGCGCTTCGGCCACCGCCACGCGGTTCTGCACCAGTGACTGGGCCTGCTCGACGTTGGTGCCCGGCTTGAACACCACGCTGATGGTCAGCTTGCCGTCGCCCACCGATTGCGAGGACATGTAGAGCATGCCGTCGACGCCGTTGATTTCCTGTTCGATCGGCGCGGCGACGGTATCGGCGATTTCCTGCGCCGAGGCGCCCGGGTAGTTGGCCTTTACCGTCACCGTGGGCGGCACGATCTCGGGAAACTCCGAGATCGGCAGGCGCATGGCCGACACCGCGCCCACCAAGGTGATCAGGATCGACAGCACGATGGCAAACACGGGACGGCGGATGAAAAATTGGGAAAAACGCATGGTCTCTCCTTATGCGCCGTTGGCGCGGGGAGCGGCCACCAGCACCTGGTCCCCCGGGCGCACCTTGGCCGCGCCGGAGACGATGACCCTGTCCTGCGGCGTCAGGCCGGACAGCACGATCTGCTTGTCGCCCTGCAGGCCGCCCAGTTCCAGCTTGCGCGGCGCCACCTTGCCCGCCGCGTCGACGACGAACACCATCTTCTTGTTCTGGTCGCTGAGGATGGCGGCGTCGGGCACCAGCAGGCGTTCCTGCGCCGCGCCGACGGGAATGCGCACGCGCGCAAAGCTGCCCGGCATGACGGCGCGGTCGGCGTTGGCCAGGCTGGCGCGCAGGCGCACCGTGCCCGAGCGGGCGCTGATCTCGTTGTCGACAAAGTCGACGGTGGCATCCTGGGCGGGGCCGCCGCCATCGAGCGCCAGCTGCACCTTGGACGGCAGCTTGCTTTGCTGGCGCAGGCGCTGGAAATCCGCTTCCGACAAGTCGACCATGGCGCGCACGGGACTGTGCGCAACGATGGTGGTCAGCACGCCGCTCTGCGCCGCGCCGCCGGCCACGTAGTTGCCGACGTCAACGCGCCGGTCCGACACCGTGCCGGCGATGGGAGCGCGCATGGTGGTGAAGGACAGTTCCAGTTCGGCGCTGCGCAATTCCGCCTGGCTCAACATGACGGCCGCCTGCGCGCCTTCCAGTTCGCCGCGCGCCCGTTCCAGTTCCTCGGTGCTGGCCGCACCCGTCTGCTGCAGCCGGCTGCTGCGCGCGAACTGGGCCGTGGCCAGCTTGCTGCGCGCATTGGCCTGGGCCAGGCTGGCCTGGGCGCGGTCGCGCGCCGCCGCGAAGGGGCGCGGGTCGATGACGAACAGCGCATCGCCGGCCTTGACCTGCTGGCCATCGCGAAAGGCGATCTGCTGCAAATAGCCCGACACGCGCGAGCGCACTTCCACGCGCTGCGACGGCTCGATGCGGCCCGTGTAGTCGAGGGTCGCCTGCACCATCGACGTTTCCGGCAGCGCCACGGAAACGGTGGGTTTGGGCGGCGGGCCGCCAGGCGCGGCCTGCGAACGGCCGCAGCCGGATAAGGTGGCGCTGCAGGCCAGGGCCAGCAGCAGTAACAGCGGGACAGGCAGGGAGGGAATCGGACGGTAGCGCATCATGCGGTGTCTCCAGAAGGCGTAGGGGGCTTGGCCAGGGTGCGGCCGAGCGCGAAAATGGCCAGCGCGGCGAATATGAGCGCGCTGGCCACGGCAAAGGTGGCGTGCATGCCACGGATCATGGCGGCTGGCTGGGCGCTGGCGATATCGCTGGCGCTGGCAAAAAAAGCGAAGATGGCGCCCATCACGGAGGCGCCCGTGACGAGGCCCAGATTGCGCGACAGATTGAGCATGCCGGAAATGAGGCCGCGCTGGTCGGCAGCGATGTCGCCCATCACGGCGGTATTGTTGGCTGCCTGGAACAGCGCGTAGCTGGCCGTGAGCAGCATGATGGGCGCGACGTAGCCGGGGATGCCCAGGCTGGCGGGCAGCAGGGACAGCGCCAGGCAGGCACCGGCCGCGCCGCACAGGCCCGCGCCGCCCATGCGCTGCGCGCCGTAGCGGTCCACCAGCCAGCCGGACGGCACGCCGCAGAACGCCGCGACCAGCGGGCCTGCCGCCAGCACCATGCCGGTGACGGCCGTGCTCAGGCCCAGGCCGCGCGCCAGGTAGAAGGGGCCGACCACCAGGGTGGACATCATCACCGTCGACACCAGCATGCTGGTCGCCAGGCCGGCGCTGAGCACGGGCGCGCGCAGCATGGCCAGGCGTATCAGCGGCGCCGGCGCCTTCAGTTCCACATACACGAACAGGGCCCCGCCCACGCAGGCGGCCAGCAGCAGCGCCACGTTGCGCATGCCGAACTGGCCGCGGCCCAGGGTCATGGCCAGCGCATACGCGGCCAGGGTCAGCGCCAGCAGCAGCGTGCCGCGGTGGTCGAACACGGGCCGCCTGGCGTGCGCGCCGCGCTGGTCTGCCGGCAGGAAGCGCCAGGCCAGCAGCAGCGCCACGCCGGCCAGCGGCACGTTGACGAGGAAAATGGCTTGCCAGCCGAAGCGGGCGATCAGCAGGCCGCCCAGCGCGGGGCCGAGCGTGGTGCCGACGGCCGACATGGTGCCGAGCAGGCCCATGGCGCTGCCCGTTTGCGCCTTGGGCACGGTGCTGCCGACAAAGGCCATGGTCAGCGCCATCATGACGGAAGCGCCCAGGCCCTGCAGTGCCCGTGCGGCGACCAGCAGCCACAGGCTGGGCGCCAGGGCGCACAGGACGGAGGCGACGGCAAACAACGCGATACCTGCCAGCAGCAGGCGGCGCCGGCCGATCATGTCGCCGAGGCGGCCCACGCTGACGATCAGCGCGGTGATGGCCAGCAGATAGGCCAGCACGATCCATTGCACATCCTGGAATGGCGCATGCAGGGCCCTGGCCATGTCGGGCAGGCCCACGTTGGCGATGCTGGTGCCCAGCGCCGGCAGCAGCATGGCCAGGGACAGGCTGGCAAGCGCGCCACGCACGGGCGGCGTGGCGGCGCCGGCCGGGACGGCCTGCTGGCTGGGTGAGGGTGGTACGGGTTTTGACGGCGAATTCATAAGGTGGTTGATCCATCCATTAACGGTCATTACATGGTACTGAGGGATTTGGCATGGCGGAAGACGCACGGTTTGCACTTTGTTATTGCGTTTGACGCCATGTATTGTGTGCTGGGCAGGGCTACAGCATCTGGTCCATCTCGAAGGCGGGCAGGCTGTCGGCCTGGTGGTAGCGGACGATGCGCCCGGGAATGCCGGCCACGGTGCAATGTGCGGGCACGTCGCGCAGGACCACGCTGCCGGCGGCCACCTTGCTCATGGCGCCGATCTCGATGTTGCCGAGGATTTTGGCGCCCGCGCCCAGCATCACGCCCGAACGGATCTTCGGATGACGGTCGCCATGCTCCTTGCCGGTGCCGCCGAGGGTGACGTTCTGCAGGATGGAGACGTTGTCGTCGACCACGGCCGTTTCGCCGATGACGATGCCGCTGCCGTGATCGAGCATGATGCCCGCGCCGATGCGCGCGGCCGGATGGATGTCGATGCCGAAGACGCTGGCGGCATGGCTGGACAAGGCAAAGGCGGCCTCCCTGCGGCCCGCCGTCCACAGATGGTGCGCCATGCGGTAGGTCTGCAGCGCATGAAAGCCCTTCAGGTTCAGCAGCGCGTGCAGGCCGTCGGGACAGGCTGGGTCGCGCTGCGCGATGGCCGCAAGGTCGGCCGTGATGCTGGCCAGGAGGGGCGGCTGCGTGCTTAACATGTCCTCGAACAGCGGGCGCAGCACGGCCGGGCGCATGTCGCGCGCGCCCAGGCGGTGCGCCAGGACTGCAGCGAGCAGTCCGGCGGGGCTGTCGTGTGGCAGTATCAGCTCGTCGAGCATGGGGCGCAGCAGCGGCTCGCGCGCGGCAAGTCGCTGCGCCAGCGCGCGCACCTGCTCCCAGACGCAGTCCACGCCTGCGGGCTGGCTGGCTGCGGCGGCATCGATGCGGCGCAGGGGCGGCGCGGGCGGCAGGGGGCTGGCGTATGTCAAGTAAGTCATGGCGGTGCCTGTCCAGGCAAAGGGGGGAAGGGGGCGCCTGGCAACAACGCCGGCGCCGGCTGGCCAATGCCCAGGGTTCCGGAAAGCCGGGCTGCGCGCATTGCGGGTACACGATAAGCCGCCGCAGGGGGACGAAGCAAATCGTAAATACTGAGCGCGCGGCTCACGATTCCTGATACTTGCGGCGGCGCTGGCAGGCGGCGCACGGGGAGGTGAGTGGGTGGTGAGTGGGAGGAGGGGCGGGGCACGCGCAGCGGCCGGGCCCTCTGTCTTTATTTCGAGTAGCCCTGGATGTCGTCGCTCGCGTCATGCCGGATGCCCCACCAGGGCAGATACGCATGGTTTTCGCCGCGCGCGCGGAAGCATGGCTTGTCGTGGGCTATGGGGCGCACCCTGGCTGGCGGCGCGACCAGCACGCCCGTGACACTGGCGGGATCGCTGGTACCCGCTACCAGCACGCTCTTGCCGACGTGGTTCGCGTGGGCGATGGCGAGGGCGACATTGGTCAGCGCCGTGCCGGCGCCCATTTCGCCCAGCAGGGCCGGCGTGTTGAAGGTCTGCGGCAGGAAGTCGAAGTCCGGCACTTCCAGGGTCAGCGCCTGCGCCAGCTGGCCCAGCCGGTCGGAGGAGGTGGGCAGGGTCCTGTTGGCGTCGTGGATGACGTAGCCAATATCGGTCGCCGTCCTGCCGCCCTGGCGCGCCGCCTCGGCGAACACTGCCTGCCAGGCCTGCACGGCGCGCGGCGGCTGGTCCTTGGCCAGTTCAAAGTCCGCCACGCTTTTCGTGGCCGGATAGCCTATCCACGCCAGCGCCGCCCGCTCCGTCTTGTAATCGGGGCCGGCCAGCACCAGCAGCACCAGGTTTTCATTGATCTGCATGCTTTTCGGCCGGCTCGGCGCGTCCCAGTTCATGACCCATACGGTTTGCTGCGGATGCGCTTCCAGGTAGGCCAGCGCGGCTTGCAGGGAGACGAAGCCCGCATTGTTGCCGCCGAGGGTGATGCGCACGTCGGGCGGGGTGGCGCGGGTCCAGAGGGTGGGGAAATTGACATTGCCGATGTTGAAGGTATCGATGATGCGTTCGCGTGTAGTGTTTTTTGCCTCTTCTGAGTCCAACTTACCAGCAGGCAGGGCATATTCGACGCGGATACCTGCCAGTTCGCGCCAGTTCTGTTTTTGATCCTTGGGATAGACCCGATAAAAATAGGTGGGGCTGGAGTAGTAAATGTCATGAAATAGGCTAGTTAATTTTCGCACATATTTATAGTGATAGCCCTTGAACGTTTCCGTGCCATCGAGATCGTGGGCAATGGGGGCGACGGCCTGCAGGGTGCTGAAACCCCTGGGATCCGTCCTGACCATATCGTCATTTTCGTTGGGCTTGGCCAATCCCAACGTCCATAGCAACTGCCACTCGGTCGGATAGTCGAGCCGCTGCAGCGGATTGAGCCACTGCAGGCCCACCACTTGTGCCCGGAAGGGAGCATGGGCAGTGTTTCTTGGGAGATCGTCTTCCTTCTGCACAGGTTGCACGGCGCAGGCCGTCAATAGCGCAAACAGGGAGAAAGCGGCGAGCATGGGCAGTGCAAGGAACTGTTTCATGAGTTCTCCAGGTGAATGGGTAGTCTGGTGACCTGCATAGCTTGGCCAGTTGAGCCAGAGCGCAAGGCAAATGACTATGAAAGATGCGGCGAGCGCCCGGGCCAGTCGCCGGCGCGGCGTGGCAATGAGGTTACGCACCGTCAGTCCTCAGCGCAAAGTTGGTGGAAGGGTCGGCAGGCTTGGCATTCTGGCGCTCGTCAACGATGCTTTTTGGTTTTCTGGCAGGGCTGTCTTTGGCGTTAGCCCATTTGTATAAAGATGTTTTTTGAATTCTCCGCTGTCGTAATACTCAAAAAATTCGGCGCTATCATCGGTGGCATTGAGCGGCTCTAACAACCTCCAATCCGCCGCGACCCTTAATTCGCGCAACGCCTCCTGCCTGATCATGCACACGCCCACCGCCACGTCATACGCCAGCGCCTTCTGCGCATGCTCGGGATTGGTCATGATGGTCGAGTGATCGGTGGCGTGGGTGTCGATATTGGCGGCCAGGTAGTTCTGGATTTCCTGCTTGCGCCAGGCATTGAATTTCGTGGAAGCCTCCTCCGGCTGGTCCACCGCCGTCACAGGCTTGCCTTTTTCGACCCAGCCGTCGCGCCTGGCCTGCATGCGCAGCATGGCGTTCTGTTCGTAGCGCAGCGCCGCCTCGGTTTGCGCATCGCCCTTGCCTTGGGAACGGTAGGGCGCATACGCGCCATCGGCTTCGGCGGCGCGGTCCTTGTTCAGGGAGTCGGCCGGGGCATCGCAGCCTTCGTCAAATTGTTCGCTGGTGTCGGCAAAGCGCTTCGAGCGCGGCAGGAATGCCTCGGGCAGCTTGGGCGCCTTCATCGGCAGCCGCCAGGACTTGGGCGGCAAGGCGTTGATGCGCGTGCCGGCCAGTGAACGCGGGTGCCAGAAATCGAGGCTGTCCGGCGTCAGTGGCTGGCCATTGCGCTGCCAGATATCGTAATCCTTTTCATTTTCCTGGCCGACAAGGTGATTTTGCGCAAACACGCGCTGGGTGAAGACGCCTTCGCCGCCCGTATCGGCGATTTCCTGCGCCGACATGCCGCGCCAGCCTATGCCCTGCACGGGCGTGGCCGAAATCACCTGGTCGTGCGGATTGAAGTGCAGGGTGACCCGGCCATAGGTGGAGCCATGCAAGCCGTAGTCGGCGCGGTCGAACGCGGCCGTATAGCTGTCCTTGCGTTCAGACTTGCGATTGGCGCTGAATTCGTCGACAAAGGCGGCATCCTGCTGCATTGCCGAACGGGTGCGCAGGATGTTGAAAAACGCTTTCAAGGTTTGCGTGCGTGCCGCATACTTTTGCCGGCCCGTATTGCCATGTTCATCCTTCAGATGGCCGCTGACCCAGTTTTCCGTAAAATTGCTGTCGAGCAGGCTGTAGGGCGGGTTGCACAGCACATAACTGTCAGCCGCGGCGGAAGCGCCCAGCGTTTCACCGAGAAAGGCGGCCGCCATGGCCACCATATTGCCCTGGCTATGGCAGACGATGGTGACTGGTGCGTCGTGCTGGCACGCCCTGACCGATTGTACTAGACGCGCCAGGCGCCAGGCGGCAAACACGAAATACGGGCGCGGCGGGCAGGCGTACACTTGCCGGTCATTCGTCGGGTTCATGTGCTGGATATGCATCCACAGGAACAGTTCCTCCGACAAGCCCTGGCCCCACAGATCGGGCAGGGCGCTGCAGCCGTTGGCGAACGGCCCGCCGCCCCAGTAATTCTTTTCGTTGAGATAGATGCCGTCGCCAAATGCCTGCAACTCTTCGCCGTTGGCCTTGTAGCCCCAGCGAAAGCGGATCACGGGCGAATTGGCATCGTCCGCCTGCAGGAAGGTGGTGGCGTTGCACTTGGGATTGAGGAAGCCGTCATCCGTCAATTCGCGTGCGTAAGTGGCGGCTTGCATTTTTCCGGCGGCCGGACCGGGGATCACCAGGTCCTCGTCGCGGCGCTTCAGGCGCGCATTCAGGCCGTGGCACAGGCCTTGTTCCGCCTGCTCATACCATTCGCCGTCGGAATTGACGCCGTGCACAAAGATGACGATGCCGGGGCGGGGCAGGCGCGTCACCGCATGCAGAAGCGCATGGCTGAACAAGGTCGTGCCTTCCGCTTCGGCGAGCAGGATGCAATTGGTATCGAGCGTAGGGTCGGGCGACATGCGGGCGCTCCGTCAGCGTTAAGCAGGAAAAGGCGGCGCCAAAGTGAACTCAGGCAATCTGCACAGTATGCGCATTGCCTGAGGTGAGACTTGCGTGGTGTCAAGAAAGGAGGAGCGATGGGCGGGGAGTGCCCGAGGCAATCAGATCGCGTTCAGCGGTATTTTGAGGTAGCGCACGCCGTTGTCTTCCGGCTCGGGCAGCTTGCCCGCGTTGATGTTGACCTGGATGGCGGGCAGGATCAGGGTCGGCATGTCCAGGGTGGCGTCGCGGCCCGTGCGCATGGCCACGAATTGTTCTTCCGTGATGCCGTCGCGCAAGTGGATGTTGCTGGCGCGCTGTTCGGCCACCGTCACTTCCCAGCGCGGCGCGCGGCCGTTGGGCGGGTAGTCGTGGCACATGAACAAGCGCGTCTGCGGCGGCAGTGCCAGCAGGCGCTGCACCGAGCGGTACAGCAGGGACGCGGAGCCGCCGGGAAAGTCGCAGCGGGCAGAGCCCACGTCCGGCATGAACAGGGTGTCGCCGACAAACACGGCGTCGCCGATCTGGTACGCCAGGTCGGCCGGCGTATGGCCTGGCACGTGCAGGGCGCGCACTTCCAGCTTGCCGATATGAAACACCTGGTCGGGCGCGAACAGCTGGTCGAACTGCGAGCCGTCGGCCCTGGCGCCGTCCTGGTGGTAGACGGCGGCGAACGCCTGCTGCACCGTCTGGATGGCGGCGCCGATGGCCACGTCGCCGCCCAGCTGCTGCTGCAGGTAGGGCGCGGCGGACAGGTGATCGGCATGCGCGTGGGTTTCCAGCAGCCAGCGGCAGTGCAAGCCGTGTTCGCGCACGAAGGCGATCACCTTGTCGGCCGAGGTGGTGGACGTGCGGCCCGCCTTCGGGTCGTAGTCGAGCACGGAATCGATGATGGCGCAGTCCCGGCCATCGGCCTCGTACACGACATAGGTGACGGTGGCGGTGGCGGGGTCGAGGAAGGCTTGGATTTGTGGGGTCATCGCGGCGGCAGGGGACGGGCAAGGGAATGGCATTATATCGCCAGAGTTCGCTAAAAAAATGCTGCGAATTCACATTTGACATGCGAAAAACAGATAAGCAGCCAGGCCAGGCACGCGACTACCGTGCGCACCCTGTGTCTTGCCGCGTGCTAACCTCACTCTTCCAAGGAGGAATTCATGAACGATATCACTGCACGCAGCGAACAGTACCGCGGTTTTACCATTTCCGTGACCCCGCAAAAGGATAACGACGATCTATGGGATTTTACTTACCGCCTGCAGCGCGAAGGTGAGCCGGAAGCGCAGGCGATCACGCGCAGCCGCACCCTGGGCGGCTACGCGGCCCCCGAAACGGCTTGCACGGCTGGCCTGCAAGTGGCCAGGACGGAAGTGGATAATCTGTTGCGCCCTTGAGCCAGCGTAAATCGTTTAGCCTGAAAGTGAGCCTGGCCGTGCGCTGGCGCATGAAACACATCGCCGCCAGTCGCGCTTCATGCTACGATTTCCACTATTGAGTCAGTCACGAAGGAGGCACCCCATGGATAACAGTTCTAAAATTCACTATAAAGGCTGGGAAATCGTTCCCCTGGCCGTGCCCACTACCGACGGCAAATGGTCAGCCAGTTGCGACATCGAACGCGCCACCGCGGAAGGCCTGGAAGTGTTCGAAGGCTCGACCATGCAGTTCGTGCGCGACGACGAGGACGGCGCCATTGCCGCCGCCTGCGAGGAAGCCGTGCGCCAGATCGACAACATCATCGCCAATCCGCTGGTACGCCTGGCCTAGTTTGGTCTTGTCGTTTCCGTTGTATTCCTCAGCCGGCGCCCGCCGGCTGTTTTTATTGCGCGTCCTGCCGCCTGTTGCATGTTCCACGAAATGTTTCAAAATGGATTGCATGAAACAATATTGAAACGTTTTTGACGCCAAACGTGACATTGCTGTTGCCTGGCGGGACAGCCCAGGGGGCAGCGCTGGCTGGCGCCTCAGCCCCTGTTTTCACTCTGCCGTCACGGGTTTTCCGCAGCGCAGCGCTGGCCTGGCACGGCATTTGCAATACTGATGCTCATAGCCACTCCGTGAAACATTCGGGACCATCCGAAACCCATAAGGTGAACACATGACTCAATACTCCGCAGGTGCCGCATTCCGCAAGGCCGTCCAGGAAGAATCCCCGTTGCAAGTGGTCGGCGCCATCAACGCCAACCACGCCTTGCTGGCCAAGCGCGCCGGCTATAAAGCCATCTATTTGTCCGGCGGCGGCGTCGCGGCCGGCTCGCTGGGCTTGCCGGACCTGGGCATTTCCAGCCTGGACGACGTGCTGACCGATATCCGCCGCATCACCGACGTGTGCGACCTGCCGCTGCTGGTCGACGCCGACACGGGCTTCGGTTCCTCCGCCTTCAACGTGGCGCGCACCGTGAAATCGATGATCAAGTTCGGCGCTGCCGGCCTGCACATCGAAGACCAGGTGGGCGCCAAGCGCTGCGGCCACCGTCCTGGCAAGGAAATCGTCAGCAAGGAAGAAATGGTCGACCGCATCAAGGCGGCCGTCGACGCGCGCACGGACCCGAACTTCGTCATCATGGCGCGCACCGATGCGCTGGCCGTCGATGGCCTGGAAGCGGCACTGGAGCGCGCCGTCGCCTGCGTCGAGGCGGGCGCCGACATGATCTTCCCGGAAGCCATCACCGACCTGGAGATGTACGCCACGTTTGCCAAGGCCGTCAATGTGCCGATTTTGGCCAACATCACGGAATTCGGTTCCACGCCGCTGTTCACCCTGGACGAACTGCGCAGCGCCCACGTGGGCCTGGCCCTGTATCCGCTGTCGGCATTCCGCGCCATGAACAAGGCGGCCGACAACGTCTACCGCGCGCTGCGCCGCGATGGCACGCAAAAGAACGTGCTCGACACCATGCAGACGCGCATGGAACTGTATGAATCGATCAATTACCACGACTTCGAGCAAAGGCTCGATGCGCTGTTCGCCGCGCAAAAGAAATAAGTAAAGAAAAGTAAAGAAGCAGGGGCCGCATGCCGGCCCCGCAGTGATGCAACCGAGACTAGTCAATTTTTGGAGAAATCAATGAACGCACCGCAAGCCGCCACTTTCAAGCCTAAAAAATCCGTCGCCCTGTCCGGCGTCACCGCCGGCAATACGGCGCTGTGCTCGGTCGGCAAGACCGGCAACGATTTGCACTACCGCGGCTATGACATCCTGGACGTGGCCGACAGCTGCGAGTTCGAGGAAATCGCCTACCTGCTGGTGCACGGCAAGCTGCCGACTGCCGCCGAACTGAAAGGCTACAAGGCCAAATTGAAATCCTTGCGCGGCCTGCCGTCGGCAGTGAAATCGGCGCTGGAAGCGCTGCCGGCCGCCGCCCACCCGATGGACGTGATGCGCACGGGCGTGTCCGTGCTGGGCTGCACCCTGCCGGAAAAAGACGACCATAACGCGCCGGGCGCGCGCGACATCGCCGACCGCCTGATGGCGTCGTTCGGCTCGATGCTGCTGTACTGGTACCACTACAGCCATAACGGCAAGCGCATCGAAGTGGAAACGGACGACGATTCGATCGGCGGCCACTTCCTGCACCTGCTGCATGGCGAAAAACCATCGGCGTCGTGGGAAAAAGCCATGCACACCTCGCTGATTCTGTACGCGGAACACGAATTCAACGCCTCGACCTTCACCAGCCGCGTCATCGCCGGCACGGGTTCGGACATCCATTCGGCCATCACGGGCGCCATCGGCGCGCTGCGCGGCCCGAAACACGGCGGCGCGAATGAAGTGGCGCTGGATATCCAGAAACGCTACGACAACGCCGATGAAGCGGAAGCGGACATCCGCGAGCGCGTGGCCAACAAGGAAGTGGTGATCGGCTTCGGCCACCCCGTCTACACGATCTCGGACCCGCGCAACGTGGTCATCAAGGAAGTGGCTCGTTCGCTGTCGCAGGAAGCCGGTTCCACGAAAATGTTCGATATCGCCGAGCGCCTGGAATCGGTCATGTGGGAAATCAAGAACATGTTCCCGAACCTGGACTGGTTCTCGGCCGTGTCGTACCACATGATGGGCGTGCCGACGGCGATGTTTACGCCGCTGTTCGTCATCTCGCGCACCTCGGGCTGGGCCGCCCACATCATCGAGCAGCGCATCGATAACAAGATCATCCGCCCGAGCGCCAATTACGTGGGCCCGGAAGACCTGGAATTCGTGCCGATCAAGGACCGCAAATAATGGTTACGACGATGAATACCCTGTACCGCAAATCCTTGCCAGGCACCCAGCTAGACTACTTCGACACGCGCGCCGCCGTCGATGCGATCCAGCCAGGCGCCTACGCCACCTTGCCCTACACCTCGCGCGTGCTGGCCGAGAACCTTGTGCGCCGCTGCGATCCGGCGACACTGAACGCTTCGCTGAGCCAGTTCATCGAGCGCCGCCGCGACCTCGATTTTCCGTGGTTCCCCGCCCGTGTCGTCTGCCATGACATCCTGGGCCAGACTGCCCTGGTCGACCTGGCCGGCCTGCGCGACGCCATCGCGGCCCAGGGCGGCGACCCGGCGCTGGTCAATCCGGTGGTGCCTACGCAGCTGGTGGTCGACCATTCGCTGGCCGTCGAATGCGGCGGCTTCGATCCCGATGCCTTCGCCAAGAACCGCGCCATCGAAGACCGCCGCAACGAAGACCGTTTCGATTTCATCGACTGGACCAAGAAAGCCTTCAAGAACGTCGACGTGATCCCGCCCGGTAACGGCATCCTGCACCAGATCAATCTGGAGCGCATGTCGCCCGTGATCCAGGTGCAAAATGGCGTGGCCTATCCCGATACCCTGGTCGGCACCGATTCGCATACGCCAATGGTCGATGCCTTGGGCGTGATCGCCATCGGCGTGGGCGGCCTGGAAGCGGAAAGCGTGATGCTGGGCCGCGCCTCGTGGATGCGTTTGCCCGACATCATCGGCGTCAAGCTGACGGGCAAGCCGCAGCCGGGCATCACGGCCACCGACACGGTGCTGGCGCTGACGGAATTTCTGCGCCAGCAGAAGGTCGTCTCGTCCTACCTGGAATTCTTTGGCGAGGGCGCTTCGCACCTGACCCTGGGCGACCGCGCCACGATCTCGAATATGGCGCCGGAATTCGGCGCCACGGCCGCCATGTTCTACATCGATGCGCAAACCATCAAGTATCTGAAACTGACGGGCCGCGACGACGAACTGGTGAAACTGGTGGAGCTGTACGCCAAGGAGACGGGCCTGTGGGCCGACAGCCTGGCCGACGCGCAATACGAGCGCGTCTTGAGCTTTGACCTGTCGTCCGTGGTGCGCAATATCGCCGGGCCGTCGAATCCGCACAACCGCGTGCCGACGTCGGAACTGGCCGCGCGCGGGATTTCCGGCGTGGTGGAAAACGAGCCGGGCAAGATGCCGGACGGCGCCGTCATCATCGCAGCGATCACCAGCTGCACCAACACGAACAACCCGCGCAACATGATCGCCGCCGGCCTGATCGCGCGCAATGCGAACCGCCTGGGCCTGACGCGCAAGCCGTGGGTGAAATCGTCGCTGGCGCCCGGCTCGAAAACCGTGGAACTGTATCTGCAGGAAGCGGGCCTGCTGCCGGAGCTCGAAACATTGGGCTTCGGCGTCGTGGCGTTTGCCTGCACTTCGTGCAACGGCATGTCGGGCGCGCTCGACCCCGTGATCCAGGAAGAAGTGGTGTCGCGCGACCTGTACGCGACCGCCGTTTTGTCGGGCAACCGCAACTTCGATGGCCGCATCCACCCGTACGCGAAGCAGGCTTTCCTCGCTTCGCCGCCGCTGGTGGTGGCGTATGCGATCGCCGGCACCATCCGCTTCGACATCGAGAAGGACGTGCTGGGTATCGCCCCGGACGGCAAGCCGATTTTATTGAAGGATATCTGGCCATCGGACGAGGAGATCGACGCCATCGTCGCCTCCAGCGTCAAGCCGGAGCAGTTCCGCAAGGTGTACATACCGATGTTTGCCGCGCAGGCGGATGACGGCATCAAGGTCAGCCCCCTGTACGACTGGCGTCCGAATACCACGTACATCCGCCGTCCGCCGTACTGGGAAGGCGCGCTGGCTGGCGCGCGCCCCTTGAAAGGCATGCGTCCGCTGGCCGTTTTGGGCGACAACATCACCACGGATCACCTGTCGCCATCGAACGCCATCATGCTCGATAGTGCGGCCGGCGAATACCTGGCGAAGATGGGTTTGCCGGAGGAAGACTTCAATTCCTACGCCACCCACCGGGGCGACCATTTGACGGCGCAGCGCGCCACGTTTGCCAACCCGACCCTGAAAAACGAGATGGTCACCGAAGACGGTAAAGTGAAAGCGGGTTCGCTCACGCGCATCGAGCCGGAAGGCACGATCTCGCGCATGTGGGAAGCCATCGAGGTGTACATGGAGCGCAAGCAGCCCCTGATCATCGTCGCCGGCGCCGACTATGGCCAGGGTTCGTCGCGCGATTGGGCCGCCAAGGGCGTACGCCTGGCTGGCGTGGAAGCCATCGTGGCCGAAGGCTTCGAGCGCATCCACCGCACCAATCTGGTGGGCATGGGCGTCCTGCCGCTGGAATTCCTGCCTGGCGTGAACCGCAAGACCCTGGGCCTGGACGGCAGTGAAACCTACGACGTCGTCGGCGAGCGCACACCGCGCTCCACCCTGACCCTGGTCATTCACCGCAAGAATGGCGAAACGCTCGACGTGCCCGTCACCTGCCGCCTCGACACGGCGGAAGAGGTGTCGATCTACGAGGCGGGCGGCGTGCTTCAGCGATTCGCCCAGGATTTCCTCGAGTCGTCCAAGGCAGCATAAATCGGGTAGGTCGGATTAGCGTAGCGTAATCCGACAATGTTTGTGAAAAACCCGCCAACAATGTGTCGGATTACGCGTGGCGATGCCCCGCTAATCCGACCTACCTCTTTCCAGAAAATGACATGAGCCATACTCCCCAAATCAACATCCCCGCCACCTACATGCGTGGCGGCACCAGCAAGGGCGTGTTCTTCCGCCTGCAGGATTTGCCCGCCAGCGCGCAAGTGCCGGGCGCGGCGCGCGATGCGCTCCTGCTGCGCGTGATCGGCAGCCCCGACCCGTACGGCAAGCAGATCGACGGCATGGGCGGCGCCACGTCGAGCACCAGCAAGACGGTGATCCTGGCGACAAGTAGCAAGCCGGAGCACGACGTCGACTACCTGTTCGGCCAGGTCTCCATCGACAAGCCCTTTGTCGACTGGAGCGGCAATTGCGGCAACCTGTCGGCCGCCGTCGGCTCGTTCGCCATCGCCAGTGGCCTGGTGGACGCCGCCCGCGTGCCTGCAAACGGCATCGCCACGGTGCGCATCTGGCAAGCCAATATCGGCAAGACCATCATCGCCCACGTGCCCATGACGCATGGCGAAGTACAGGAAACGGGCGACTTCGAGCTCGATGGCGTGACTTTCCCGGCCGCCGAAGTAAAACTGGAATTTCTCGATCCGGCCGCGGAGGAAGAGGGCGGCGGTGGCGCCATGTTCCCTACTGGGAACCTGGTCGATGACCTCGACGTACCTGGCATCGGCGTGTTGAAAGTCACGATGATCAACGCCGGCATCCCGACGATTTTTGTCGATGCGCAGGCCATCGGCTACACGGGCACGGAGCTGCAGGACGCCATCAATGGCGATCCTGCGGCGCTGGCCCGTTTCGAGACCATCCGCGCGCATGGTGCGCTGCGCATGGGGCTCATCGCGCATCTCGACGAGGCGGCGAAGCGCCAGCACACGCCGAAAGTGGCGTTTGTCGCCAAGCCGGCCGGCTATGTCTCGTCCAGCGGCAAGCAGGTGAAAGCGGGCGATATCGACCTGCTGGTGCGCGCCATGTCCATGGGCAAGCTGCACCACGCCATGATGGGCACGGCCGCTGTTGCCATCGGCACGGCGGCAGCGATCCCCGGCACCCTGGTCAACCTGGCGGCGGGCGGCGGCGAAAAAACCAGCGTGCGCTTTGGCCATCCGTCCGGCACCCTGACGGTGGGGGCGCAAGCGCAGCAGGCCGATGGCGCATGGAGCGTCACCAAGGCCATCATGAGCCGCAGCGCGCGCGTGCTGATGGAAGGGTGCGTGCGCGTGCCCGGCGACGCGTTTTAGGAAGAAATACGCAGGCAGGTGGTACACATCAGCGGCGCCCAGGCCCGCTACAGATTGCACGCACACCGGAGGAGACATGAATTACGCAGCATTTTATCAACGCTCGATCGACACGCCTGATGCTTTCTGGCGCGAGGAAGCGGAAAAGATCGACTGGCATGCCCCGTTTTCGCAAGTGCTTGACTATTCCCGGCCGCCGTTCGCCAAATGGTTCGTCGGCGGCACCACCAATTTGTGCCACAACGCCGTCGACCGCTGGGTGGACAGCCAGGGCGATGCGGCCGCGCTGATCGCCATTTCCACCGAGACGAACACCGAGCGCAGCTACAGTTTTCGCGAACTGCAGCGCGAAGTGGAGCGCTGCGCCGCCATGTTGCTGTCGCTGGGCGTCGTCAAGGGCGACCGCGTCCTGATCTACATGCCGATGATCGCCGAGGCGGCGTTCGCCATGCTCGCCTGCGCGCGGATCGGCGCCGTGCATTCCGTGGTCTTCGGCGGCTTTGCCGCCAACAGCCTGGCCAGCCGCATCGACGATGCGCAGCCCAAGCTGGTGTTTTCCGCCGATGCCGGTTCGCGCAATGGCAAGGCGATCGCCTACAAGCCGCTGCTCGACGAAGCCATCCGCATCGCCGCGCACAAGCCGCAGCAGGTATTGCTGGTCGATCGCCACCTGGTGCCGATGGCACTGACGGCGGGCCGCGACGTCGATTACGCGACACTGCGCGAGCAGCACCTGGATGCGCAGGTGCCCGTCACCTGGCTCGAATCGAACGAGCCGTCGTACGTGCTGTACACCTCGGGCACGACGGGCAAGCCGAAGGGCGTGCAGCGCGACGTGGGCGGCTATGCGGTGGCGCTGGCGTCGTCGATGCAGTACAACTTCTGCGGCAAGCCCGGCGAGACCTTCTTTGCCACCTCGGATATCGGCTGGGTGGTGGGCCATTCCTACATCGTGTATGGCCCGCTGATCGCCGGCATGGCCACCATCCTGTACGAGGGCTTGCCCATCTGTCCCGATGCTGGCGTCTGGTGGAGCATCGTTGAAAAATACAAGGTCACGCGCATGTTCTCGGCGCCGACGGCCATCCGCGTGCTGCGCAAGCACCCGGTGGAACTGATGCGCAAATACGACCTGTCCTCGCTGAAGGCGCTGTACCTGGCGGGCGAGCCGCTCGATGAAACCACCTCGCAGTGGATCGCCGATGAGCTGAAAGTGGACATCATCGACAACTACTGGCAGACGGAGACGGGCTGGCCAATCTTGTCTGTGGCGAAAGGCGTGGCCGATACGCCGACGCGCCTGGGCAGCCCGGGCATGGCCATGTACGGCTACCAGGTCAAGCTGCTCAACGAAGCGACGGGCGAGGAGTGCGGCGCCAACGAGAAGGGTGTGCTGGTGCTGGAGGGCCCGCTGCCGCCCGGCTGCATGCAAACGGTGTACGGCGACGACGAGCGCTTCGTCGACACCTACTGGTCCACCTTCAGCGGCCGGCAAGTGTATTCCACGTTCGACTGGGGCGTGCGCGACGCGGATGGCTATTATTTTATCCTGGGCCGCACCGATGACGTGATCAACGTGGCCGGCCACCGCCTGGGCACGCGCGAAATCGAGGAAAGCATCAGCAGCCATCCGAACGTGTCGGAAGTGGCCGTGGTGGGCGTGGAAGACAAGCTCAAAGGGCAGGTGGCGATGGCTTTCGTGATCCTGAAGAATCCGCAGGGTGTCGACAGCATCGAGGCGAAAGCGCTGCTGGAACGCGAAGTGATGGCCGTCGTCGACCGTCAGCTGGGCGCCGTGGCGCGGCCCGCGCGCGTGCTGTTCGTGCTACAGCTGCCGAAGACGCGGTCGGGCAAGCTGCTGCGCCGTTCGATCCAGGCCATCTGCGAAGGGCGCAGCCCGGGAGACCTGACGTCGATGGATGATCCGGCATCGCTGCAGCAGATCCAGGCGGCGCTGGCGTAAGCGTCATGATGGGAGCGAAGTTTATCAATCGATAAATTTCGTTTTCAAATGCGGTCGCTTTCCTTGCGCACGACCCTGCCCACGATCAGACATTCGTTGCCTCTGCACAGTTTGCGGTGGTATTTGCGCTGGTCGGGGTTGTCCGACGTCAGCCACCATTCGCCGATATCGCGCGCCATGCGCTTGACCACCGGCTCGCCTTCGTAATTGATGGCAAACACAATGCCATCGGCCGGCCGGTTGTCGGCCGTATTGATGATCACCACGTCGTCCTCGTACAGGGCCGGCTCCATGCTCTCGCCCTTGACCTTGATCGCCACCAGTTTTTCAGGGTGGTAGCCATTGCGCTCGACCCAGCTGCGCGGCACGCTGATGGTGCTGCCATCGTGCGTTTCCGGTTCGATGGCAAAGCCCGTGATGCCGGCCGACAGGCGCAGTTTCACCTTGCGGATCGCGTAAAAGCGTTCATCCTCGCCATCATCCACGACCACCGGCTGCACGCCAGCCAGCGTGCGCGCGGCCAGCGCCGCCTGGTCGGGCGCCGCGCCCTGGTCGAAATACATGCTGCCCAGCTGCAGGTCCGCTTCCAGCTTGCGCGCGATCTTCTCGCTGAAGGCGCGTCCTTCGCGGTAGGTTGGCGAGAGAATTTGCGAGATGCGCGCCTCGCTCCAGCCGCTGACGTCGGAAATTTTCTTGCGCGTGTTGTCGTAGTGCTCGCGGATCAGGGCCAGCAGGCGGTCGCGTCTGTATTGATACATATTCATCTCCACATTAAACCTGAAATTTACCGTTTGATAAATTACCAAATGCTTGACTTTAACATTAGCGATTGATAAAGTCCACTCGTTGCCTGTCGCAAACGCACTACAGCGTCTGCTGGCGGGCAGCACCACGGGAGGTCAGGCAAATGTTGAATAGCAGTCAATTGGTCGAAAGCAGGGAGGCGCCGCGGCAGGGGCGCCAGTTACAGGGACGCAGCAAGAAGTCGCAGCTGCATATCGCCCGCATCGCGCAGTACATCCGCGAGCAGGGCCAGACCAGCGCGGCGCAATTGTCCGCCTTGCTGGGACTCGATGCGGGCACCATGAGCCGCTATTTGCGCCACATGTGCGGCATGGGACAGATCCACCTGGCGCAGCGCCATTGCACGGAACCGGGGCGCCAGCGGCCCGCCCTGTACGCGCTGGGCGAACAGGACGACGAGGTCGATGGCTGGGCCGAACTGCCGCCGCAGGTGCGCCGCACGGCCAGCTGGGCACGCGGCACGGCGCGCCGCGATCCGCTCGTGGCGGCCCTGTTTGGCCCGGCGAGTAACTGATACAAGAATCAACGAGGAGAAATCATGGGGTTTGCAGAAAAATTCATCGCATCGCTGTCGTCGCAGAACTTGCGCGACGATGGCGTCCACCACGACCTGGATGTCATCGCGGCGGCCGCGCTGGCTGGCGACATGGGCGCCTTGCTGTGCCGCGTCAAGTACGCGGACGGCACCATCAGCCGCCTGTTCGAAGGCAATGCGGGCAACCTGGCGCAGCTGCTGCGCGCCTGGACGGCGGCCGTAGCGCGGAAGGGCCGCGCGCGCCGCTGGGTCAAGGCGCAGACGGCCTGGGATGCGCAGGCGGCCAATACCTTGTACCGCCGCGTGGCCGAAGCGTCGCTCGCGCATTGGCTCGACAGCAAATGCAAGGTCTGCCACGGCACGGGCGTCGTCGCCGCCATGCAGGCCGGCGCGCCTGTCGTCTGCCAGGCGTGCCACGGCGCCGGCGAAGCGGCCATCAGCTGCTCCGGCGGCTTTGAGCTCGAACGCATCAAGGACATGGTCAGCGAACTGGAAGCCATCTTCCAGTCGCACGGCGCCCGCGCCATGCGCCGCCTCGGTCACTAAAAAGTTTTTTTGCAATATGCCCGATGCTGAAAAAATCGCCCCTAGAATAGAGTCTCGATCACGCAGCAACAGCAACACCGGCAACACACGTTACACCGCAGTACACTACATGCTTCTCCACTCGTAATAGACGCGCTTTTGGCGCGACACCGATAGGGGAAATCAGCGCAGCGAATGGCTTTCACGGCCCCTTCGCCCAACTTCCGTCCGGCATGGCCCCGCGCCATCCGGACGCCAGCCCGCCGCCTCACCGCGCGGGCTTTTTCGTTTCATCTCCCATTTTTCAGTTTCTCCCACAAGACCGCCCCGGCGGTTTTCATCCCACGAAAGGTTTTACAACTATGGCATCGACAGCAAACGGCATCGACAGCTTGATCGTTATCAGCAAACAAAGCGCGGAAGGCAGCAAGGCCGCCGCCGGCGGCGGCCAGATTTATCCCCGCGTCACGGCCACGTTCGACACGGAAGCGGACAAATACGCGAGCGCCGAAATCGACGCCAGCCAGCAGCAGGGCGATACCCGCCTGGGCAATTTCCGCACCACGGGCGCCATCAAGGCCGAGGCGGCGTGCGGCACGTATGCACCGCTGATGGCCGCGCTGCTGCGCCGCGATTTCACGGCCGGCGGCGTGGCTGCCGCGCAAACCACCATCGCCGCTGCCGCCACGGGCCTGACGCGCAGCGCCGGCTCCTGGCTGGCCGAAGGCTTCCGTGCCGGCAGCGTGGTGCGCATCACCGGCATGACGGCGCCGGCCGCCGCCAACAACGCGAAGAACTTCTTCGTCACGTCGGTGACGGCCACCAACCTGAATGGCCAGTTCATGGATGGTTCGGCCATGATCGTCAAGGCGGCCGGCGATTCGGTCGGCGTGGCGGCCGTGGGCAAGCGCAGTTTCACCCCGTTGACGGGCCATACCACCGACTGGTTCACGGCCGAAGTGCAGGACCCGAACATCGGCGTGCACCGCAGCTTCGTCGACCAGCTGGTCAGCAAGATGGATATCGCCGTGCAGCCGAACGGCATCACCAGCCTGGACTTCACCCTGATGGGCAAGGCGGAAGGCCCGACCACGGCCGTGCCGCATTTCGCCGCGCCGCTGGCCGCGCCGGGCTCCGGCAAGTTTTCGGGCGCCACGGCGATGCTGTCCGTGAACGGCATCCCGTCGCAGATCTGCACCGGCATGTCCGTCTCGCTCGACGGCCAGGTCAAGGTCGACCCGGTGATCGGCTCGAAATACGCCACGGCCGCCTCGCGCGGCAAGGTGATGGGCTCGGGCCAGTTCACGGTGCTGCTGCAGGACGCCACCTACCTCGACTACTTCAAGTCCGAGACGGAAATTCCGCTGGCCTACGCCATGGCGTCGGGCACGGCGCCGGCCGCCGACGTGCTGGCGCTGGCCATGGGCCGCATCAAGATCACCTCGGCCAAGATCGACGACGGCGAGAAAAACAAGATCGTCACCTGCTCCTTCGACGTCCTGCGCTACAAGGGCACCGACGCGCAGCACGAAGCGACCACCCTGACCATCCAGGACAGCGCGCTGTAAGCGGCTGACAGTTGCACCGGGGCCGCCGTGATGGCGGCCTTTTTACCTTTACTTCATCCAGAAAGCAGCACACATGAACAACGCACAAAAAATCCAGGCAGGTTTCGACATCGGCAACATCCACGCGGCCGCCGCTCCCGTCACGTTCGACGTGCCCGTCATCTTCGACGCGGATGGCGAAGCGGTGGCTGGCCTGACCATCGTCGGCAAGAACAGCGAACAATACCGCCTGGCCAACAACGCCGTGCGCGCCGAAGGCTACAAGAAATCGGCGCGCCGCAAGACGGCCATCGACGCATCCACCGACGAAGGCGCGGAACTGCTGGTGCAAGCCATCGACGGCAACCAGAAGCGCCTGGCGCTGGCCGTGGTCACGGGCTGGTACGGCTTCACCAGCAACGGCGCGCCTGTGCCGCTCGATCCGGCACTGCTGGAAGCGGCCTTTGAAAAATACCCGACCTGGCAGGAAAAGGTCACCACGGCGCTGGAAAACGAGTCGAATTTTTTGAAACTCTGACGGCCAGCCTGCTGCGCTACGCCGGGCACCAGTTCGAGCGCGGCGCGCGGGCGGCCGACGGCCATGCCAAGGGCGATCATATCGATGCCGCCCGGCGCCATCCGCTGTACCGCGCGCCGCCCGAGGAGGAGGTGCCGCCCATGCCGTTCGAGCTGGCCCACGTGTGGGAATGGTTCGCGCACTTGAACCGCAAGCGGCAGAACGGCATGGCCGTCAACCCCATCGCCAGCACGGAAATCCTCGCCTGGCAGGCGCGCCACGCCATCGCCATCGAGCCGTTCGAGCACCAGCTGCTGGACCAGCTCGACGCGCTGTTCCTGTCGCACCAGCATGCGGCGGGCTGACCCGCATTTTCCAACCCGGCCGCCATGCGCGGCCTTTTTTATGGGCCAACCATGCCAGATATAACGGAAATATTAATTGTTGTGAATACGGCGGAAGTGAGGGCAGGTACGCAGGCGATAAGCGACCTGGCCGCCGCCAGCGGCGAGGCTGGACATCAAGTCCAGGATGCGAACATCAGGATGCGCGATTCTGAGCAAGTCATGCGTGCGCAGGCCGAAGCGGTACGCGCGGCGGCAGACGCATCCAGAGTCCTTGGTGACGAAAGCAGCGACGCTTCGGATGCCTTGTTCAAGGGCATGACTGCGGTCGAAGGTTTTGCCAGGGCGTCGTTGAAGATCGGTGAAGGCGGCATGAACGCCGACATCGGGAAAATCAAGGATGGCCTGGGGGAGCTGGCGAATGCCTCCGGCTTGACGGAACTAGCAATCACGCGCCTGGGTGCGGGGCCGGTATTGGCGCTGCAAATGCTTGGGGAAGCTGCCGCATTTGCAGCGAATGCCTACGTGAAGGGGCAACAAGAGTCGGATAATTTTGCCAGGGCAATGCAACTGACAGGCAATTCGGCTGGCATCACGGAAGGGCAGTTCAATGACATGGTGAGGTCGGTTGCCAAGCTTGAGAATGCAGGTATGGGCGAGGCACGCGTAGCCTTGCAAACATTGCTGGAAACGGGAGAGTTTACGGGCGAGGCCATTCTGTCGGTTGGCGCCGCCGCTGTAGCCGCGGCGCAGCGTACAAATAAGCCAGCAGGGGAGGTTGCCGCGAACTTTGCCACGATGGCTGGCGGTGTTGTCAACTGGGTCGATACCCATGCCGAGGTGTATCGAACACTGGATGCCAGCCAGTATCAGCATATCAAGACGCTCGAGGAGGAAGGCAAGACCCAGGAAGCGATGATTGCGACGGCGAAGAGTTACAACGAGGAGCTGAAAAAACGCGGCGAAAACCTGAGCTCTGTTGGCGCTGCGATGCGGGAAATTAACACCCTCCAGTCGAATGCTAGCGATAGCGTCAATGGAGTCGGACGCAGGACCACAGTGGATGACAAGATCCTTCGACATGATGAGAGCGTCGAGTTGTTAAAAGCCACAGGCCATACCAGCCTGGATACGCATGAAGGCATGGGCATAAGTGGCAAGCAATTGGAGCAGGTTCTTGAACAGATGGCAAAGGTGCGACAGGTGCTGGTGAATCAGCAAACCCAGGAGAGAAAAGTTGCCGATGCGCAGCTTGCGACTCAAGAGAAAAATGATGCTGAAAAAGAAGCAAAAAAGGGCATCGACGCGATCACTAAGATTTACGCCCAAAAAATTAGCCAGGAATCCGCAGTAATTGAGAATTACAACAAACACGTTGCCACACTAAAAGGAACGCCACTGGCGGTTCCCTTTGCTGAGCAGGAAAAGATGCGTGCCAGTATTCATGCCGCATTCAAGGTTGCGTCACCTCCGCCCGCCTTTGGTTCTGACGATCGCGAGGCAAAGCGTGCCGGGCAGTTGCAAGCCATTCAAAGTGAGTTGCGCTTGAAAACGGAGGGCTTTGAGCAGAGCGCCAAGCTCGATGAATTGTATCGCAAGGGGGGCGCACTGAGCGACGAGCAATACTTTGAGCGTCGTCAAAACGCCATTCGCGAGCGGGGCAAGGCGGAAGCGGATGCCTACCAGAAGCAGATCGATGTGTTGAGCGCCTTTAAGGCGAAAACGCCGCAAGCTGTTCAGGAAAACAAGAACAAGATCGCCGAAGCTGGCGCCGCCAAAGCGAGGGTGGAGCCGAAGATACAGGCCGAGCTGGCGCAGGTGGAAGAAATCGCCCGCCAGCAGGCAGCAGACACGCGGAAAAAGCAGGAAGACGACGCGAAGGCAAAAACGGCCAAGGACCGCGCCGATGCCAAGGCAGCCGACGAGCAGCAATGGAAAGAGGCTGCCGATGGCGCTAAAGCCTTGGGCTATGCGCTGGAAAAGGCCTTCGGCAAGGTGGGCGGCACGATAGGCAAGGTTACCGCAGCGCTGGTTGATCACAAGAAGGCCCAGCAGGATATTCAACGGACCCTGGCGAATGCGAAAGAGGATGCCAAGGGGGACGAACCAGCGAAAATCGCCGCGAAATCGAAAGCGCAGCTTGATTCTACGCAAGCACAGATGAAAGGTTACAGCGACATGGCCGGTGCCGCGGCCGGCTTCTTTGACGAGCAGAGTGCCGGCTACAAGGCCTTGACCACGGTTTCCCAGGTATTTCATGCTGCGGAAGTGGCCATGACCCTGGCCGAACTGGTACCTAAGGGTATCAGCGCAGTACTGAGCCAGGGATCGGGTGATCCCTATACGGCGTTCGGCCGCATGGCGGCCATGGCGGCGATCGTGGCTGGCTTGGGCGTGGCGATTGGCGGAGGCAGTGGTGGTGTAGGTAGCAACTCACAGGCAAGACAGGCCTCTATTGGCACGGGTTCCGTGCTGGGAGATAGCTCTGCAAAGTCTGAATCTATCGCCAAGTCGCTCGAGATGGTTCAGGACAATACTTATCGAGGTATGCAAATTAGTGCTGGCATGCTTTCGTCGCTGCGCAGTATAGAAAGTGGTATTGGCGGACTTGGTGCACTCCTTGCACGCACTGACGGTGCGGATGCTGCGGCAGCTAGCGTGATGACTGGTACGACGCCGTTGGGTGGAAAGCTGGGATCTGTCGCCCTACAAGGCGTGGGCGCCTATGGCGGGGCATTGTTGGGTGGCAGTATCGCCGGCGTTATGACAATGGGTGCTATTGGCAGTAGTCTCACGACAATTGGAGCCATTGCCGGGCCGATTGGAATGGCGGTAGGTGCTGTCGTCGGTAAGTTACTGGGCGGCGTAATGGGCAAGTTGTTTGGGACGTCGGTGTCCGTAAAAGACCAGGGCTTGACAGCGGGAGCCATGTCTCTGGAAGAAATAGGCAACGGGCGGTTCACTGCTCAGTCTTATGCCGATGTTGAGACAAAGAAAAAAATGTTAGGACTTACCTACGACAAAGATAGTGAAGTTAAAAAGGTGGCATTGCCTAAGGAAATTAGCAATCAGTTCCGTCTGATACTTACCGGCTTGGGAGATGGGGTGCGCGCGGCGGCAAATGCGATCGGAGTGGGGGGGAATGAATTTACTGCGAAGTTGAACTCCTTCGTGGTTGACCTCGGACTCATCAGCCTGAAGGGACTGACAGGTGCGGAGGCGCAAACCAAGCTTGAGGCCGCTTTCTCAAAGGTCGGTGATGACATGGTCATGTCTGCTGTCGGAGATCTGACTGACTTTGCCAAAGTTGGAGAGGGGGCGTTTGAAACGTTAATCCGTGTCGCCAATGATTACGCAACTATTGATGCAGTCATGCACTCCCTTGGCAAGACATTTGGTTCCGTTGGCATAGCGTCGATCAATGCCAGGGAAGAGCTGATCAAGTTGTCTGGTGGTTTGGATAACCTCACCTCACAAGGTGGCTACTTCCTTGAGAATTTCTTTACAGATAAGGAGAAGGCAGACAGCCTGCGGAGTAGCCTTGATGCGGTGCTCAAACCTATCAGCAAGGGGGCGGCAGTTACCGATGTCAAACAATTCAAGGAACTGGCATTGACGCAGGACCTGACGACTGATACTGGACGAAAAAGCTATGCGACATTGATGAGCGTAGCAGAAGCGTTTATCCAGTTGACCCGTTATGGTGATGAATTTGGTGTGGTAAGTAAAACCGCTGCGGAAATTTTAAGCGAGCGTAAGGAGCTGCAGCAGCAGTTGAACGAACTGACGAAGACTGAAGCGCAATTGCTGGCCGCCCAGCGCGCCAGCATCGCCGACGGTAATCGGGGATTGTTCGACCAGATCCAGGCGCTCAAGGCGGTGACCAGCGCGAAGGATGCGCTGGCCAAGGCGTATGAAACGGAATCGGCGGCGGCCAAGTCGGCGCTGGAGAAATCGAAATCGTGGGTGACGACGCTGAATGGCCTGAACTCCAGCATGGCGCTGGGAGCCCAGTCGACGCTGACGCCTGAGCAGAAGTACGCTGAAGCTCGGGCCCAGTTCGAGAAAACCCTGGCGGCGGCGAATGCGGGCGATTCGACGGCGCAATCGGGCTTGTCCGCCGCCGAACAGGCATTTTTGACGGCATCGCAAGTGGTCAACGCGTCCGACGCACGTTATGCCGCGGACTATGCCCGCGTGGTAGAAGCGAACAAGGAAGCGTTGAAATGGGCGGCCGCGCAGGTCGACGTGCAGCAGGCCAGCCTCGATGCGCTCAATGCCCAGGTGTCAGGCCTGATCACCATCAACGACAGCGTGCTGACGGTGGCGCAAGCCATTGCCGGCCTGCGGGCGGCGATGGGCGGTGCGGCGGATCTGGGTGTGCAACTCAGTAATCCTCCCGTGGTCGCAGCACTGGCTGCGATGACTTCCTCTGTTGCAGCGGCAGTCTTCGACCCCGTGCGCTACTCGTCGGCGGCGAACGTCGGCTCCGAGGTCCTGGTCGCCGAAATCCGCGGCCTGCGCGAAGACAACCAGGCCATGCGCGTGGAACTGGAAGGCTTGCGTGCCGACCAGCGGGCGCAAACGGGCGCCACCATCCAGGCCACCTTTGAATCGAATGCCAGTGCCGCCAGGACGGTGGTCGATGGCGTGGATAAATCGTCCCGGGCATCCGCCTGGGCCAATGCAGTGAAAGGAGAATACGCATGACCGATGCGCAATTTCAGGATTGGCTGCAAAGCCCGTCGGCCATCCGCATGGTGCTGATCGAGGCGCAGGTGAACGTGGCCGGCAGCGAGGTGACGCGGTATATCGCCTCTCGTCCCTACGTCACCGGGCCGGTTGAGGTGCCGGCGAATACTGCGTACCTGCCACTGGCCAAAGGCGGCCTGGCCTTCACGGAACAGGTCAGCCTGTCCGGCGAGGCGGGGTTGTCGGGCGGCGACATCGAACTCGATAACGCCGATGGCGCCCTCGATGGCTGGCTGGATGATGTCTGGATGAACCGGCCCATCAAGGCCTGGGCCGGCGATCCCTCCTGGCAGCGTGCCGACTTCCAGCTGGTCTTCGACGGCATCATCGCCGACGTGGCCAGTGCGGGGCGCGAGTCGGTCAACTTGGTGTTGCGCGACAAGCTGCAGCGCCTGAATACGCCGATCTCCGAAGCCAAGCTGGGTGGCACGTCGCCGAACAAGGACGCCATCCTGCCGATTCCGTTCGGTGAGTGCCACAACGTGGCGCCCTTGCTGACCAATCCCGCCACGCTGGAATACGGTTTTCTCGGCGCCGTCGAATCGACGTTCGAGGTGCGCACCAACGGCAAGCCGATCGCCGTGGCCTTGAATGACCAGGCGGGGCGCTTCAACCTGACTACCGATCCGTTTTCCACCACGATCACGGCCAGTGTGCAGGGCGACAAGGGCGGCGGCTATGCGCCGCGCATCGCGCCGCTGGTGCAGCGCATCGCCACCGCCTACGGCAAGGCAGCCGACCGTTTTACCCTGGCCGACCTGGACCTGGACAACCTGGCCGCCTTCGACGCGTCGCACCCGCAGCCGGTGGGTCTGCATGTTGCGGACCGCACGAACCAGGCGCAGGCCATCCAGCAACTGGCGGCCAGCGTGGGCGCCCAGGCGATCATGTCGCGCACCGGCCAGCTGCGCCTCGTGCAGATCGCGCTGCCAGCCGCCGGCGTGCCGGTGGAAATCGGTCCGGAACAGATGCGCGAACGCTCGCTGCGTCCCGCGCAGCGTGTGCCCGTGACGGCCGCCGTGAAGATCGGCTTCGACCGCAACTACACGCTGCAGGCTGCCCTGACGACCAGCATTCCACCCGTGCATGCGGATTTGTATGCCACGGAATGGCTGACGGAAACGGTGGTCGATGAAGCCGTGCGTGCGCGTTACCGCCTGTCCGACGACCCGCTGCAGATCGATACCTGCCTGAAGACGCGCGCCGACGCCCGCGCGGAAGCGCAGCGGCGCCTGGCCCTGAACAAGGTGCCGCGCACCATTTACGAATTTGATGGAGAACCCGAGATGATGATGCTGGAACTGGGACAGCCCGTACAACTGCGCGCTGAACGCTTTGGCTTGCAGGATGGCGTGCCGGGCGTGGTGGTGCTGCTGTCGCGTTACTGGCTGACGGGCCGAGTGACGGTGGGGGTGCTCGTATGAGCGCCATAGTGGGAGAACGCGATACGCTGCTGCAGGCCACGGCGGAGCGCTTCAGCACGACGGCCGACGGCAAGGCGCTCCTGATGTCTGCCAGCACGCCCGTCTTCCGCGTCAATAGCGCCGGCACTGGCGCGCCCGGCTCGATCGCCATTACCGCCAAGCCGGTCAATGTGGTGGGCGATATTGTGTTTTCCGTATCCGCAGGCACGGCGTTGCGGGTCAACGGCAACGTGGCCACCGTCGATTTTGCCGGCATGACTACCGATACGGCGCTGGTGCAGGCACGCATCCGTGAATTCGGCGTCGATTACCTCGCCAACTACATGGTCAGCAAGGTCTTCGACGGCGCCGCCGGCGAGACGGGCCTGGCCGGTTTGAACACGGGCCAGGCCTTCGCCTACAAGCGCGCGGCCGCTGCGCCCGGTGATTCACCGGGCGACGTAATCTTTACCTTTAATACCGCCGCGATCACGACGCCGGCCGGCAACGACCTGGCCAATGGCTGGTCGAAAAATATCCCGGCCGGCACGGCGCCGCTGTACGTGCGCGTGGCCGCCGCCAGTTCGCGCAATGCCACGGACAATATCGCCGCCAATGAATGGTCGGCGGCGGTGCAGTTGGCCAAGGACGGCACCGACGGCTTGAACGTGGCACCCGTGCGCATCTACCAGCGCGGCGCGACCAACATAGCACCGGCGCTGCCTTCGGCCGCCTGCACCTTCACGTTTGCCAGCGGCACGCTGACTGGCCTGAACAATGGCTGGTCGGCCCAGGTGCCGGCGGCGGGCGGCGCCTACCTGTTCACGTCGGGCGCCACGGCCGCATCGCGCACGGCGACCGACGACATCGCCCCAGGCGAATGGGCCGCCGCCGCGCGCCTGGCCGCCGATGGCGCTACCGGCCAGCGCGGCACCGTCACGGTAGCGGCGCCGGGCTACTCCGCCTGGTCGGATGCCTCGGCCGTGTATGAGCTGGGCCACGCAGGCTATGGCGCGCCGGTCAACCGCGACGTGGTGACCTTGTATGACGCGACGCATGCGGTGACGAAGTTCTACGTTGATGGCGCCTGGATGGTGCTGGGGACGGTGTTGAATGGCAGCTTGCTGGTCGAAGGGACGGTGGCGGCGAAGGCGATTGTGGGCGACACGCTTGGCGCCATCAAGGCGAACCTGGGGAGTGTGGTCGCTGGCGACTTGTACGGCACGACGTTGCATGGCGGCTCAGGCTATCCAGGCAATGCCTATGGCTGGCCGAGCAACGGCGGCATTGGCTTTCACCTGAGTGAGCGGGGCCTATTGCTTGGTAACCCTGCAACAGGTGGCTACGTAGAGTTGGGAAGCGGTGGTTATGTGTCCATGCCAGGCCTGGTCGTCAATGGTGGGCAGGCGACCTTTTCAGGCAAACTTTTAGCAGCTTCCGGAACGTTTTCGGGAGAGTTGAAGGTCGCGAGCGGAGTTTTTACCGGCGAGCTAAAAGGTGCATCAGGAACGTTTTCCGGCGACCTCTCATCCGCGCGGGTATCTGTAGGTACATCTGCTGCAGCAACAGCCTTCTTCGAACCTGGCTACCCATCGGTCTCGCTGCAATCTTCTGCGTCCGGGGTGTTTATTAAAAATGACGCGATCAGTTCCGCAGTTGTATTTACGTCTCAGGAAGTTCTGTTCAAACATAACGCTCCAGATTGGCCTGCCGAGCGCCGCATCCGCTCTGGCAGGGTCTTCTTTTCGATCATTTGCACTGCAGTGATTGATGACCAACTGAGCATCTGGTACCGCATCAATGGCGGGGTGTGGGCCTGGATGAGCGGAGTCCGGGAGCGGCAGGGAGGCGACGGTCCTGCTGCGACAGGCTACGGGCTAACGCTTGAGGTCAGTCCTGGTAGCACGATCCAGTTTGGCGTTTCTGCGACCGACGCCTCTTACTGGGCTGCCGATATGGGGAAACTTTATCTTAAACAGTGTCAGGCGACTGTGATCGCAAGGAATTTTTAATGGAAACAATCATTGTCAACAGTGATGGCACTCACACGAATGAGCGCACAGGAAAGGTCGTGCCGCCACAGCCCAGCGAGCACCACGAATACGATGCGAAGGCAGACATGTGGATAGATGCAAGAACGCTGGACAGCGTCAAAGCTCGTACCTGGGCGCGCATCAAGCAGGCGCGTGCTCTTGCCGAGGCTGCGGATTTTGTGTGCTGTGGTGCCACGTATCAGGCAGACAAGGATCGTATCGTTGGAGCCACACAGCTGGCCTTGCTGGCGCAGGCTGCCGGCCAGCCATACAGCGTTGACTGGACCTTGTCGGATAACACCCACTTGACGCTCGATGCGGCCGGCATGATCGCCGTCGGCGCCGCGCTGGGGGCACAGGTTGCCGAGGCGTTCGCTATCGCTCTTCACTTGCGGGGGCAGATCGCTGCTGCCACTTCGTTTGATGCGCTTGAGGCTATCGTTTGGCCAGTGCAGGGGGGCGTATGAGCAACTTGCGCATCATTTACGACAATGCCGCAGACCGTGCAATGTTGACGGCATCGAGCCAGGCCGGCAAGTTGGGGCCGGCCAATCTGCAGCGCGAGGGAAAGTCTCTGGTATTGCGCTCAATTGGCACAGCGCTGAGCATCACGGCAACGTGGCCGTCACCGGAAATCGTCGGTGGCGCGGCCTTGCCGTTTTGCAACCTGACCCCAGGGGCAACCATCCGCGTGCGCGGCTACATCGAGCCTGGCCACACTGCCCCTGCATTCGATACGGGCGTCATGCCAGCGTGCGAGTATGCGCGGCTGGGCATGTGGGACTGGGGCGCATTGCCGCTGGGCTTGAATGCCTACAGCTACGGCGGCGACACCTATGCCCGTTGCTGGTTCCAGATGCGCAGCATCAGGAAACTGGTGATCGACCTGGCCGACCCCGACAATCCTGCCGGCTACATCGAGGCTCCCCGCCTGGTGGCGGGGGCTTACTGGAGTCCCGAGCAGAACGCATCGTATGGCGCCGGTATCACGCCAATCGATACCAGCAGCCAGTACCGCAACGGCGCCGGCGAACAGAAGGTGGAGCGGGGCGCGATATATCGCAAGCTGTCGCTGGCGCTCGATCACATGACGCCGCTGGATCGTGCGGAACTGTGGCGCATCGTGCGCGGCAACGGCCTGTCTCGTCCGCTTTTCATCAGCCTGTATCCGGACAGCGACGATGTCGAGCTCGAGCAGGCGCACCAGGTGTATGGCCGACTGGCCAATCTGGCCGCCATCACCACGCCATCTTTCCAGGCATATGCCACCAACATTGAAATAGAGGAGTTGTAATGAGCGATTTTTTTTACTACGGTCAGAAGGACGCGATCCAGCGCTTGAACGAGCTGGCCGGGCGCGGCGCCGTGGTGGCGTCGTATGCGCCAGCTGTGGGGCGGTCGCCACTTGGCGGGCCGAATGGATACATGACCCCGGAGTGGCTTGATCCTGCGATTCCGGTCAGGTCAGACAGACCTATCGGTGTTGGCGGCACCGCCAAGTACGGGTACATGTTCACAAGCTCTGTAGGGCTGCGGAACTGGTACAAACTCGCAACGTTTTCGCAGGACGACGCAGGGACTCAAGAGAATCTTCTCATACGCGGGACGTTAAATGACACGTGGCTTTCAGTACATACGTCTGCTATTACCCTTCTTATGGGCGTAAGGGGTGGATTTTATGTGGACTGGCATCTCGAAGGTGTGGCACGGGGGAGTGCACGCATCATTGTTTATAGGCACCTGGACTTAACATATGGCGTCTACGCCTTTCTTGACGGTTTTGCCAATGCATCTTTTGATCTTACAGGGATAAATACAGCGACATATGCAACTCCAGTTGTATTAGGTAGTCCTGGCCCAGAAGGCACAGTGATATTTGACACGTCGGCTATACCGGGAACCATCGGCTACATTGCACCACGGTGGAAGTCGGCAAATTCCGGTAAGGGTATGCTGGTTAGTGAGATACTATCAGTAGGTGACGAGTCAATAACTACCTCGTTCTTATCTACGGGTGGTGTTGGTATGGCAGCCGGTCAGGATCGGGACAGCTTGCGACTCGGTGTTGGTGGAGTATCGGGAACCACCTACCCCGGATGCTTTAGCTGGTTCACGTCTGCGGGCAATAACAATGGTACGCCAAACAATCTGTACAAAGAAAGCTACAGGATGGTGCTTAAGGCGTATGACACGCAGTCAAATTACTGGAGTGGCGATCTTCTTGCGGTGAAGGGGACGGGTGCAGTCTTCATCCCTATTCTTAACGCTGGGACTAATGGGAACACTGCCCATCACGTTCTCGCCATGGGCGGCCCACAAGGTACAGATATAGTTACTTTCGTTGACTCAGGGGGGTTTAGAACGTGTGAAGGGGGCTACGGAAATTTAACGCATGCCGCGCTACTTCTTGGAGCAAACACTGTCACAGGACGTAGTAGCAACAACCGTGGCACCGTCAATACCATGGGAAATGACTATGCCGAATACATTTTCAAAAGCCCAATCTGCGGCATCGTCGCTCCCGGTCAAATAGTAGGCATCACAGCCGACAATAAAGTCACCGACCAATGGTCTGATGCCGTCATGTTCTCGATCAAATCGACCGCGCCCTCGTTTGTCGGTGGCGACTCCTGGGCGAATGACGTCGGGCAACGCCCATCGCCCCAGGCAGGCCCAGTGCCGACCCAGTCGCAGCGCCGTGCCGACGTGCTTACGCAGCAGGTAGTACCCGGCACCAACCCACCCGAATACGAGGACGTGGTGACCGAACCCGGCGACACCGATGACGAGTGGGCGGAAAAGCAGGCTACCTACACCGCCGCGCTGGCCGCCCATAGCATCGCCGTGCAGCAGGACGCCGAAGCCATGGCCGCCTTCGACGCGGCGCTGGAAGTCGAGCGCCAGAAGGTCGACCGCATCGCCATCGCTGGCCGCGTGCCGGTCAACGTGCTGGGTACCCAGCCTGGTGATTACATCGTGCCGGTGCAGGACGGCGCCGGCATCAAGGGCATCGCCGTGCACGAGGACGATCTCAGCATGAAGCAGTACCTGCATGCAGTCGGTCGCGTGATCTCGATCGAGCCGGACGGCCGGGCTTATGTGATGGTCAAGGCCGTGTGACCAGGCAGTAATCCCTCTCAAACCCGCTTCGGCGGGTTTTTTCATTTCCACCATCTGAAAGGCAACCATGGCCCTCGAAACCACCGCCGCCGGCGGCGCATTGATCAAATTGTTTGGCGTGCCTGTGCTGGCCGGCGCCGCCGCCACGTCGCTGGGCTTCATGTTCATGTGGCCCCAAACCACCAAGGAGGCATTTATTCGTTTTTGTTCCAGCATCATCATTTCCACCTTTCTCGGCCCCGTGCTGGTGGCCGCCGTGTTGTCGTGGTGGCCCAGCCTGTTCGACAGCGCGAAGACCGTGGCGGGCCTGTATGGCGGTGATCCGGCCACGGGGTTTTTGTTCATCGCCGCGCCGCTGATGGTGGCGGCCGGCTTGCCCGCCTGGTGGGTGCTGGGCGCCTGCGTGCGCTGGTTCGACAAGCGGCGCGGCAAGGATATCGGCGAACTGGCGGCCGATGCGGCCGCTGCCGTCAAGGATGTGCGGGGCATGCTGTGACTGGCGCCCAATTGATGCAGATCATGCCATTGGCTGGCCGCCGCGCTACGCTGTTCCTGGCGCCACTGAATGCGGCGATGGCCGAGTTCGGCATCGATACGCCGCTGCGCCAGGCGTCGTTCCTGGCGCAGGTGGGGCACGAATCGGGACAGTTGCGCTATGTGCGCGAACTGGCCAGCGGCGCTGCCTATGAAGGACGGGCGGACCTGGGCAATGTGATCGCCGGCGATGGCGTGCGCTTCAAGGGGCGCGGCTTGCTGCAGGTGACGGGGCGCGCCAATTACGCGGCGTGCGGCGTGGCATTGGGCCTGGACTTGCTGGCGGCGCCGCAGTTGTTGGAGCAGGCAACTTTCGCGTGTCGCTCGGCGGGCTGGTTCTGGCAATCGCGCGGCTTGAACCGCCTGGCCGATGCGGGCGACCAGGAACGGGTGACGCGCCGCATCAACGGTGGCGTGAACGGCCTGGCCGAACGCCTGGCCCTGTACGCGGCAGCGCGCAAGGTGCTGGCATGAAGCCGTCATTGAGCATTATGGCCATGCTGCTGTTGCTGGGGGCAGCCGTGTTTTCCGCCCAGCGCTGGGGCCGCGAAGCGGGCCGTGCCGCGTGCGCGGCGCAAGTGCTGGAGGTACAAGGTCTGTTGCGGCACCAGACCCAGGCGCTGAATGCGATGCGGGAGGAGGGCGCACGGCGGTCGGCACGGGCCCGGCAAGCGTTGGCCAGCGCGCAGGCCGGGCAAGCAGAGGCCCATGCGGCAGCGGCACGCATCCTGGCATTGCAGCCGGAAGGCGACGCTTGCCGCGCGGCCGAGGCGCTGATCGCCAGTGAAATAGCCGGAAGACCGGCTGGCGGGATGCCATGAGCGCGGCAATGACGAGTGCGCGGGCGCTGTTGCGGCTGTGGGGTTACTTGCGGACTTGTTCATGGGCCGGCTCAGGGGCGTGCTCACCAGCCTGTTCACTGGTCTGCTCACGGATGTGTTTATTGGTCTGCGTGCTGGCTGGTCTGCTGGGCGGCTGCGCGGCAGGTGGGGCAAGGCTGGAAGCCGCAGCGGAAAGGCTGCCCATCGGCGTGCCTTGTATCGCCGTTCGTCCAGCGGCACCCGTCTTGCCAACCGTGCCGCAGCATGGCATTTTTGAACAAGTGCAAGCCTTGCTGGCGCGCGAACACTTGCGCGCGGCCTATGCGCGGCAGTTGGAAGCGCTGATGGATGGTTGTGCCGGCAGCTAGCGTCGACTGCTGCGTAACCGGGTCGGCGGCTGCGCGACGGTTGGTTTGCAGCTGGTTTGCAGCGCATTTGCGCCGCGCGTGATCCCCTGCGGTCGTCGCCTGGTGCAGCTCGGCGTGCCTGAGCGCCAGATCCTGATGCTGCTTCACCGTGCCAGGTCACGGTGCCGCCGGCGATGCTGCGTTCTGGTGCGTCCACCTGGTGCGGCCACGTGGTGGCGCGCCAGAAAACAGTGCACGGCAGTACGTCCAGCCCGCGATTTTTGCGGCCATGATGCTATTTCGGCACAATTTCTGTATACAATCCACCTGGCACGATGCGTGCATGGCATACCTTGGTCGTCCCATCCAAGGAGCTTCGCATGCATCATCCGCCGCCAGTGTGTTCCTGTCGTTCCGTTTCTCTCTTGCTTTTCCCTTTCATCTGCGCCCAGCCGGGCCGCAGTAACCCTGGAAATGGAGCGTAAATGGCCACTCCCCGTTTGAAATCCATCCACCGCAGCGTGCCCGGCACCACGCCTGCCGCGCCATCGCCCGTCGATGAAGTGCTGCCAACTGGCAAGTTGTTCACCTTGGGCTTGCAGCACGTGCTCGTCATGTATGCGGGCGCCATCGCCGTGCCGCTGATCGTCGGCCGCGCCCTCAAGCTGCCGCCCGAACAGGTGGCGGCGCTGATCAGTGCCGATCTGTTCTGTTGCGGCCTGGTCACCCTGATCCAGTCCCTGGGAATCGGCAAGTACTTCGGCATCCGCCTGCCCGTGATGATGGGCGTGACCTTTGCCGCCGTCAGTCCCATGCTGGCCATGGCAAACAATCCGGCCCTGGGCATCACCGGCATCTTTGGCGCCGTGATCGGCGCCGGCGTCGTCTCCATGCTGATCGCTCCCTTCATCAGCCGCCTGCTGGCCCTGTTTCCGCCCGTGGTCACCGGCAGCATCATCGCCGTGATCGGCGTGTCGCTGATGCGCGTGGGCGTGAACTGGGCCATGGGCGGGCCGCCCGCCATGGCGCAGATTGCCGATCCCGCCTTCCTCAAGATGGCCGCTGCCGCTACGGCGGCCGGCTTGCCGGCGCCGGCCGGTCCCGCGCCCCTGATCGCCAACCCCGGCTACGGCGCGTTGGATAACATGGGCATCGCCTTCTTCGTGCTGGCTGTCATCTTGTTGGTGGCCAAGTATGGCCGCGGTTTCCTGTCGAATATTGCGGTGTTGATCGGTATCATCGCCGGCACGGCCCTGTCGTTTGCGCTGGGCAAGGCCGATTTCGCCAAGGTGGCCAGCGCCAAGGCTTTTGCCATCGTCACGCCGTTCCAGTTTGGCATGCCGACGTTCGACGTGGTTGCCATTGTCACCATGAGCCTGGTGATGATCGTCGTCATGATCGAGTCGCTGGGCATGTTTCTGGCGCTGGGAGAGATGACGGACAAGCGCATCACGCGGGCAGACATCAGCCGCGGCTTGCGCGTCGATGGCCTGGGCACCTTGATCGGCGGCATCTTCAATACCTTCCCGTACACCTCGTTCTCGCAAAACGTGGGCCTGGTGGGCGTGACGGGCGTGCGCAGCCGCTGGGTCTGCGTGGCGGCCGGCCTCATCCTGCTTGTCATGGGCGTGATTCCAAAGATCGCGCAGACGGCCGAAGCCGTGCCGGCGTTCGTGCTGGGCGGGGCAGGCCTGGTGATGTTCGGCATGGTCGCCGCCACAGGCATCCGCATCCTGGCCGGCGTCGACTACAAGAGCAACCGCAACAACCTGTTCATCGTGGCCCTGGCTATCGGCTTCGGCATGCTGCCGCTGGTGGCGGAACAGTACGCGCAGCACATGCCGAAAGCCCTGTCGCCGCTGCTGCACAGCGGCATCCTGCTGGCCGCCATCGTCGCCGTGCTGCTCAATCTGTTCTTCAACGGCTTGGCGTCGCAGGAAAAGGCGCAGGAGCAGGCGCGCGAGAACAGTCATGGCAGCGATTGAGGCGCCGCCCTGCATCGTGAATGCCGGTCAGCCAGGCGCCAGAATCCTCAGCTCCACGCAATTGCGCCCCGCATCCTTGGCCTGGTACAGCGCGGCATCGGCCAGGCGCAGCAGGGCGTCCGGATCGGCGGCGCCCGGCGCCGGCTGCACCGCGATGCCGACGCTGATGGTCACCTGCCGCGCCTGCGTGCTCGCGTGGACGATACCCAGGTCTTCGATGGCGCGCCGCAGCGCTTCGCCGGTCTGGCGCGCCTCGTCCGCGCCGGTGTTCGGCAGCACGATCGAAAACTCTTCGCCGCCGTAGCGCGCCGTCAGGTCGCCTGCGCGCCGCATGCCGGCCGCCAGCGCCTGCGCGACCCGGGTCAGGCATGCGTCGCCGGCCTGGTGGCCGTGACGGTCGTTGAATAGCTTGAAGTAGTCGACATCGAGCATGATGACGGCGAGCGGCTGGCCGACGCGCGTGGCACGCGCACATTCGGTGCGCAGTACGTCGTCGAAATGGCGCCGGTTCGACAGGCCCGTCAAGCCGTCGGTGATGGACAGGGTCGCCAGCTTGCGGTTGGCGTCTTCCAGCTGTTCCGTGCGCTCGGCGACGCGCCGTTCCAGGCTGTCATGCAGCCTGGCGCTGGAGATCGAGATCATCGCCTGCGCGCCGAGCATGCGCAGGAAGGCGATGCGTTCTTCCGTGAACGAGGCCTCGGCCAGCCGGTTCTCGAAGTACAGGATGCCGTCGATTTGGCCGCCGTGCCGGATCGGCAGGCACATGACGGCGCGTGGCCGCTGCAGCTGCACGTACGGGTCGGCGGCAAAGCGCGAGGCGTCCGTGATGCAGTCTTCGATCACCTCGGCGCCAGTGCGGATGACGTAGCGCAGCAGCGACAGCGGGAACTGCGGGTCGCTGGCGGCGTTCAGGTCGAGCGGGCGCGCTTGCAGGACGGTGGTGACGTCGCCATCGAGATTGGCCTCCAGCTGGTAGCTACCTCCGGACAGCAGCAGCAGGCGCGCTACCTGCGCGCCGGCGTTCTCGCACACGATGCCAATCAGGCGTGTCAGCACGTTGCGCAGGCCGACTTCGTTCGACAGGATTTGCGCCGCCTTCAGCAGCGACACCAGGTCGAGCGCGGAACTGCCTTGCGTGTGGGAGACCGAATGCCGTTGCGTGCCGCGGCCGTCCATCCTTGACAGCAGCGCGGCGTGGCGCTCCCGCAGCTGAGCCACCTTGCCGTCCGCGCCCCACTGGCAGTAGTGCGCGATGGCGTCCTGGATGAAGACGGCGGCCACGCGCGCGTGGCCCTGGTCGGACCAGCATTCGCCGCACAGTTCATTGCCCAGCGCCTGCATGTTGACGTAGCCCGCCAGGCCGGCCGCGTCGATCGCCTGCTGGTAAAGGCGCGTGGCCAGCTGCAGGTCGTCCCGGTTGCGTGCCATCTCGGCCATCACCAGCAGATGTTTGGCGGCGCTATTGTCCGAGCCTTGCCTGGCCCACTCGGTGAGGCTCGCCTGCAGCGTGCCGATCATGGTCAGCACGGCGCCCCCATCGGGGCGCGCGGGAGCGCGCCGCAACGCGCGGATCAGGATCAGCGCGGCGTAGAAGCTGCACTCGGCAACCTTGGCCTGGCCGCGCATGATCTGGGTGACCATGCCCAGCTGGCTGGCCAGCAGCTCGGCGTCGGTGCTGTCGAACAGGTAGGCGTTGCGGATCTTCCCTTGCAAGATGTAGGCGCGGTACAGCTGCGAGGCGCCATACTGTGCGAGAAAGCGCGCCTCGCTGAAAAGCGCATCGTCGTAGCTGTCGTGATGGGGCAGGAGGCCCATCAGGCACTTGATCGGCTGGACCGCGGCGGCGACGCAGCAATCGGCCATCGCCTGCTGGCCGTTGGCGCGCATCAGCGCCAGATCGTGCTCGATGTCGTGCATCAGGTGCGGCAGGTAGTCGCCGAGGATGATCCGGTCGGTGGCGCGCACGGCCGCCACCACGCCGACCTGCACGAAATCGGCGATTTCCAACGCCCAGCCAAACGCTTCTTCGTACAGGGCGTCGGAGCTGCGCAGCGGCTGCGTCCAGTGGTTGCTGAGCGCACCGAACATCAGGCCAGTGAGCGTGCGTGTCTGCAGGTTGGCACGCCGCCTGGCCAGCGCCATGGCCATCGCGCCGAAGGCGTAGCCGCGCGCGACGTCGCCGTCGTACAGCGCCAGCATCATGGAGTAGCCGATATAGGCGACAGCGCTGAAATCGCTGTTCCCCCGCTGCATGGACAGGCGCGTCATCGACACTACCATCAGCGCGCTCAGGTCCTGCTGGCCAGCGTAGTAGCTGGCCATCCACAGACCCTGCATCATCTGCATCGCGGCCACCGCCTCCGGCTCGCACATGTCGGCTGCTGCCAGCAACGCCTCGGGCGCATGCGCGCCAGGCTGCCGCCCGGTGTCGGCGAGAATGTCGGCGAAGTGCGCCTTCATCTGCGTCACATCGTGCGGAATGTCGATGTGCAGCAGCGCCAGGCCGTCGCGCTGCACGGCGATGGCGTCGTGCAGGCGGCCCTGCAATTGATACTGGTGCGCCTGGATGGCAATGCAGCGCACGTGCTGCAAGGGGCTCAAGGCACGGGCGCGCACGAGTGGATAGATCGCCTCGGCGGTATCGAACTGGCCGCACAGGTAGGCCGCTTCGGCCGCGCCCAGCTGCAGTTCGAGCCAGAGGGGGGCATGGACGCTCCCTGCGTCCGCCGCCAACAGATCGAGACCAATGCGCATGTGTTCCAGGGTGGACTGGAACGCGGCGGAGCGTCGTGCCTTGACGCCGGCCTGGAGATTGAGTGCCGCCAGCTGCACGCGCTCGCCGGCATCGTCGATCAGCGCACGGCCCGCGTTGAGCTGTTCGACGATGTCAAACAGTGTCTCGTCCTGGCGTTCCGACGGCGTATGCCGCAGCAGCAGGCGGCCGATGAGAAGATGGTTGGCCACGCGCGCACCGGCATCGGCGACCAGGTAGGCCGCCTGCTGCACCCGGTCGTGCAGGAAGCGGTAAGCGACGCCGCTGTTGCCCGCATCGGTGTCGCCATTGACGTATTTATAGCGCTCGTCGAGCGGCTGGATCAAACCCGCCCTGAGCGCCGGCCACAGGTCATGCTGCGTTTGCCGGGGCGCGCGGGCCACTGCCAGCGCGAGCGTGTCGAGCGTGAAGCGGTTGCCGCTGGAGGCGGCCAGTTGCAGCAGGTGCTGCGTCACGCCGGGAAGGCGGCGGATTTTTTCCAGCAGCACATCGACCACGTTGTCGGTGTATTTGGCCTGTTCTATCGCCGCCAGGTCCCAGTCCCAGCAATCGTTGGCGGGCCGGTAGCGCAGATGGCCCGCCTCATTGAGCGCAGCGAGGAACTGGTTGAGGAAAAAGGGATTGCCGGCCGTCTTGCGGTAGCAAATGCGGGTCAGTGGCGCGCAGTCGGGGGCCGCCACGCGTACGGTGGCCGAGACCATTTGCGCAACCTGCGGCACGGTCAGTGCGCTCAGCAACAGCGTCGACAGGCGCACGTCACGGGCGAGCAGCTTGTCGCGCAGCGCGATGAGCGGGTGCGCGGCGCCCACTTCGTTGTCGCGGTACGCGCCGATGACCAGCATGCAGCTCTTGTCGCAGGAGACCATCAGCAGTTCGATCATCCGCAGCGTGGCCGCATCGGCCCATTGCAGGTCGTCGAGGAACAGCACCAGCGGATGCCCGGCGCAGGCGAAGACTTCGACGAAGCGGGGGAACAGCCGGTCCAGACGCAGCTGGGCCTGTGCCGGCGCCGACGCGGGCATCGCGTCGGTGGGGCCGACGATCAAGGCCAGTTGGGGAATCAGCTCGACGATCACGCCCACGCCGCTGCCCAGGGCCTCGTGCAGTTTTGCGGACCATTGCCGCAGCGTTTCTTCCGGCTGGTCCAGCAACTGGCGCACCAGCCCCTGGAAGGCCTGGATCAGCGAGGCATATGGCACGTCGCGCTGGAGCTGGTCAAATTTGCCGGACAAGAAGCAGCCACGCCGGGCGATGATGGGCTTTTGCACTTCGTTGACGACTGCCGACTTGCCGATGCCCGAATGGCCGGCCACCAGCAGCATCTCGCAGGCGCCCGCGGCACTGCGTTCAAACGCCGCCAGCAGCACGGCGATGGCATCGTCGCGCCCATGCAGCGTCTGTGGCACCAGGAAGCGGCCGTTGTGGTCGGACAGCTTGAGCGCCTGCGCCGGCTTTTTCGCGCGGCATGCTTCGAGGTCGCTGCGCAAGCCTTGCAGGCTCTGGTAGCGCTGATCGGCATTCTTTTCCAGCAGGCGCTGGATGATCGGCAGCAGCTGGCCAGGCAAGCTTGCCAGCGCCGGGTGTGACCAGTCGGGACTGCGCGCAATGTGGCAATGTACGAGTTCCATCTCGTCGCCCGCCTCGAACGGCGCCTGCCCGGTCAGCAATTCGTACAGGGTGGCGCCGAGCGCATAGAAATCGGCGCGCCAATCGACCCGCCGGTTCATGCGCCCGGTCTGTTCCGGCGCCATGTAGCGCAGCGTGCCTTCCAGCGTCTGGAGATTGCCGATGCCGTGGCTTTCGCAGGGCAGTTCACAGGCGATGCCGAAATCGATCAGCTGCAGCAGGCGCCGCTCATCGTTCCATACCAGGTTGGAGGGATTGATGTCCTTGTGGATCACGCCCTGGCGATGGACCTCGTCCAGCGCCGCGCACAGCTGCAGCGCGATGTCGAAAAAATCGTCCAGCGCCAATGCAGGCTGCGACGCCATCCTGCGCGCCGCCACCTGCGCGCGCAATACCTGGTCGAGCGCCTGGCCGCCGGTGTCTTCCAGAATCATCGTCCAGTGCCCGCCGTGCAGTTGCAGCGCCAGCGGATGCGCCACGCCCGGATGGCGGCAGCGGCGCGCGATCGCATATTCGCGCTTGAATTGCGCCAGTTGCTGAAAAGAGGGGAACTGCTGATTCGGCATCTTGACGATCAGCGCCGTGCCATCTGCGGCCCTGGCGCGGTAAACGCGCGAACGGGCACCGCTGTGCAGCTGTCTGATGATCTCGTGGTCGAAAAGGGAGCGCATGGGCTGGGCTAGCAGTACACAGACGGTTGCGGGAGCCTTGAGGCGCACATTTCGGAGTATTACTTGATTGTAAGTATTATATCAGTAGGCCGCCATGGAGTGAGCGCCGGGCACGTGGTGCGGTGGGCGGTGTTGTATAAAAGCCGGCAGGGCTGTGACGGCCGCGTGCCGGGCTTCCCGCAGCAGCCTGACCAGATGTTCCTTGCCCGCTGCGGCGATGGTTTCGACGTCCGGCACTCCCGCCACGCAGAGTGCCGGCAACTGGCGAGATCGATGGGGGCGCATGCGACGCCTGCTTGTTTTACGGGCACGGCCAGGGTGGTGGCTTGGCCGGACAGGTCGGTGTTCACGCAATGCATGATGCCGACATCCGCATGCGGACGCGCGCGGTGGCGGGGGGCTTTAGCTCTTTATCATCTTTACGAAGCCGATTAGGACAATGAAAAAGGCAATAAGGCTGATCCATATAGAGACGTTATTGGTTTTTGCGACGTTATCTAAAAGTTGATTGGCAGTTTGTGAATTAATCGCCGCGGTCTTGTCGATCGAGGCTTGGGTAGCCGCATTCAACTCCTGTTCGTAGAGAGCGGAGAATTTTGATCTATCTTCAGGCGGCAGAGTTTTGATGAAGGTCTCTATTTCATCGCTTTGGTCAAGGGCTAGTTGATGAGTATTTTTCCCAGCGATGGCGGCTGCCTGTAGCGCCTCAAAGTTTTTAACCGCCAGGTTTCTGACAAATGCTCTATCTACAGCAGGAACAATGCTGCCATCGGCGGATGATGGTATTTCTTTTTCTAAATTCATACTTTCCTCAGCTTGCTATTGTGAAAAATCACTATGTTTGCCGGCGCCTTGTCTTCCGACCATGCTTCGCCACAATGCCGATAGTGACCAGGCGTGTTTATCGTTTCAGGGCGTTGGATAATCCATATTGAGCGGAATCAATTCAAAAACGACTTCGCCGGTAGCAACTATGCCATGTTGCCTGTGTTTTTTGAAGGTGGCTTTCCCCATGCCCATTTTTTGCAGTCAAATACTCGCCAGGTTGTGGTTCCCAACGGGGGGCGATACAAGGACGCAAAATCATCAGGCAGGAAATGGGAGACTTTGTATCGCTCGAAGGCTTGTTCACTATTAAGGGGAAGGCCTGGGCCTTGTGCATCACCTGGTCACAATCCTTGTTGGGGGAAGATCAGGGGCAACATACGAATCCGTAGTTGCGGTCCGTTGTTTGAGCCGGAAGTGCCAATACTGAATGGCAAAGGTCTACATTTAGTGAGGCCATGAGATTGAATCGGTCGACGAGACGCAAATCAAGTATGTTCAGTTGTGGATTGCCGTCGGCCAGCTGCACGCGCTGGCCGGCCTCCCAGGCGAGAGCGGCCGCCTTGGTTTCAAAGGTGCCGGATCCCCGAACACCCTTGACCATGAGGCGATGTCGCCAAATCTTGCCATCCTTGACCGGAGCTGCCATTTTGGTAAATTCATTGGTAAATTTTGGCAAATGGTAGCAGCATTTCGGTGTCTTATGACGCATTTTGCTTTTTCTACAGACGAAAAAAACCCGCTTCCCCCTATGAAAATAGAGAAAAGCGGGTTTTGTACTACTATGCGATTTTTGTTCTGAGTGCCCGGAGCCGGAATCGAACCGGCACGCCCTTACAGGCGGGAGATTTTAAGTCTCCAGTGTCTACCAGTTTCACCATCCGGGCAGCGCGGCGAGATTCTAGCACAGGTGATGCGCATCACGCCATCTTGTGCCTGAGCCATGCTGTCAGGTTCGCGCCGGACAGCATGGTTTTATCTATCCGCCATCAAAACGTCGCCTTGAACTGCACCCCATACGTCCTCGGCTCGTTGACGATGCCCGTCAGGTTGTCGAAATCGATGGCGCCCAGCGACTGGATCTGGTTGGTGATGTTGCGGCCATACGCGGAGAGCTCATAGCGGTCCCATTTGTAGCCGACGCGCAAGCCGCCTTCGAGCAGTTCCTTGGCCTTGTATTCCTTCGCTTCATACAGGAAGAAGTTGTAGCTGGTGCGGTAGGCCCAGTCCGTGTAGGCGTAGAACTCGCCATTGGCGAGGGGAATGCTGTATTTCAAAGTGAAGTTGGTTTGCCATTCCGGTGCGCGCGGCAGCGGGTTGCCGTCGATGTAGGCCGTGCCTTTGAACGGGCCCAGCGGGTCGGTGACGGTGCAGCCGCTGGCCGGGTTGTTTTGCGCGTTGCCGCAGCTTTGCACGAACAGCTTCTTGTCCTGGATTTCCGTGTGGTTGTAGCTGCCGCCCAGGGTCATGCTGAGCGAATCGCTGAGGTTCGCCTGGAAATCGAGTTCCACGCCCCGGCCCGTGGCCTTGTCGGCGTTGATCAGCTGGTTCATGTTGACGGCGCCGCTGCCGGCCGTCAGTTGCTTGTCCTTGACACGGTACTGGAACACGGCCACGCTCAGGCGCGCGCGCTTGTCGAACAGGTCCTGCTTGATGCCCGCCTCGACGGACAGGGCTTTCTCGGCGCCCGCAAACGAGGGGCGGTCGGCCAGGCCGTTCAGGCGTCCCTGCATCGACGGTGCGCGGTAGCCGGTGGCGATGCGCGCATAGGCATTGGTTGCCGGCGTGAGCACATACGTGCCGCTCAAGTCCCAGCTGACGTTGTGCGAAGTGTCGTTGAGGTTGAATGGGCCGGCCGTGGTCGCCTCCACGCGCTTGGCGGAGAAATCCTTCTTGTCCGTCGTGTAGCGCAGGCCGGCGCGCAGTTTCAGTGCGTCCGAGACCGTGTAGTTGAGCGAGCCGAAGGCCGCATACGACTTCGAACTCTGGTTTTGCGTGGCATAGGCGCTGTTTTGCGGATTGCCGGGCGCCAGGCTGTCAAAGCTGATGCTGTCGATCTGGATATCTTCCTTGAAGTAGAACAAGCCGGCTATCCATTGCAGCGGGCCGCGGGCAGACGATTCGGCGCGGAACTCCTGCGAAATCTGCTTGTGGTTGGGGATCACGTCGGCCGTTTCGACGACGAAGGGGATGAAGCCGGGCCCCATCGGCGGCGCGTACACGGCGCCGTAGCCGCCGTCGACGTCGGCGCGGCTGAAGAAATCGAGTTTTTCGTAGCCGGTGATCGAATGCAGGGTGACGCCGGGCAAGTCCCATTTCAGGCGCATGCTGCCGCCCTTGGTTTTCAGGTGCTGGCGGTTGATGCCGTCGGTCGGGTAGTTATCGTAATCAAAGCCGTCGACCAGGTCGTTGGTGCCCTGTTTCAGGATGTTGGCGCGAAACAGCGTGGCCGTGCCGTCGAGGTTGCGCGCGTGCACGTTGAACAGGGCGGTCAAATCGCGCGTGGGCTTGACCAGCACCTGCAGGCGGGCGGCGCTGTCTTCATAGCCTTCGAAGTCGCGCGTGCCGGTGGGGCGCGGGTTGTGCACGCGGTCGTCGCGGCGCTGCGTCTGGCCGGAAAAGCGCAGGGCCACCGTGTCGCTGACAGGCACGTTGAAGGCGCCTTCCAGGTTCTTCATGCCATCCTTGCCGAAGCCGCCGCTCAGGTAGCCTTCCGTCTTGAAGACGGGCTTGGCGGAATCGAACTTGATCACGCCGGCCGGCGAGTTGCGGCCGAACAGGGTGCCTTGCGGGCCGCGCAGCACCTCGACCTGGTCGACGTCAAACACGGGAAAACCTTTCAACATGGCGTTTTCCTGCACCACGTCATCCATCACCAGGCCTACCGGCTGCGAGGCATTCAGGTCGAAGTCGGTATTGCCCAGGCCGCGAATGTAAAAGCGGGGGAAGGTGCGGCCGTAATCCGATTCGACGGACACGCTGGGCGAGCGGCTGTTGAGGAAGCGGATGTCGGCGCCGCCGGCCGTCAGGGTGTCGAGCTTGTCGCCTTTCAGGGTGGCGATGGACATGGGCACGTCCTTGATGTTTTCCGCACGCCGCTGCGCCGTCACGATCACCGTTTCCAGCTGGCCAGGACCGGCCTGCGCCACCGGAGCGGCAGGCGCCGGGACGCTGTCCTGTGCCTGTGCCTGCGCCATCGCCTGCAAGGGAAAGGCGGCAGTGATTGCCAGGGTAATCAGGGTATGGCGTACTGTGCTGGCATGCGGTGTCATCATGAAACGGCTCCTGTCGGTCAAGGTTATTGGGGCAAGCAAGCTGGCGCTGGCCAGCTGGACGAAAAGTCATGCTAGCACGGAAAGTTTTGGTATTCATGCCATTTTCCAGTGACGGCTATTCATATCTGTTTCGACTCAATACGCGAATAAAATCGTATTTGTCGTCAATATCTGGCGGGTGCATAGTGGAGTGCCGGCAGGCTTGCGCGGGTGCAACAGCGGCCGGGTATGGCGATGGAGTTTCCTGCGGGAACGCAAAAAGAGCGATGGTTTTTGCAGTGTTGCCAGATTGCGGGTACTGGAAATACAACAGTTGCTGCGGATTTTTTCGGAAGGGGGGCGTGTTGTTGCTGCGCGACAGGGGAGGGTGCCGGAGGTGGCTATCCCCTGTGCGCGTGAAGCGGGGCAGGCGTGGCCGCATGCCCGATCTGCTTAAAACTCTTCCCAATCGCCGGCTGTCACGGCTTCCGCTTGCACCGCGCGGTGTTTTGCCGGCGCGGCCTGGCGCTTGATGGTGGTGCTGGCCGGAGCCGGCACCAGGCGCAGCGGCTTGTGGCTGACGCGCGCTGGCGCTGGCACGGCCGCAGGGGCTGCCGCATGGCCGTCATGCGTCTTGAAGATGCTCACGGTCTGCACCAGGTTGCTGGCCTGGTCGCGCAGGGATTCGGCCGCCGCCGCCGCTTCTTCCACCAGTGCCGCGTTTTGTTGCGTGACGCTATCCATCTGGGCCACGGCCTGATTGATCTGCTCGATGCCGGCGGACTGCTCCTGGCTGGCCGTCGTGATTTCGGCGATGATGTTGCTGACGCGGGCGACGCTGGCGACCACCTCGGACATCGTCGTTCCCGCTTGCGCCGCCAGCCTGGCGCCTGCATCGACGCGGCTGACGGAGTCGTCGATCAGCGTCTTGATTTCCTTGGCCGCGCTGGCGCTGCGCTGGGCCAGGCCGCGCACTTCGGTGGCGACGACGGCGAAGCCGCGGCCCTGTTCGCCGGCACGCGCCGCTTCCACGGCGGCATTCAGTGCCAGGATATTGGTCTGGAAGGCGATGCCGTCGATGACGCTGATGATGTCGACAATCTTGCGCGACGATTCGCTGATCAGGTCCATGGTGCCCATCACTTGCCCCACCACGGCGCCGCCCTTGCTGGCGACGTCCGCTGCGGTCGTCGCCAGCACATTGGCTTCACGGGCATTTTCCGCATTCTTGCGCACGGTGCTGGTGAGTTCTTCCATCGAGGAAGCCGTTTCTTCCAGTGAACTGGCTTGCTGTTCCGTGCGCAAGGACAGGTCATTGTTGCCGGTGGAAATCTCCTCGGCGGCAAGGGACACCGTGTCGGAATCCTGGCGCACGGAGGACACTACCGACGTCAGCGACACCTGCATGCGCTGCAGTGCCGACAGCACGCTGACGCTATCGTTCGCTGCAACACTGAGTTTGCCGGTCAGGTCGCCGGCGGCAAGCAGGCTGACGGCGTCGCACAATTGGCGCGGTTCGGCGCCCAGGGCCTTGAGCAAGTGGCGCGTGATGAGCCAGCCAGCCAGGGCCGCCAGCGCGATGGACAGCAGGCTGGCGCCGATGAGGATGTTCCGGTTGAGAATGTACTGCGCGTCGTCTTCCTGCAGGATGAGGGTGGAGCGCTGTTCCGTCAGGGCGAAATATTCATCGCTGGCGGCGACGAGGGCGGCCAGCAGCGGACGGCATTCCTCGTTCATCTTGACGATGGCCAGTTCGGTTTTCTTTTGCAGCGCCAGGTCCACGATGGCCAGCGCCACGGGGGCATAGCGTTTTTCGATGTTGTCGATCTTGTTGATGCTGCTGCGCTCCTCGTCCGTTACCTCCTGCTGCCGTGCCAGCTGCAGCAACTGTTGCATGTTCTTGGCGACATCGGCGTGCGCCTGCAAGACTTGTTTGCGTTCGGTTTCCAGGTCTTCCGGCTTGGTGACGAGCACCAGGTTCCTGGCCGCCACGGCGCGCATGTCGATCGCGTCACGCACGCGGTGCGCCGTATTGGCGCGGGCCGTGATGCCGTTGACATACTGCTCGAAGCCCGCGTTGAAGGTGGAAAAGCTCCGCACGGACAGGATCGATATGCCGATGAGGAAAAAAACCAGCAGGCCGAAAGCCAGAGTGAGCTGGGTGCGTACGGTGAACTTATCCATGATGTCTCTCCCAAAATACGTGGTAACGATTAGAAAGGGGGCTTGCGTGGGACCGGTGGCAGGCGCTTGCCTGGCAGCGGATCGTTTCCTGCGCAGTGCTTTTCTATCCAGAACACGGATTCGTGGTGTGAGGATCGAATTAATTTAAAAAACCGATTTCAATAATTTATTTGTTTTATTTATTAAATTCATTGTTGCACAAAAAATTCAGTAAATCAATGAAATTTTCGTGCCCAAAAACAACTTTTGGCGCACAAGGCTTGTTCCGGCACCGCCGGAGCGGGCACGGGAAAGCATCTGGGGGAGGCGTATCAGGCGGGATTGGGCGTGCCCTGGTGAAAAACTATGTGCCAGCGCGCAACGCGCTACTGCCACAGCAAACTGCGCAAGCTGGCGCCGCCGGCATGCCGCTGCGGGCGGCAGGCAAGCAAGGCAAGCGCATCGGCCAGCTAGCGGGCCTGAGTAAGGTTCGCTGCCAAGGTCTTCAGATGGGAAACGCGCCCGCTCCCGACACATTCAGGCAGGCGACCTTATCGCTGGAAAAATACTTGATCTGTCCCAGGCCGATGGCGTAACAGCCGTCGCTGAGCGGGGAAATGGGACCGGTGAGCTTTTCACCGCTGATCAGGGTCACCACCCAGGGCGTGGTGGCCGGTTTGCCCGCGTGGGTCAATGCGTGTTGTACCAGGTCTGACATGGAGCCTCCGATGGAAATCAAAGCCCGATGATAGCAGTGCAAGGTGTCGGATAGCCGCTGGATTGACGACACGAAGGGCGGGCGCCTTACGCGTCGGCCAGCAAGTTCTTTGGCAGGGCTACCGACACCAGCTTCCAGTGCCACAGGCCGTCGCGCGTCAGGGTCAGCTCGCCGATATGGCTTTTGCTGTGGGCGCGCTGCACCACGACGCTGTCCCAGGAGGTGTAGCGCAGTTTGTAGTCGGGTTTGGTAGTACGCTTGCGGCCACTGATATCGCTGACCTTGGCGATCGGTTTTTCGTAGCGGTCATTGAGCTTCATCAAGGCGACGATGCCCTCGGGCATCAGCATGGTATCGAGCAGGGGGGCGATGACGTCGGGGCTGATGTCGTCGGCCACTTCCGGTGCCGAGAACAGGGCGTGCAGTTGCTGCCCCAGGCTGCCGCGCAGCTGGGGCAGGTCGATATGCGCAGCCAGGGCCTGGGTATCCTCGTCCATGGTCGCCGCGCGGATCTTGTTCATGGTGAAATACGGGCTGCCATAGAAGACGCCGGCCAGCGCGACCAGTGCCACTACAGCGAGAAGCATCATTCTTTTCATCGTGCAATCTCTCGGATGCCTGGCGACCCGGTGCGCCTGAAGTGTTGGCATTCTACATAATATTTCCCAAAATCAATATATCGGTTTAAGTAAGTGTTGTTTTAGATCAAGTTTGGTCAGAGTAATTCTGGCGGCAAGCTAATATCCGTCAGTTTCCAGTCCCAGATGCCATGGCGGCGCAGCAAAAATTGGCTGGCGGCGGGGCCTGCGCCGCTGCGCCGCAGCACCACTTCGTTCCACGAGCGGTACGCCATGCCGAAGTCGTGGCGTTTGCCGTCCGCCCCCTGCTTGCCGTGCAAGATCAATACCGTGATGCCGGGCGGCGAGACGATGGTGTCGAGCATTTCCTTGAAATCGTCTTCGCTGGCCGTTTCTCCGGCCGCCCGCAACTGACGCGCCACGCTGGCGCGTATGGCGGGCAGGTCCGCCTGCTGCGCCAGGGTTTCCAGGCGCACGGATTTCGCCGCGATGCTGATGCGGTACATGGCGATGTAGGGGCTGACCCAGGTGAAGCCGATGGCGGCGACGGCAAAAATGATCGCGGTGGCGTACTTTCTTTTCATGATCCGTGTTTTTGTATGAGCTGTGCCGCCGTGATTTTACCCGGCCAGGGGTGGCGGATGGTGTAGCATTCGTGCCGGCGCGGACCATCGCGCCGCAATATTGAGGACAACCATGAATATCACTATCAATCAGGTGCTGCAGTCGTATATCGATCCGCTCACCGCCAGCGAATACGCGGCGCTCGAGCGCAGCCTGCTGGCCGAAGGCTGCCGCGACGCGCTGGTGCTGTGGAACGACGTGCTGATCGACGGGCATAACCGCTACGCCATCTGCCGCCAGCACGGCATCGAATTCAAGACCATCCAGAACACCAGCTTTACCTCGCTCGACGACGTCATGCTGTGGATGATCGACAATCACCTGGCCCGCCGCAGCGTATCGGACTTCCAGCGCGGCGTGCTGGCCCTGCGCAAGAAGGAAATCGTCGCCGCGCGCAGCCCGGCGCCCGTCAGCGCCCAGGATGCGCCCGAAGGCGAAAACGCGCCGAAGCCACCCATGAGCACGCGCGAAGAAGTGGCCAAGGCGGCGAGATTGAGCAGCAACCAGATCAGCCAGATCGAGAAGATCCAGAAGGCAGCCTCGCCGGAACTGGTGGAAGCCGTCCGCTCGGGCACAATTTCCATCAATGCGGCGGCCACCGTGGCGTCCCTGCCGCCGGAAGAGCAGGTGGCGGCCGTCGCCGGCGGAAAAAAACTGCTGCGCCAGGCGGCCAAGGAAATCCGCGAACAGCGCGCCGCCACGCGCACGCCGCGCGAGCCGAAGGCGCCCCACGTGTCGCAGGATACGCCGGAAACGGGCAACGAACCGTGGGCCGACACTGCTGCCCAGGCGCCGTCCGAAGCGGAACGCCTGCGCGGCGAGATCGCCAGCCTGAAACAGCAGGTGGCGCAGCTGCAGGCGGAAAATGTGGAACTCAACCAGCGCATCGCCACTTTAATCGACGCATCCTGACCCTGGAGTATTGCATGCCAGTTCGCCGTGCCCTGTTCGCCGCCATCGCCTGCGGCGCCGTCGCCGCTCCCCCAGTGCTGGCCTCGCCCGCTGCTTCTGTTGCGGACATGGCCCGCTGGCAGGCGCAGGCCGCCAACGTCAGCATCGCGCGCGACACGTGGGGCGTGCCCCATGTGACGGGCAAGAGCGATGCGGATGCCGTCTTTGGCCTGATGTATGCGCAGGCGGAAGACGATTTCCCCCGCGTGGAACTCAATTACATCAATGCCATGGGGCGCCTGGCGGAAGTGGAGGGGGAACGGGAGCTGTACCGCGATCTGCGCATGAAGCTCTTCATCGACCCGACTGACTTGCAGGCGCAGTACCGCGCCAGCCCGGCGTGGCTGCGCAAATTGATGGATGCGTTTGCCGACGGCCTGAATTTTTACCTGGCCACGCATCCGCACGTGAAGCCAAAGCTGATCGCGCATTTCGAGCCGTGGATGGCCTTGAGCTTCAGCGAAGGCAGCATCGGCGGCGATATCGAATCGGTCAACCTGGCGCAGCTCGAAGCGTTCTACGGCCAGCAAACCGTAGCGGTGGCGCTGGCCAGCGTGGAGACGGGCTTGGATCCCGAGCCGAGCGGCTCGAACGGCTTCGCCATCGCGCCCGCCATCACGAAAAATGGCCATGCGCTCTTGATGATCAACCCGCACACCTCGTTCTACTTCCGCCCCGAAGTGCAGGTGACCAGCGGCGAAGGCCTGAACGCGTATGGCGCCGTCACCTGGGGCCAGTTCTTCGTCTACCAGGGCTTCAACGACCGCCTCGGCTGGATGCATACCTCGGGCGGCGGCGACGTCATCGACGAATACCTGGAAAGCATCGTCGACCACGATGGCGCCTGGTTCTACCGCTATGACGGCGGCTTGCGGCCCTTGAAAGCCGTGCCGATTACCTTGCCATATAAACTGGCCGATGGCGCCATGGGCTCGAAAACCGTCACCGTCTACTACAGCCACCACGGCCCCATCGTACGCGCGCAGGATGGTAAATGGGTGGCCGTGCGCCTGATGCATGAACCGTTGAAGGCGCTCACGCAGTCGTACACGCGCACCAAGGCGCGCGATTACGCGGCCTTCTACAAGACGATGGAGCTGCGCACGAATTCGTCGAACAATACCGTGTATGCGGATGCGGACGGCAATATCGCCTATTTTCATGGCAATTTCATCCCCGTGCGCGACCAGCGCTTCAACTGGAAGCGGCCCGTCGACGGCAGCGACCCGGCCACGGAATGGCAAGGGCTGCACACGGTGGCGCAAACCATCACCCTGTTCAATCCGAAAAATGGCTGGATACAGAACACGAACAACTGGCCGTATTCGGCGGCCGGCAGCAGCAGCCCGCGCCAGCAGGACTATCCCGCCTACATGTCGGTCTACGGCGAAAACGCGCGCGGCCTGCATGCCGTCAAGGTTTTCCAGAGCCAGAAGGATTTCACGCTCGACAAGCTGATCGCCGCCTCGTATGACAGCGAACTGACGGCCTTCGAGGCGCTGCTGCCGCCGCTGTTCGCGGCCTGGGATGCGCTGCCAGCGGGCGATGCGCACAAGCTGGCGTTGGCCGACAAGGTGGTCTTGCTGCGGTCATGGGACTGGCGCTATGCGCTGACGTCGACGGCCACTTCGCTGGCCGTGTTCTGGGGCCAGGAACTGGCCGAACTGGTTGGAAAACAGGCACGCGAGCAGGGCGTGCCCGTGGTCGATTTTCTGGCGACGGACAGGGTCACGGCGGCGCAGCGACTGGCGGCGCTGGCGACGGCGGCGGACAAATTACAGCGCGATTTCGGCAACTGGCAAACGCCGTGGGGCGAGATCAACCGCTTCCAGCGCCTGACGGGCGACGTGGCGCAACCATTTGACGATGCGCAGCCCAGCTTGCCCGTGCCTTACGCGTCGGGCAACTGGGGCGCGCTGGCCGCGTATGGCCAGAGCAGCAAGAGCACGACGCGACGCATCTACGGCGAACGCGGCAACAGCTTTGTGGCCGCCGTGGAATTCGGCCCCCGCATCAAGGCGAAAAGCATTCTCGCCGGTGGCCAGAGCGGCGACCCGAAGTCGCCGCACTTCCAGGACCAGGCGGCCATGTATGCGCGCGGCGAGTTCAAGGACGTGCTGTTTTATCCCGAAGACGTGGCGAAGCACCTGGAGCGCAGGTACCGGCCGGGGGAGTGAGTGGTGTTCGTTATGCTAACAATGTGTCGATTACGCTTCGCTAATCCGACCTACGCCAGCTTGTAGGTCGGGTTAGCGCGCAGCGCGTAACCCGACACCCGCCCTCAAATCGCATCGAGCGCCGTGCGCAAGTCATGGCGCAGATCGTCGATATCCTCGATCCCCACCGACAGGCGGATCAAGCCGTCGCCGATGCCCAGTTTGGCCCGCTGCTCGGCCGGGATGCTGGCGTGTGTCATCAGGGCCGGGTGTTCGATCAGGCTTTCCACGCCGCCCAGGCTTTCGGCCAGGGCGAACACCTCGCAGCGTTCGAGGAAGCGCCGCGCACCCGCCAGATCGGTATTCAGGTCGATGGAGATGATGCCGCCGTAACCGTCCATCTGGCGCCGCGCCAGCGCGTGCTGCGGGTGCGATGGCAAGCCCGGATAAAACACTTTTTTTACTTCCTTCTGCTGCTCCAGCCACTGCGCCAGCGCCAGGGCGCTTTCGCAATGGCGCTGCATGCGGATGGCCAGGGTTTTCACGCCGCGCAATGCCAGGAAGCTGTCGAACGGCCCGGCGATCGCGCCCACCGAATTTTGCAAAAAGCCCAGCTGCTCGCGCCATTCCGCCTGGCGTTCTTCCGCGCCCACGATGGCGATGCCGCCGATGATGTCCGAGTGGCCGTTCAAGTACTTGGTGGTCGAATGCACGACGATGTCGAAGCCGTGTTCCAAAGGCCGCTGCACCAGCGGGCTGGCAAACGTGTTGTCGGCCACGGCGATGATGCCGCGCGCGCGGCAGATGTCGGCAATCGCCCGCAGGTCGGCTAGTTTCAGCATGGGGTTGGTGGGCGTCTCGACCCACACCATCTTCGTTTCCGGGCGCAGCGCGGCCAGCAGGTTCTCGGGATTGGTCAAATCGACATACGTAAATGCGTGGCCGGCCGAGCGCCGGCGCACGCGCTCAAACAGGCGGTAGGTGCCGCCGTACATATCGTCGCCGGCGACGATATGGCTGCCCGCGTCCAGCAATTCCAGCACGGAGGCAATGGCCGCCAGGCCCGAGGCGAACGCGAAGGCCGCGCTGCCGCCTTCCAGGTCGGCCACGCAGCGCTCGAGCGCCCAGCGCGTGGGATTGTGCGAGCGGCCGTAATCGAGCCCCTTGTGCACGCCGGGGCTGTCCTGCACGAAGGTGGAGGTGGCGTAAATGGGCGGCATGATGGCGCCCGTCGACGGGTCGGGCGACTGGCCGGCGTGGATGACGCGGGTGGCGAGGCGGCTCTTGCGGGGAATGTGCTGGCTCAAGATAGTGTCCTGCGTAAGTGGTTGAGAAGGTCGAAGCGGGTGATCAGGCCATAGAAGGCGGTATCGTCGGCGACGACGGCCGTCAAGCCCCGGTCCAGGGTGGCGCGCAGGGCAGGTAGTCCCGCAGATGGTGCCAGCGTTTCAATTTGCGTCGTCATGGTGGCGCCCACCAGCGAGGCGAAATGCGCGGCGTCGCTGGAGACGTGCAGCAGCAAGTCCGATTCGTCGAGGATGCCGGCAAGCTGGCCGCCGTCGATGACGGGCAGCTGCGCCAGGTCGCTGGCACGCATGCGGTTGAAGGCCGTGAGCAGGGTGTCGCCCGGCGCCACGCTGACGACGTCGCCCTCGTCGTAGCGGCGCCCGATCAGGTCGCGCAAGTCGCCCGACACGGCCCGCTGCAACAGGCCCTGGTCGCGCATCCAGCCATCGTTGTAGACCTTGGATAGATAGCGCGTACCCGTGTCGCACACGAAGGTGACGACGCGCTTTGGCGTGGTCTGTTCGCGGCAGTATTTGAGGGCGGCGGCCAGCAGGGTGCCGGTGGATGAACCGCCAAGGATACCTTCGGCGCGCAGGAGGGCGCGCGCGGAATCAAAGCTTTCCTGGTCGCTGATGGTGTAGGCTTTTTTCACGCTGTCCATGTCGGCGATCGACGGGATAAAATCTTCGCCGATGCCTTCCACGGCCCACGAACCGCTCGTGTCCGACACCTTGCCCGTGTCGATGTACTCGGTGAGGATGGAGCCTTGCGGGTCGGCCAGCACGAATTCGAGCTGGGGCTGCGCCTTGCGGAAGTAGCGCGTCAGGCCCGTCAGGGTGCCGGACGAACCGACGCCGACGACGATGGCGTCCACGTCATGGCCAGTTTGCTCCCAGATTTCGGGCGCCGTCGTCGTTTCGTGGGCCAGCGGATTGGCGGGGTTGTTGAACTGGTCGGCAAAGAAGGCGCCCGGCAGTTCGCGCGCCAGGCGCGCCGCGTAATCCTGGTAGTACTCGGGATGGCCCTTGCCCACGTCCGAGCGCGTGGTGTGCACTTCCGCGCCCAGGGCTTTCAAGTGCAGCACTTTTTCCGTCGACATCTTGTCGGGCACGACGAGAATCACGCGGTAGCCCTTGATGCGGCCGACCAGGGCCAGGCCGATGCCGGTGTTGCCGGCCGTCGCCTCGACGATGGTGCCGCCCGGCCGCAAGCGGCCGTCCGCTTCGGCCGCTTCGATGATGGACAGGCCGATGCGGTCCTTGATGGAACCGCCGGGATTTTGCGATTCCAGTTTCAGGAACAGCTGGCACAGGCCAGTGTCGAGCCTGGTCACTTCGACCAGCGGGGTATTGCCGATCAGCTTGTATAGCGCTGGCGGCTGGGATGGGGATGGCATTCGATCATTCATGGTGGCTCCTGTCAGAGAAACAGCCGCTCCGGATTGTGCCCAGAGCCGCCTTCCGTGCCGCGCAGTGTAGGCGGGTGGACGAGTGCGGCGAACGAATGTTTATATGCTTGCATATGCGCCCTGCGCATATCGGCGGCAAGGTGCGCGCTTCGAGTATGCGCCGTTTTTTGCCCGCTTGCCGCGCCAACGACACGCGTATTAAGCTGCCGCAAGCTCACCATTGCGATTTATAATCACGCCTCGAAAAGATACTAAATAGTATTGAAATTACTCAGACAGGGCAGGCGGCAGTGGCAAAACTTTATTTCCGGTATTCCGCAATGAACGCGGGCAAGTCGACGGCCTTGTTGCAGGTCGCGCACAACTATGAAGAGCAAGGCCAGCAGGTGCGCCTGTACACGGCCGCCATCGACAGCCGCTACGGCGTGGGCAGAGTCACCTCGCGCCTGGGCCCGCAGCGCCAGGTCGATATCTTCCATGCCGACACGAATTTCCTCGACGATATCCCGCAAGTAGCCTGTTTGCTGGTGGATGAGGCGCAATTTCTCAGCACGGCCCAGGTGCAGCAGCTGCACCAGCTGGCGCAAGTGAAGGGCGTGCCCGTCATCTGCTACGGCTTGCGCACGGATTTCAAGGGCGAACCGTTCCCCGGCTCGGCCTATCTGCTGGCGCTGGCCGACGATATCGAGGAATTGAAGAATATTTGTACTTGCGGCAAGAAGGCCACGATGAACATCCGCGTGGATGAGCAGGGCCGCCGCATCAAGGAAGGTGAGCAGATCAGTATTGGCGGCAACGAGAGTTACCGCCAGGCGTGCGGGCGCTGTTTCTATGCCTGATTTACAACGCCTAGCAAAACCGTAGCGAGCGGAAGGAAGTTGTGGTTGAGAAGCGCAACTGTACGAAGGTGCAGTGAGCATCGCAGACCGCAAATTACGACGCGCAGTAGGTTTTGACAGGTGTTCTTATTCGGCGACGGGCACGCCTACATCGGCATCGTCCGCCAGCGCCAGATCGCCGCGCTCGAAGGCGGCCAGAATCTCATTGGCGCGCGCCACGTCGTGTTCGCGCACCATGACGCGGGCGCCGCCGATGGCGGCTGCCAGCAGCATGTCGGCCTGCATGTGCTGGTCGTCCGTCAGCAGCACGTCGATGCCGGCCGCTGCCAGGCAGCCGCGGATGACGTGGGCATCCGTGGGGATCATCAGCCGGGCAATCAAAACATAGTCGTCGTGCATGGTGCCTCCTGGCATGGTGAATTCGTCCCCATCTTAGCACCAGGCTAGCCCTTACAGCTTGAACACGCCCACCACCTGGTTCAGCTCCTGCGCCTGCTCCTGCAAGGCGTCGGCGGCCGCGGCCGCTTCTTCCACCAGGGCCGCGTTCTGCTGGGTCACCTGATCCATCTGGGAGATAGCCTGGTTGACTTGCTCGATGCCGCTGCGCTGCTCTTCGCTCGCCTGCGCGATTTCGGCCATGATGGTGCTCACTTGCTGCACGCTGGCCACCACCGTGTCCATGGTGGCGCTGGCCTGGCTCACCTGGGCGTGGCCCAGATCCACCGTGCTGGCGGACGCCTGGATCAAATCCTTGATGTCTTTCGCCGCGGCCGTCGAGCGCTGCGCCAGGGTGCGCACCTCGGTGGCAACGACGGCAAAGCCGCGTCCCTGTTCGCCGGCCCTGGCCGCTTCCACGGCCGCATTCAAGGCCAGGATATTCGTCTGGAAGGCGATGCCGTCGATGACGCCGATGATGTCGGCGATCTTGCCCGATGAACTGCGGATGGCGTCCATGGTGCTGGCCACCTGCGCCACGGCGGCGCCGCCTTCGGCTGCCAGGGTCGACGAGTCATGCGCCAGCCGGCTTGCCTGCTGCGCGTGATCGACGTTCTGGCGCACGGTGGAACTGAGTTCTTCCATCGAGGCGGCCGTCTCTTCCAGCGAACTGGCTTGCTGTTCCGTGCGGCTCGACAGATCCAGGTTGCCGCTGGCGATTTCACCGGACGCCGTGGCGATCTGCCCGGCGCTGCCGCGCACATTGCCGACCACTTGCGACAGGTTGTCGCTGATGCGGTTCATGGCGAGCAGCAGGCGGCCGATTTCGTCCAGGCTGCTGGTATCGAGGTGTACCGTCAAGTCGCCGGCGGCGATTTGCGCGGCGGCCGTTTCGGCGGCGGCCAGCGGGCGCGACACGAGGGTGCGCACCAGCCAGTACAGCAGCAGGGCGAAGACGAGCAGGGCGATGAAGCCGGAAATGGCCAGCTGCTTGCGCAGCTGGCGCGCTTCCAAGGTGATCTCGTCCGTGAACGTGCCGCCCGCGATGAGCCATTGCCACTCCTTGAATTGACGGTAATACAGCTGCTTTTCGCGCGCGAGGGCAGCCGTTTCGCCCGGCGCCATCCACGTATAGCGCATGGCGCCGTTTTTCTGCGCCAGCATGTCCTGGATGAACAAACGGCCATCGCTGGCCTTGAACTCGAGCGCGCTCTTGCCTTCGCTGTTCGGGTGCAGCACCAGGTGGCCGTAATTGGTGCCGGGCGCCGTGTCGACGATATAGATATAGCCTGTCTGGCCGATCTTGACCTGGCGAATCTTCTCTTTCAGCATGGCCAGATTCTTGCTGATATCGAGACCGATGAACAGCACGCCCACCACCTTGCCGTCCGCATCGCGCACGGGATCATACTGGGTGATGTATTGCTTGCCAAACAAGGTTGCCATGCCAATGAAGCGCTGGCCGGCGCGCAGCGGCGCATAGCTGGGGTGGTTGTGGTCGAGCTGGGTGCCGATGGCCCGTTCACCGTCCTGCTTCTTCAGCGAAGTGCTGATGCGCACGAATTCATCGCCATTGGCGGCAAAAATGGTGGCGATCACACCCGTCTGGGCCGTGTAGCGGTCGACCACGGCCGTGTCGAGATTGAGTACCTTGCCGCCGTTGGCCAGGGCCGGCGTGGCCTTGCCGGCCACGGCCACCATGGCGCCCGTGTCGACCGTGAACGGGCCGGGAAATTCGGCCGCGAACAGGCGCGCAAAGCTGGCCGCCTCGTTGACCATGGCCGTGTGGAACACTTCCGTGGTCGTCATGACGCTATTGAGTTCGCTGGTGACGGCCGCTTCGGCGCGTTGTTCCAGCGCATTTGAGGTGCGGATGCTGATCAAGGTCGTCAGGCTGGCGAGGATCAGGCTGACGAGCGCAAACGTGAAGACGGTGATCTTGCCGCCGACACTCCAGTGGCGGGGGGAGAATGATTTTGTAGGCATAGTGTGCGTCTGGCAAAGGGTAATCAGCTCGGCCATTCCTGGTCATGACATGACACGCGGGGAGGGGATCTGGTGGGGAATACTGTTGAAACGGAGGCGCGCCGGCTGTGGGAGCCGCGCACAGGCAAGCTGGATTTCAGGGCGCGATGATAGCATGTTGCTTGTGTTTTGTTACTAAGTGTTTCCCGCAGGAATCAAATTTTTGTGTGAAAACATTATCTGCATCAATGATTGTAAAAACTGCCCATTGACTTTTTTGATGTCAATGGGTCGTGTTGATCTTCGTCGCCGAGGGGCGATACAATTTTTGTCACGAATGTTTCACTTTGTAATGAATGAGACGCCGCCCTTAATCCGCGTTTAAGCTTCCGGGAAGAAACTGATATTCCATGGGAGACTGCCAGGCCGTATCCTGTAGAATAATATGCAGACCAGTCGTGTATTCCCCTTACTGTCTTGCTGGCTGGCGCATGCATCCCTGCGCCGCCTGGAATTGATTCAACTAATTTTCGGAGAAGCCGATGAAGAAGCAAATGATGCTGGTCACCCTGGTGCTTGCCCTGTCAGCCCACGCTGGCGCAGCCCAGACGGACAAGAGCGCCGCTCCTCCGCTACCCATGAAGCCGCTGGCCCAGCAAACGCAGGCCGCCTTGTGGGCATCGCGCGTATTGACGCGCGTCCATTACAAGGCCACGCCGCTCGACGACGCCATGTCGGAGAAAATCTTCGACCGTTACTTCAAGTCCCTGGACGCGGAAAAGCTGTTTTTCGTGCAGGCCGATATCGACCGTTTCGCCCCGCTGCGCACCAAGCTGGACGACGCCATCATCAATGAAGACCTGACGGCGCCGTTTGCCATCTATAACTTGTACCAGCAGCGTTTCGACGAGCGCATGGCGTATGCGCGTGAATTGCTGAAAACCAAGTTCGACTTTACGGCCGACGAGAGCTACCAGCTCGACCGCGAAAAGGCCGCCTGGCCGAAGAACGACGAGGAAGTGCGCGACCTGTGGCGCAAGCGCGTCAAGAATGACTGGCTGCGTCTGAAACTGGCGGGCAAGGAAGACAAGGCCATCCGCGAGACCCTGGACAAGCGTTATGAAGGCTACACGACCCGCGCGCGCAAGCTCAACAGCGAAGACGTGTTCCAGATCTTCATGAACTCGTACGCCATGTCGATCGAGCCGCATACGAATTATCTGGGCCCGCGCGCCTCGGACAACTTCGACATCGCCATGCGGCTGTCGCTCGAAGGCATCGGCGCCGTGCTGCAGACGCGCGACGAATACACGGTGGTGCGCGAAATCGTGCCGGGCAGCCCGGCCGGCTTGTCGGGCAAGCTGAAAGTGGGCGACCGCATCGTCGGCGTGGGGCAGGGCGAAAGCGGCCCCATCACCGAAGTGCTGGGCATGCGCATCGACGACGTGGTGCAGCTGATCCGCGGCGCCAAGGATTCCGTGGTGCGCCTCGACATCCTGCCGGCCGATGCGGGCCCCGACGCCAAGCACGTGGTCTTGCCGCTGGTGCGCAAGAAAATCAGCATGGAAGAGCAGGCGGCGAAGAAATCGATCATCGAAGTGCGTGAAAACGGCGTCAAGCGCCGCATCGGCGTGATTTCCTTGCCGACGTTCTACCAGGACTTCGAAGCGCGCCGTCGTGGCGACAAAGACTTCAAGAGCGCCACGCGCGACGTCACCCGCTTGCTGGGCGAGTTGAAGAAGGATAAGGTCGACAACGTGCTGATCGACTTGCGCAACAACGGCGGTGGTTCGCTGAACGAAGCCGTCGAACTGACGGGCCTGTTCATCGACAAGGGCCCTGTCGTGATGCAGCGCAATGCCGAAGGCAAGGTCGAAGTGGAAAGCGATACCAGTGCCGGCCTGGCCTGGGATGGCCCGATGGGCGTGCTGATCAACCGCGGCTCGGCCTCCGCTTCCGAAATTTTCGCCGCCGCCGTGCAGGATTACGGCCGTGGCGTGATCATCGGCGAAGGCAGCTTCGGCAAGGGTACGGTACAAACCTTGTTCAACCTCGACCGTTTCGGCGGCAGCGAGAAAGCCCGTTTCGGCGAGCTGAAAATGACCATCGCCCAGTTCTTCCGCATCAACGGCGGCACCACGCAGTTGCGCGGCGTCACCCCCGACATCAAGCTGCCGGCCATGTCGGACACGGAAAACTTCGGCGAATCGAGCTATGACAATGCCCTGCCATGGGTGGCCATCAAGCCGGCGCCGTACATGCCGACCGGCGACCTGAAGGACATCGTGCCGTTGCTGGACAAGAAGCATGATGCGCGCGTGGCCAAAGACAAGGATTTTCAGTACTTGCTCGATGACATCGCCCTCGTCGTCAAGCAGCGCAAGGAAAACCAGATTTCGCTCAATGAAACCGTGCGCCGCAAGGAGCGCGATGCCCAGGAAGCGCGCGCCAAGGCCCGTGAAAAACGCCTGATCGCGCAGATTTCGAATCCTGCCGACGACCTGGTGGTGATTCCGGATCCGAAAGACGTGCTGAAGGGCGCGAAAGCGGCCAGCAAGACGGCCAGGCAGATCGCCGCCGTGAAAGGCGCCTTGCGCACCGACGACGGCTTGCAGGGCGACGAGCGGGCCCTGAGTGCCGAACTGGACGCTGAAACGGCCGCGAAGAGCGCCAAGGACGTGCTGCTCAACGAAGCGGCGCGCATCCTGGCCGACGAAGTGGCGCTGATCAAGGCTGACACCCGCCTGGCGTCCAAGGTCTTGCCATATGGCGCGGACACCAGGGCGACGCCGGTGACGGCAGCGAAGTAAGGCGTTTCGCGCAGTAAAAAGCCGGTTCCTGCGGAGCCGGTTTTTTTCGTCCCGATCAGTTATCTGTCTGGCGTATTTCTATCATTCCAACAATCAATTGGATTGATATGCCGCGATGCAGCATAATGCACCTGTCTCCTCTATTCTCCTCCAAGAAAATAGATTCAGCCCGCTCTTTGTAGCGGGCTTTTTTTTTCTTCAGATTTTGTGCGTGGGCAGTTGCACGTCTGGGTGGGCAGCCAGCAGGGCCGTGATCCAGCCGGCAAATGCCTGCAGCTTGGGCGTGGCCAGGCGGCCTTGCGGCGTCAGCAGCGACATCGGCATGGGTGTCGGCGAGCAATCGGGCAGCACGGCCACCAGCGCCCCGCTGTCCAGATGTTGGCGTACCTGGTACACGGCCGCCTGCGCCAGGCCCAGTCCCTGCAGCGCGCAGGCGACGCTGGCGTCCGCATCGTTGACGGCGATGGGTCCGGCCATTTGCACGCGCACGACTTCCTTGCCTTGAAGTAAATCCCAGTCGAAGGCGCGTCCCGTGCGGCCCGAATAATGCATGATGCCCTGGTGCGCGGCCAGGTCGGCCAGGGTGTGCGGCGTGCCGTGGCGCGCCAGGTAAGCAGGGGACGCGCAGGTGACAAAGCGCATCAGGCCGACCTGCTTGCCGATGAAGGCGGAATCCTGCAAGGTGCCCACGCGCAGGGCGCAATCGATCCCTTCCTGCGTCAGGTCGACCAGGCGGTCTGTCAGGCTCAGCTGCAATTGCACGTCCGGCCAGGCGGCGTGGAACTGCGCGATATGGGGAATGATCAGGCGCCGGCCCACCGTATTGGGCAGGTTGATGCGCAACAGGCCGCGCGGTTTTTTCGCGTCCGGGCCACGGAAGGCCAGTTCCGCCGTATCGACGGCTTTCAAAATGTCGAGGCAATGGCGAAAATACTCGGCCCCTTCCGGTGTCAGGGACAAACGGCGCGTGGTTCGCTGCAGCAATTGCGTGCCCAAGTAGGCTTCCAGCTTTTGCAGGGTGGCCGTCAGCGCTGCGCGCGGCAAATTCAAGGTTTCGGCCGCCTTGGAAAAGCTGTTGGCCTCAACGATCCGCACGAAGGTCTGCATGGCCTTGATCTTGTCCATGGGATAGCTTTCGGTTAATTGTTCATCTTATGTGAAAAGTGTAGGTAGATTATGCCCTAATTATCTTTGCCTCAGGTTTGCCTAGAATGGCCACATCCCTATCGAAACGAGGAAACAACATGAACAAGGCCTCATCTACCGCTCCCCACGACATTTCGCCCGCCATGGTGCTGCTGCTGGCCATCGCTTCCGGCCTGATAGTCGCCAATCTGTATTATGCGCAAACCCTCGTCGGGCCCATCAGCGCATCGACGGGCCTGTCGGCCAAGGCGGCCGGGCTGATCGTCACTCTGACACAAGTCGGCTACACCTTGGGTCTGCTGTTTGTCGTGCCCCTGGGCGACTTGCTGGAAAACCGCCGCCTGATCGTCACGGCCTTGCTGGTGACGGCCACGGCGCTGGTGGTGGCGGCCCTTTCCACTGGCGCCATCGTGTTCCTGGCCGCCGCGCTGGCCATCGGCCTGGGCTCCGTGGCGGCGCAAGTGATCGTGCCGTTTGCCGCCCACTTGTCGCAGGAAGCGACGCGGGGGCAGACGGTGGGCAAGGTGGTCAGTGGCTTGTTGCTGGGCATCATGCTGGCCCGTCCCGTCGCCTCGCTGGTGGCGGCCCACGCCAGCTGGCACGTGGTGTTTGGCGGCGCCGCCGTATTGATGGTACTGCTGGCGCTGGTGTTGCGCCGCGCCTTGCCCGTGCGCCAGCCCGTGTCGAGCATGAAATATCCGGCCTTGATGGCTTCGCTGTGGCATTTGCTGCTGGGCACGCCCGTGCTGCGCCGCCGCGCCGCCTATCACGCAGGCCTGTTTGGCGCCTTCAGCCTGTTCTGGACCGTCACGCCGCTGGTGCTGTCCAGCTCCGCGTTCGGCCTGTCGCAAACGGGCATCGCCATCTTTGCCCTGGTGGGCATGGCGGGCGCCGTCGCCTCGCCGATCGCCGGCCGCCTGGCCGATGCGGGCCACACCTTGCCCGCCACGGCCGCCGCGCTGGCGCTGGGCATCGTCGCGTTTGCCTTGCCGATGTTGGCGCCAACGTCGAAACACCTGGCGCTGGGGCTGCTGGTGGTCGCTTCCATCGTGCTCGACATGGGCGTGGCGGCCAACCTGGTGCTGGGCCAGCGCGCCATCTTCAGCCTGGGTGCGGAAGTGCGGGGCCGCCTGAATGGCCTGTATTTCGCGCTGTTCTTTGCTGGCGGCGCGGCCGGCTCGGCCATCGGCGCCTGGGTGTATGCCAGCTACGGCTGGCAAGCAACCTTGCTGACCGGCATGGCGTTTCCGGGCCTGGCCCTGCTGGTGTGGCTGGGAGAATTCTTGCCGCTGGCCACGCGCCGCACGGTTTGAAACCCTGATGGCGACTCATTATCACCGATAGATATTTCTATCATCATGAATATAAAGTGGCGTGATATGCCGCGATGCCGCAAGATGCACTTGTCTCCTCTATCTCCTCCAAGGAAATAGATTCAGCCCGCTCCCGTAGCGGGCTTTTTTTTGCTTTTTCACATTAAATCACGACCAGGTCCAGTGCCCGCATGAAGTTGGCCGCTTGCGCATGCGTGATGACGGCGCCTTTCAGCAGCGCCGCCTCGCTCAATTTGAAACCGTCGATATCGGCGCCGCGCAAGTCCGCGCCCTGGAACTTCGCCAGCTTGATGGTGGCATTGCGCAAGCTGCCCCCTTCGAAGACGGCGTCGCTGAAGTCGCAGCCGGCCAAGTAGGCGTCGGAAAAATCCAGCTGCTTTAGTATTGCCTTGCGGAACGAGAAGCCGCGCAGATCGGCGCCCACCAGCAGGCTGTCTTCGAAGGTGAGGCCCAGGTGCGCCACTTCTTCGAACGAGGCGCCCGTCAGCTTGCAGCCGCGGTAGATGACCGAGGCGAGCTTGGCGCGCCGCCATTTCGTATTGTTCAGGTCGCAGCCTTCGAAACAGGCGTCGACGGCATCGACGGATTCGAAGTCGGCGCTGCCCGCGCGGCAGCGGCGCCAGGTGCTGCGCGCCAGTTTGCTGGCGAACAAATTCGTTTCGGCAAAGGTGCAGCGCTCGAAGGTGCAGCCTTGCAAATCGAGGCGCGACAAGTCGTCGCCGTCGAAGGCGCACTCGATGAAGTGGCGCACCGATTGCGCCAGCTGCTCCCCGATGCCGGCGCGGTCCAGGGTCATGCCGGTTACTGTTGAGTCTTGTGTTGCCATCCGTCTCATTCCTAAAGTGAAGCAGGGGAGGGATGGCGCGGCGGGAAAATGCACGAACCAGAACACCTCCCCGGCTGGTGTAACAGCCAAAGGTCAGCGCCGTGGGTCCGCGTGGGCGGGAGCATGCCGGACGGTGCCAGGCACTTACCGGGTTACCAACCGGTGCGCTCATTTTCGATCAGCTTGCATTGTAACGGCTCTACAGCACCCTTGCCAGTGCTGGATAAACCGGGTTAGTATCGTTGCAGGCACACGCATTGTGCCAACGTCGCTCGGACGGATCCGGGCGCTTACGTAAAGATATCTACCATGACCGACAGCCAAGCTCCGCGCAGTTTTTCGCGCATCAATCGCCTTCCCCCCTACGTTTTCAATATCACCGCCGAGCTCAAGATGGCCGCCCGCCGCCGTGGCGAGGACATCATCGACATGTCGATGGGCAATCCCGATGGCGCCACGCCGGCCCACATCGTGGACAAGCTGGTCGAGACGGTCAAACGCCCCGACACGCACGGCTATTCCACCTCCAAGGGCATCCCCCGGCTGCGCCGCGCGATCGCCCACTGGTACAAGAAGCGCTACGAGGTCGACATCGACCCGGACAGCGAAGCCATCGTCACCATCGGCTCGAAAGAGGGCCTGGCCCATCTGATGCTGGCAACGTTGGACCGGGGTGATACGGTGCTGGTGCCGAACCCCAGCTACCCGATCCACATCTGGGGCGCCGTGATCGCGGGCGCCGACATCCGCTCCGTGCGCATGGGCCCGGGCGTGGATTTCTTTGCCGAACTGGAACGGGCCATCCGCGAAAGCTACCCGAAGCCGAAGATGATGGTGCTGGGCTTCCCGTCGAACCCCACGGCGCAGTGCGTGGAACTGGAATTCTTCGAAAGAGTCGTGGCGCTGGCGAAGCAGCACAATATTTTGGTGGTGCATGACCTGGCGTATGCCGACATCACCTTCGATGGCTGGAAGGCGCCGTCCATCATGCAGGTGCCCGGTGCGCGCGACGTGGCCGTCGAGTTTTTCACCATGTCGAAAAGCTACAACATGGCGGGCTGGCGCATCGGTTTCATGGTGGGCAATGCGGAACTGGTGTCGGCCCTGGCGCGCATCAAGAGCTACCACGACTATGGCAGTTTCACGCCCGTGCAGGTGGCGGCCATTGCCGCGCTGGAAGGCGACCAGAGCTGCGTGACGGACATCTGCGCCCAGTACCAGCGCCGCCGCGACGTGCTGGTGAAAGGCTTGCATGAAGCGGGCTGGATGGTGGAAAAGCCGAAGGCGTCGATGTACATCTGGGCGCATATCCCGCAAGCGTATCGCCACCTGGGTTCGCTGGAATTTGCCAAACTGCTGCTGCAAAAAGCCAAGGTGAGCGTCTCGCCCGGCATCGGTTTCGGCGAATACGGCGATGAATACGTGCGCTTCGCCCTGATCGAAAACGAGGCGAGGGTGCGGCAAGCCTTGCGCGGCATCAAGAATATGTTGCGTTCTGGCGACGGGAAAGGGGAAGCGGCGGCATAAAAGTTGCCGCACGGAATGAAGTGTTGCCCCTAATATCACTGCTGCGTATTTCTGACATCACGAATATAAAGTGGTTTTATATGCTGCAAAGCGGCATCATTCATCTGTCTCCTCTATCTTCCTCCAAGGAAATAGATTCAGCCCGCTCCTGTAGCGGGCTTTTTTTTTTCGTCGATTTGACCCTGGCTTTCGGACGGCATGCTCGGCGAACGAGGCGGTCGAGTTCGCGCAGCACGGCCGGGTGGATGGGTTCGAACATGAGTTCACATGAATATTAATAATGAATATATGAAGTTTTACCATTATTTTTCATGGATGGAAGTCTCTATGATGTCTCCATACTTCACGAGGAGGCACTACCATCATGACCGTCACGACACACAATCTGGGCTACCCGCGCATCGGCGCCAAACGCGAACTGAAATTCGCCCTGGAAGATTACTGGAAGGGTCAGAGCAGCCTGGAAACGCTGGAAGGCCATGGCGCGCAATTGCGCCAGCGCCACTGGCAAGACCAGAACGCGCTGGATCTGGCGCCTGTCGGCGACTTTTCCTTCTATGACCAGGTGCTGGACCTGAGCTTTACCCTGGGTAATTTGCCGCAGCGCGTGCACGGCCTGAGCGGCGCGGCGCTCGATAACTATTTCCGCGTGGCCCGTGGCCGCTCGGCCAGCGACAGCGATTGCAGCTGCATCCACGCCGGCGAAATGACGAAATGGTTTGACACCAATTACCACTACATCGTGCCGGAATTCGCGGCCGACACGCAATTCAAGCTCGACAGCAGCCGCTTGCTGCAGCAACTGGCGCAAGCGCGTCAGCTCGGTGTGAAAACCAAGCCGGTGCTGATCGGCCCTGTCACCTACTTGTGGCTGGGCAAGGCCAAGGACGATTCCGACAAGCTGGCGCTGCTGCAAGGCTTGTTGCCTGTCTACGTGCAACTGCTGCAGGAACTGGCCGCCCAGGGCGTAGAGTGGGTGCAGATCGACGAACCGATACTGGTCACGGAGCTCGACAGCGCCTGGCAGCAGGCGCTCGTCACGGCCTACGATGCCTTGAGCAAAGTCAATCACGTCAAACTGTTGCTGGCCACGTATTTCGGCAAGCTGCAAGACAATCTGGCATTGGCGTGCAAATTGCCGGTGCAAGGCTTGCATCTTGACGCCATCAACGCCCGCGAGGAAGTCGAGCAGGTGATTGCCCAGTTGCCTGCCCCCAGCGTGCTGTCTCTGGGTGTCGTGAATGGCCGCAATATCTGGAAGACGGACTTGAATGAAGTGCTGGCATGGCTGGAACCCGTGCATGCCAGCCTGCAATCGCGCCTGTGGATCGCTCCGTCGTGCTCGCTGCTGCACGTGCCCGTCGACCTGGCCAGCGAACAAAAGCTCGATGCTGATATCAAATCCTGGCTGGCCTTTGCCCGTCAAAAGCTCGATGAAGTGCACACCATCGCCGGCGCCCTGAACCAGGGCCGCGCCTCCGTGCAGGCGGCGCTGGACGCCAATCATGCCGCCATAGAAGCGCGCCGCCAGTCGCCGCGCGTGCATAATCCGGACGTGAAAGCGGCCGTGGCCCGCATCGACGCAAGCCTGGGCCAGCGCGCCGGCGGCTATGCCGAACGTGCCGCGAAGCAAGCTGCGTTGCTGCAACTGCCGCTGTATCCGACGACAACCATCGGTTCCTTCCCGCAAACGGCGGAAATCCGCCAGGCCCGCAGCCAGTTCCGCAGCGGCCAGCTGGATGCAGCCGGCTATAAAAAGCTGATGCAGGCGGAAATCGCCCATTGCGTGCAGGAACAAGAGGTGTTGGGACTGGACGTCTTCGTGCACGGCGAAGCGGAACGCAACGACATGGTGGAATATTTCGGCGAACAGCTCGACGGCTACGCCTTCAGCCAGTTCGGCTGGGTGCAATCGTACGGTTCGCGCTGCGTGAAACCACCCATTTTGTTCGGCGACATCAGCCGCCCCCGTGCCATGACGGTCGAGTGGAGCATCTACGCCCAGTCGCTGACGGACAAGCCGATGAAAGGCATGCTGACGGGCCCCGTCACCATCCTGAACTGGTCCTTCGTGCGCGATGACCAGCCCCGTTCCGTGTCGTGCCACCAGCTGGCGCTGGCGATGCGCGCCGAAGTGCAGGACCTGGAACAGGCCGGCATCCGCGTGATCCAGATCGACGAAGCGGCATTGCGCGAAGGCTTGCCGCTGCGTAAAGCCCAGTGGGCCGAGTACCTGCGCTGGGCCGTGGAATCGTTCCGGATCACGGCCAATGGCGTGGCCGATGAAACGCAGATCCATACGCACATGTGCTATTCGGAATTCAACGACATCATCGCGCAGATCGCCGACATGGATGCGGACGTCATCACGATCGAAACGTCGCGCTCCGACATGGAATTGCTGGACGCCTTCGATGACTTCAACTATCCGAACGCAATCGGTCCCGGTGTCTACGACATCCACTCGCCCAACATTCCGAGCCAGGAACAGATGGTGACACTGATGCGCAAGGCGGCCGAGCGCACCCCCGCGCAGCGCCTGTGGGTCAACCCCGATTGCGGCCTGAAGACGCGTGGCTGGAAAGAAGTCATTGCTGCGCTGGCCAACATGGTGGCGGCAGCGAAAACCTTGCGCGGCGACAACGCGGCCTGAGAATGGCAAGGACAGGGCAGGCCGATATGGCTGAGATATAGAACAATCGTATTTCTGTCATCACAACATGCAATTGGATAGTGATGCTGCGATGCGGCATCATTGCACTTGTCTCCTCTACTTCCTCACCGGAATTAGATTCAGCCCGCTTCCATAGCGGGCTTTTTTTTGCCCGTTTTCATCGGCTTATCGCTTAACATACCTTCACGTAATCCTACCCTCAAGAAGGAAGCCAACTGATGATTCCTCTGTTTCGCGCCGTCGGCATGCTCGCGCTGATGGCGCTCGGCGCCTGCTCGGTCGAGCGCCATCCGCTCGACCGCCATCTGGCCCAATTGCGGCCGGACACGGTCTCAGCGTTGCCTGAGATGGGCTGGCCGGCCGGCACGCTGCTGTGCCCGCTGACCATGTATCAGAGCGAGCTGCCCGGTTCGGCGCCTCCTGCGGACAGGGTCAACGCCTTTCTGAAGCAAAAGCAATTTCTGGGGGATGAAGGCCACTGGGTACTCATCGTCGTCAAGCCGCAGCCTGCGGAAAATGCCAGTGCCGGCATCGAGCAATTGTTTTTCAGGCGCGCAGATTATGACGTGATCAACGAGCCGGAAATGCTCAAGCGCGATGCCGGGACATTGCCAACGGAGTTTGTGCCGCAGACCTGCGTACCGGTGGAGCGCGCCCGCGTGCTGGTCATTCGCCCGCAAAGATCGGATCGAACGTTGATCGTTTTTGGAACGGCCCGGACGTGATATTGATAAAACATATTTCTATCATCACAACATGCAATTGGATAACGATGCTGCGATGCGGCATCATTGCACCTGTCTCCTCTACTTCCTCACAGGAATTAGATTCAGCCCGCTCCCGCAGCGGGCTTTTTTTTGCCCGGTTTTGACTGCCCCACGCCGCACACGCTTGCTTGTCATCCAGGCATGGTGTTGCTTTTGTGCATGCTAAACTGGGCCTTCCCCAGACCAAGGTTGTTTGATGCTTCAATTATTTCGCCACACGCTGGAGTCCACGCCCATTCTCGCCCTGTTTCTCGTCATCGGCGCCGGTTATGCGCTGGGGCGCCTCAGCGTGTTCGGCTTTTCGCTGGGCGTGGGCGGCGTGCTGTTCGCGGGGCTGGCGCTGGGCGCGTTTGCTCCCGGTGCCGTGCCGCCGCCGATGGTCGGCTCCATCGGCTTGCTGCTGTTCCTGTATGGCATCGGCGTGCAGTACGGCGTGCAGTTTTTCGCCGGCTTGCGCGGCGCGGGGCAGAAACATAACCTGATCGCTTTTACTGCCGTCATGGGCGGCCTGGCCGTGTCTGTCTGGGGCGGGCAGTGGATCGATATTTCGCTGCGCATGGCCAGCGGCGTGTTTGCCGGCGCCATGACCAGCACGGCGGCGCTGCAGGCGGCGCTGGAAGCATCGCACGGCAATGGCGATGCGGCCGTCGGCTATGCCGTCGCCTATCCGTTTGGCGTCGTCGGTCCCATGCTGGGCCTGTACCTGGCCGGGCGCATATTAAAACCCGTGCTGACGCCGCCGCCGGCGCCCATCGTCGTGTCGGAAATCACCATTGATGCAGCGAAATTGGCGGGCGCGGCCCTGTCCGAACTGGCCGACGGCCCGCTGGCTGGGGTGCAAGTGATCGGCGTGCGCCAGGGCCACCAGAACCGCCTGCCCGATCCATCGCTGCTGCTCGGCGTGGGCGACGCCTTGATGGTGTCGGGCACGGTGGCGGGCGTGGAAGCGGCGCGCACGGCGCTGGGCCACCTGGACCCGGGCCGGCTGATGAAGGACCGCCGCGCGTTCGATGGCACGGAAGTGTTCGTGTCGGACGCGGAAATCGTCGGCGTGCCCTTGGGCGAGCTGAGCCTGGCGAAAGACTTCCCCCTGCAGATCGCCTTCATTCGCCGCGGCGACGCCATGATCCTGCCCCATCCCTTCCTGACCCTGGAATTTGGCGATCGCGTGATGGCCATTGCGCCGGCGAAACATGCGGCCGACGTGCGCAAGCTGTTTGGCAATTCCATCACGGCCACTGCCGAGTTCAGCTATGTGTCGCTGGGCATGGGCATGGTGCTGGGCGTGCTGCTGGGCCTCGTGCCGATCCCGTTACCGTGGATCGGTTCGTTCAGCCTTGGCCTGGCTGGCGGCCCGCTGGTGATGGCGCTGATTTTGGGGCGCCTGGGCAGGGTGGGCAAGATCAGCTGGCGCTTGCCCCTGTCCGCCAATCTGGTCATGCGCAACTATGGCTTGACGATTTTCCTCGCTTCCGTCGGCATGGCCTCCGGCTTGCCCTTCGTGCAGCAGGTGGGCGCCGATGGCTTGCCCATGCTGGCGCTGGGTGCCGTGACGGTGCTGGTGGTGGTGGCGCTCGTGGTGATCCTGGGCAAGGTCTTCCTGCGCCTGCCGTTTCCCGAGTTGCTCGGTATCGCGGCTGGCGCCACGGGCAACCCGGCCGTGCTGGTGTTCGCCAACCGCCTGGCCAAGTCGGACCGTCCGAACCTCGGCTACGCGATGATTTTTCCCAGCATGACCATCGTCAAGATCGTCGCCGTGCAGGTGCTGCTGCATGTGTACGGCTGATGGCGTTCACAGTCAGTCTCTTGCAGGGCCAGGCTGCTTGTTGGCGTCAACCAAGCCGATGCCAAAAGACAGCAGCAAGGCGGCAGCGGCGCATCCTGCGGCAAGGCACAGGTTGGCTGAGAGGCCCAGCCTGTCCACGGCCTGGCCACCGGTCCACGCCCCGAGCGCAATGCCGACATTGAAGACACCGACATACAGCGCGGCGACGATCTCCACGGCCCCGGGCGCCGCCTTCATCACCAAGGTCATCAGGCCGACCGATACGCCGCCGTAGGCCAGTCCCCAAGCCAGCAACACCACGCCGCCGCCGATGCCGGAGTCGCCGACAGCCAGGAATAGCAGCGGCGTGAGCAGCAGGCCGCCCGAGATGGCGATGATGGCTGGCACCGTGCGCCGCGCCGCCGCGACACCGGCCAGGAAGTTGCCAATGATGCCCGCGAAGCCATAGGCAAACAACAGTGCGCCCAGCCATTGCGTAGCAAACCCCGACACGGACAGCAGTAGCGGGCGCACGAAGGTAAAGGCCATGAAATGGCTGGTCACCAGCAACAGCGTCAGAAGCAGCCCCGCCTGCAATTGCCTGTTGCGCAGCTGTTTGCCGAATTGGCGCAAGGTTGTGGAACCTGCAGCGGGCAGTGCGGGAATGACGGCCAGATGCAGTGCCAGCACCAGGCTGCTGAACATCGCCATGGCGCCGAAGGCCCAGCGCCATCCCGCAACGTCGCCGATTTGTGCGCCTAGCGGCACGCCCAGCACGGAAGCGGCCGCCACGCCACCGAAGATGATCGACGTTGCCAGGCCGGTCGAGCGGGCGGGAACCAGCCGGGAAGCGAGGCCACCGGCGATGGCCCAGATGCCACCCATGCAAAAACCGACGAGAACACGTGCCGCCAGCATCCACGCCATGTTCTGCGCCAGGGCCGAAACAATGTTCGCGATTACCAATAGTGTCAGCAAACCACAGAGAATCTTGCGCCTGTCCAGGCTGCCCGATACGAGCACGACCAGCGGCGCGAACATTGCCGCCAGCAATGCTGGCAGCGAGATCATCAGGCCGGCGGTTCCCGTGGAGGTGCCCAGGGTGTCGGCAATCGGCGTCAACAGGCCGACCGGGAGCATTTCTGTCGTCACGACCGAAAAGGTGGCCATGCCGACAGCGGAGACCGCCAGCCACGGGTGGCGGACAGCGGGTTCTGCGGCAGCGCAGGCGGATGTACTCATGGTGCATATCCTTCATGTGATCATTCGGTAAACGGCGCATGCCCTGCTTGCAATGGAGATACGTCGCAGTGATAATACATACATCGCGTATGAATAGTATATATTCATACGCACTGTATGTAAATAATCATACGCTGCGTATGCAAGGAGGAAGCAATGGTTCGCCGCACCCGTGTGGAAATGGAAGAAACCCGAGCATCGTTGCTGGCCACGGCCCGTAAAGTGTTCAGTGAGCGCGGTTATGCCGACACGTCAATGGACGACCTTACCGCGCAGGCAGGCCTGACGCGTGGCGCCCTGTATCATCACTTCGGCGACAAGAAGGGCTTGCTGCTGGCCGTGGTGGAGCAAATCGATGCGGAAATGGATGGCCGCCTGCAAGCCATCTCCGACAGCGCCGAAGACTTGTGGGAAGGCTTTCGCAGCCGCTGCCGTGCCTATCTGGAGATGGCCCTGGAACCGGAAATTCAGCGCATCGTTTTACGCGATGCGAGGGCAGTCCTGGGTGGCGCTTCACCGGACTCGCAGCGCCATTGCCTCGAGTCGATGCAAAAGCTTATCCAGCAGCTGATTCAGCAAGGCATCGTGGCTGACGCTTGCCCAGAAGCACTGGCTTCGATGATCTACGGCAGTCTGGCAGAAGCGGCGTTCTGGATCGCAGAAGGTGACCAAGGCAATGCGCGCCTGATAAAAGGAGTGGCGGCATTGGAATTGCTGTTACGGGGGATGTTGCTTCAAAGGTAATTGCGAAAAGTGGTATGGCCTCACGATGAACCTTGAGCCTGTGTAAAACCCCTGGCGCGTCTCCCAATCTGTTGTACAATCCTTGAGAACGGTCGTGCTTTTTTGTGCGCTGAGCTTCCTTGCGTGCAGTCATCACGGCAACTCATAAGAACAAGGAGACAGACATGGACCTGCATTACACGGCAGAGGAGAGCGCTTTCCGCGACACGGTGCGCGCCTTCCTCGACACCCATTTGCCGGCGGACTTGCAGCGCAAGGTGCGCCAGCATTTGCGCCTGGTCAAGGATGACTACGTGCGCTGGCACAAGATTGTCGCGCAGCAAGGCTGGGCCGCGCCGGCCTGGCCCGTCGAACATGGCGGCACGGGCTGGACGTCCGTGCAGCGCCATATCTGGGAAGACGAGTGCGCGCGCGCCGCCACGCCGCCCATCCTGCCTTTCGGCGTCACTATGGTGGCGCCCGTCATCATGGCTTTCGCCAACGCCGAACAAAAAGCCTATTATCTGCCGCGCATTTTGAATTGCGACGACTGGTGGTGCCAGGGCTATTCCGAGCCGGGCGCCGGGTCCGACCTCGCTTCCCTGAAAACCACGGCCGAGCGCGACGGCGACCATTACATCGTCAACGGCCAGAAAACCTGGACCACCTTGGGCCAGCACGCGGACATGATCTTTTGCCTGGTGCGCACGGATAGCACGGTGCGCAAGCAGGAAGGCATCAGTTTCCTGTTGATCGACATGAAGACGCCGGGCATCACCGTGCGCCCCATCATCATGCTCGATGAAGAACATGAAGTGAACGAAGTCTTCTTCGACAATGTGCGGGTGCCCGTCAGCAACCTGGTCGGCCAGGAAAACAAGGGCTGGACCTATGCCAAGTATTTGCTGGGGCACGAGCGCACGGGCATCGCCGCCGTGGGCCGCTCGAAGCGCGAGCTGACGTTCCTCAAGCAGCTGGCCATGCAGCAAACCAAGCGCGGCGCGCCGCTGCTGCACGATCCCGCCTTCGCCGCCAAGGTCGCCACCCTGGAAATCGAACTGATGGCGCTGGAAATGACAGTCTTGCGCGTCATCAGCGAAGAAGGCAAGGGGCCGGGACCGCAGGCCTCGATGCTGAAGGTGCGCGGTTCGGAGCTGCAGCAGCAACTGACGGAACTGATGGTGGAAGCCATCGGCCCGCAAGCCTTGCCCTTCGATCCTGACTTCCTCGACGGCCGCGCGCCACACGGCGCTGGCGGCGACGACCTGGCCGCGCCGCTGGCGGCGTACTACTTCAATTACCGCAAGACATCGATCTATGGCGGCTCGAATGAAATCCAGAAAAACATCATCACGCAGATGATCCTGGGCCTGTAAGCCAGAAGGAGACGACATGGACTTCCATTTTAACCAGGAACAGCAGCAATTTGCCGACGCGCTCAAGCGCTGGGTCGACAAGGATTACCCATTCGAAACGCGCAAGCAGATCGTCCACTCGGCCACGGGCGTCTCCAGCGCCGCCTGGGCCACCCTGGCCGAGCTGGGCATGACGGCCTTGCCGCTGCCGGCCGCTGCGGGCGGCTTCGACGGCACGGCCGTCGACATGCTGCTGGTGATGCAGGAACTTGGCCGCGGCCTGGTGGTCGAACCGTACCTGGCCACCGTGCTGGGCGCGCGCTTTCTCACGTTGACGGGCGGCCACGATGCCATGCTGGAACAGGTCGCCAGCGGCGGCCTGAAGCTCGCGTGCGCGCTGGGCGAACGCCAGTCGCGCCACGACATGCACGATATCGCCACCACGGCCAGCGCCAGTGGCGACGGTTTCGTGCTCGATGGCGAGAAAACCGTCGTCATCCATGGCGCGCAGGCGGGTGCGCTGATCGTCTCGGCGCGCAGCGGTGGCGGCCAGGATGACACGGACGGCATCTCGCTGTTCCTCGTGCCTGTTGACGCGCCCGGTGTTTCCGTGCGCGACTACCGCACCATCGATGGTCAGCGCGCCGCCACCGTGACCCTCGTGCAAGTGGTGCTGGGGCATGACGCCCTGATCGGACAAAAGGGGCAGGGCTGGGCCGTGCTGGACGCAGCGCTCGACTATGGCGCCACCCTGCTGTGCGCGGAAGCCGTGGGCGCCATGGACGCCATCTTTGCCGCCACGCTGGAGTACCTGAAGACGCGCCAGCAGTTCGGCGCCCCGATCGGCAAGTTCCAGGCCTTGCAGCACCGCATGGCCGACATGTTCATCCACCTGGAGCAGGCCCGTTCGATGGCCATGCTGGCCGCCGCCAAGGTCGATAGCACCGACCTGTTTGATCGCCGCCGCACGGTGTCCGCCGCCAAGGCGAGAGTCGGGCTGGCAGCCACCTTTGTCGGGCAGCAAGCCGTGCAATTGCATGGCGGCATGGGCGTGACGGACGAATTGCCCGCCGCCCACCATTTCAAGCGTTTGAGCATGATCGCCCTGACCCTGGGCGACGTGGAGCACCATATCGAGCGCTTTATCGCCCAACCGGGCTTTTTGCCGACGGAGACCGCATGACCGCATTGAACGGAATCAAACCCAAGCACTGGTATTTCGAAGATTTTACGCAGGGCCTGGAAATCGACCTGGGCCAGCGCCACGTGACGGAGGCGGAAATCATCGCCTTCGCCACGGATTTCGACCCGCAGCCGTTTCACGTCGACCATGCGGCTGCGGAAAAAACCATCTTCAAGGGCGTCATCGCCAGCGGCTGGCATACGTGCGGCATGATGATGCGCCTGGTGGTGGATAATCTGCTCAAGCATTCGTCCAGCATGGGCTCCCCCGGCCTGGACAGCATCCGCTGGTTGAAACCCGTGCGCGCCGGCGACACCCTGCAGCTGACCTACCAGGTCAAGGAAGTGCGTCCGTCCACGTCGAAACCGGACCGCGGCATCGTCATTTCCGTGTGGAGCGTGCGCAACCAGCATGGCGAAGTGGTGACCACCGTCGAAGGCATGGGCATGTTTGGCCGCCGTCCGGCAGGAGAGCACCATGCGTGACATTGCCGGCATTGCCGGTTTTCAAGCGCTGGCGGGGCAGCACGTGGCCGTCTCCGACTGGATCACCATCACCCAGCAGCGCATCGACACCTTCGCCGACGCCACGGATGACCACCAATGGATCCACGTGGACGCCGGGCGCTGCGCGCGCGAGTCGCCGTACGGCTGCACCGTGGCGCACGGCTTCCTGACGTTATCGCTGCTGCCGGCCATGCTGGCGGGCGCCTTGCACATGGCCGGCATCCGCATGGCCATCAACTATGGCCTGAACAAGGTGCGCTTCCCTTCGCCCGTGCCCGTGAACAGCCGCCTGCGCGCGCGGCTCGACATTCTCTCCGTCGACGACGTGCCGGACGGGGCACAGGTAAACTGGGCCGTCACCATGGAGCGCGAAGGTGACGCGAAACCCGTGTGCGTGGCGGAGTTTTTGATGCGCTGCTATCCCTGATCACTCCCCCTGCGACGCGCAATACCTGTCCCGCCCCGTATGCTTGGCGCGGTATAGCAGGGCGTCGGCGGCGCGGATCAGGGTGCTGGGGTCCATGCCTTCGGTGGGCATGACGCTGGCCATGCCGAGGCTGACGGTGACGTGCGGGCCGACGCCCGATCTGGCGTGGGGAATTTCCAGGGCGCGCACTTCGTCGAGGATGCGCTGGGCCACCACTTCGGCGCCGTCGCGCGTTTCCTGCGGCAGCAGGATGATGAATTCCTCGCCGCCATAGCGCGCCAGCAGGTCGGGCGGTCGCACGGCGCAGCGGCGCAGGGCGGCGCTCACCTGCTGCAGGCACAGGTCGCCGGCCTGGTGGCCATACGTATCGTTGTAATCCTTGAAGTGGTCGATATCGGCCATGATGATGGCCATCGGCACGCCGTCGCGCGCGCAGCGCCGCCATTCGCTGTCCATGGTGTCGTTGAAGCTGCGCCGGTTGGCCACGCCCGTCAGCGTATCCGTCAGCGACAGTTCGCGCATGGCGTCGGCCTGCCGCTTGATGGTCAGCTGGCTGCGCACGCGGGCCCGCACGACGGCCGCGTTGAACGGCTTCGTGATGAAATCGACGGCGCCCGCTTCCAGCGCCCGCGTCTCGTCTTCGGGCTGGTTCAGGGCCGTGACGAAGATGACGGGAATGGCGCTCAGCAGGGCCGATTCGCGCAGCGCATTGCACACGGCATAGCCATCCATGCCGGGCATGACGGCGTCGAGCAGGATCAGGTCCGGCAGTTGATTATTCGCAATTTCCAGCGCCTTTTCACCGCTCAGGGCGAACAGCACGTCGTGTTCCTCGCGCAGCAGCTGGTGCAGGATCTGGATGTTTTCCATGGCGTCATCGACGATGAGGATGCGCCCGTTCATGGCAAGGTTGGTCCAGCTCACTTGTTTTCCTCTCGTTTCAGCTGATCGAGCACGAGTTTTTCCGCCTCGGCAAAATTCAGGGTGTCAATCGCATGTGCCATCGCCAGGGCCGCTTCCCGGTCTGACTGTTGCAGGGCGGGATGCAGGGCGTGGAATTGCGCCAGCGCTTTCAGATTATTGTTGTGGATCAAGACGAGCAGCTCGGTCAGGCCCGCGTGCAGGTCGACCGGCCCGCTGCCGGACGCGGCCGCTGCCGGCTGGCTGCGCCGCAGGGGCGAAGGCAGGGTGCGCGCCGCTTCGATGACTTCGGCCATCGCGTGTTCCAGGCGGCCCAGCAAGGCGGTCGTGGCGTGCGATTGCCCCGTTTTCAGCGCCTTTTCCGTCTCGGCGGCCAGGCTGGCGACGTGCGTGGCGCCCAGGTTGGCCGCCACGCCGCACACGCGGTGCAGCAGTTGCGCCGCCTGCTGCGTCTGGCCAGCGGTCAGCAGGCGCCGCGTTTCCTCGACGGCGTCGCCTTGCGAATTTTCAAAGCGCTTGAGCAGGGCCAGGAAGGCGCCGTAGTCGCCGCCGAAGCGGTGCAGGGCGGCCGCCAGATCGATGCCGGGCACTGTGGCCGGCAGGTCCAGCGTTGGCGTGACGGCATTGCCCGCCTGGACGCCGCCGCCAGCCAAGGGCGGCCGCACCAGCCGGGTCAGGGTCTGGATCATCTCGTCGACATCGATGGGTTTGGCTACGTGCGCGTTCATGCCGCTGGCGATGGCGCGCAGACGGTCTTCGTCCATGGCATTGGCCGTCATGGCGATGATGGGCAGGTCCGGCAAGCCCAGGGCGCGGATCGCCAGGGTGGCGTCGAAACCGTTCATGACGGGCATCTGCAAATCCATCAGCACCGCGTCCCAGGCGTCCGGCGTGGCGGCAAGCAAGTCGACGGCCAGCTGGCCGTTGGCGGCCACGGCCACGCGCGCGCCCGAATGCAGCAAAATGTACTGCGCCACTTCCTGGTTGATTTCATTGTCTTCCACCAGCAGCACGCGCATGCCTGTGAGCAAACCCGACAAGGGCGTGGAAACGGGCAGCGCGGAAGGGGTGCTGCGGCCTTCGCGCACGGCCGTCACGGCTGCCAGCAGCCGCGCCGGGGTGGCCGGTTTCGAGACGATTCCGGCCAGCATCAGGCTGTTGGCCAGGCGTTCGAGGTTTTCGCTATCCTGGTCGGCCACCAGCATGATCACGGGCGGCAGCGCCAGCAGCGCGTCGGCGCGCGCCTCGGTGAGCATGGAAATGCCATCCATGCCGGGCATGGCCGCGTCGAGCAGCACCAGGTCAGCCGCCGGCAAGCCGTCTAGGCCCGCAGCGTGGCGGCGCAGCAGGGCCAGGCCGGCCGCGCCGCTGTCGGCGCTGCGGCTGTGCCAGCCCTGCGCCCCGCACCAGTCTTCCAGCATGGCGCGCACGCTGGCGTTGTCGTCGATGATCAGCAGCGACAGAGCCCTGGGCGCGCTTCGGCCGGGCGGCTCGGGCGGCGGCGCCACCTTGTCGAAGCGGCAGCGGAAGCGGAAGTCGGAACCCTGGCCCAGCGCGCTGGTCACGCTGAGGGTGCCGCCCATCAATTCCACCATGCGCCGGCAGATGGCCAGCCCCAGTCCCGTGCCGCCATATTTGCGGCTGGTGCTGGTGTCACCCTGGGAAAACGCGTCGAAGATGCGTTCCTGCTCGGCCGCGCCGATGCCGATGCCCGTGTCGCGCACGGAAAATTCAAGGGTCGCGCTGGCCGCATCCTCGGCCACCATGGCGATGGCCAGCACCACTTCGCCATGCGAGGTGAACTTGACGGCGTTGCCCACCAGGTTGATGAGGATCTGTTCCACGCGCAGGGCGTCGCCGATCAGTTCGTCCGGCACGCCGGGGGCCAGCACGAACACGGGTTCCACGCCGCGCGCCCAGGCGCTGCTGGCCAGCAGCACGCCTACGCTATCGAGCATGCGTTCGAGCTGGAAGCGGCGCTGTTCCAGCACCATCTGGCCCGCCTCGATCTTGGAAAAATCGAGCACGTCGTTGACGATATTGAGCAGCGATTGCGTGGCCATCTGGATCTTGCCGACATAGCTGCGCTCGCGCCGTTCCAGCGGCGACTCTTCCAGCAACCGCGCCAGGCCGATGATGGCATTCATCGGCGTGCGGATTTCATGGCTCATGTTGGCGACGAATTCGCTCTTTGCGGTGCTGGCCGCCTCGGCCTTGTCGCGCGCGCGCACCATCTGCTCGTTGAGCTCATGCAGGCGCAATTCCGTGCGCTTGAGTTCGGAGACGTCGGAAGCGAGCACGAAGAAGCCGCGCACGCCGCCGCCATCATCGACATCGGGGATGTAGTTGGTCCACGTATGGCACACCTGGCCCGCAGGGTCGAGCAGGTCGCGCTCGAAGCTTTGCGGCCGGCCCGCCAGCACGCCTTCGACGTGGGGCGCATGCACGTCGAACAGTTCCTGCCCCAGCAATTCGCGCATGTGGATGCCGGCCAGCTCGGCGCTGCTGCGGCCAAACCATTCGTTATAGAATTTATTTGCAAATCGGCAACGTAAGTCGGCGCCCCAGTACGACACCATGCCGGGCAGGTTGTCGGTGACGGTGCGGATGAAGCGCTCGTTCTGTTCCAGGCGCCAGGTGGCGGCGTGCAGCACCTCGGTGGCGCGCTTGCGTTCCGTGATGTCGATCGATACCCCCAGCACATGACTGGCGCGGCCCGCATCGTCGCGCAGCACCACCTTGCGCGTGGTGAAGTGGCGGGTGGTGCCGTCGGCCGTATTGATCGCCTCTTGTTCGATTTCCACCATCTGCCCCGTGGCCAGCAGCTTGCGGTCGGCGCTGACGAAGGCGGAGGCCTGCTGCGGCGGGAAGAAATCGTGGTCCGTCTTGCCCAGCAATTGCTCGCGCGAGCGTCCCAGCGTCAGTTCCGCGTGGCGGTTGACCATTTCAAAGCTCAGCTTGTCGGCGCGCTTGACGAAGACCATGGCCGGGATGTTTTCGATGATGGTGCCAAACAGGTGTTTCGAACGGCGAAATTCCGCTTCGCTGCGCTTGCGTTCTGTAATGTCCAGCCACAGGCCCGATACGCCCAGCAACTGCCGTTCCGGGCCGAAAATCGGGTGATACGAGACGATCCATTGACTCAGTTGCGCGTGCTGCTGGCCGCTATGGCCTTGCAATTCGATGTCGACGATGGGCGAGCCCGTTTCCAGCACCTGGCGCACGCGGCGCTCCACCTCCGCGCGCACGGCCTCGTCGAACAGCATGGCGCCCACGGGACGGCCCAGGTGCTGCGCCACGCTGGCCCCGTTGATGGCGGCCAGGTAGTGGTTGATCATGACGATGCGCAAGTCCAGGCCCACGAACAGCATGCCGATCGGGGCCGTCGCATACACGGTTTCCAGCAGGCGCGTGGATTTTTCCAGGGCCAGCGTGCGTTCGGCGACCAGGCTTTCGAGCTGCGTGCGGTGGCGCCGCAGGTCGCGTTCCAGCGCGGCCAGGGCGCCGGCCATGTCGGCCGATTCGCGGTCCGCGTGCTTGTTCGAAAGCAAGGGTTTGCCCTGCGCCAGCGCGTGGATCTGCTGCGTCAGTTCCTGCAGGGTACGGGCCAGGCGGCCGCCCACGCGCCAGGCCAGGGCGAAGCCGGCAGCCAGCAGCAGCGCCAGGATGATGGACCCCGTGACTACCGAGCGCAGCAGGGCTTCTGCCACCGTGCTGGTGCGCATGGTGACGGCCACCGTCCAGGCGGCGTCCGGGGCGCGGCGAAAGCCCGTATACACGTCGATGCCCTCCAGCGTGGCATGGCGCAGCACGCCTTCGCGCGCCTGGCGTATCTGTTCCAGCAGGGGCGCCGCGCTGCGCTGGCCCACGTAGCGCCGCGGCGCCAGGGTACGCGCCACGTTGATGCCGTCGGCATTGATGAGGACCGCGCCCAGGTAGGCGGGCAGGCGCAGCTCGCGCAGCAGCACGGGCAGGTAGTCGGGCGGGTACAGGGCCGTCAGCACATAGGCGGTTCCCTTGTTGCGCGGCAAGGGCAGGTTCAGGGCCAGTTGCGGCACGCTGTCGGGTGTCTCTGCCAGGCTGGTCAGCCGCGCCTTGCCATAGTCGCGCGTGCGCTCCATGCTGGCGGCCCATTTTTGCGGCAAGGGGGGCGGCGCCTGGCCGGCCGGCAGGGTCGTATTGACCAGCTGGCCGCCCCTGGCGTCGGAGACGATGAAGCCACTGACGGCCTGGCCCGGCTGCAGCAGGCTGGCGGCCAGGGCCCGCAGGGCGCCGATGTCGCCGGCTTGCAGGGCGGGCGAGTCGGCCAGGATGCGCGCCGCCATCTGGGCCCCGCTCAGGTCGCGTTCGACGGCGGCGGCCACCGCCCGCGCCGCCTGCGCCGTTTCGCTGACGACATGGTCGCGTTCGCGTGTGTAGCTTTGTGCCACGAGCAAGAGAAACACGAGTGCCGTCGGAATGACCCAGGCGAGCACCAGCCATGAAATTCTTGAGCGTATCGAAGGCAAATCTTGCACCCGGAAAGCTCCCAGAATGGATGAGTCGACAGGCAGGCTCACGCTGGCGCTGGCTGACCTGGAATGAAAAGATGCTAGACGAAATTGATTGTTCTGACAAGCCAAGTTTCCGGCATGGAAAAAAGGTTGCGCAAGGTATACAGAAGAGGGGTAACACCCATCCCGCCGCGGCGGCGGGACGGCAAGGCGGCTTAAGGAACCAGGGTCAGTACGTCGACATCGATTTCAGGGCTTTCCATGAAGTCCTTTTCCACTTCGCCGCGGATTTCCACCCGGGTCTTGGCGTCGATCTTGCGGTTCATGAAGACCTTGTCGTCGATGTCCACGCGGATTTCCGCCGTGCCATCGGAAAACGTATATTTCTCGTTGCCCACTTTGCGCAGCAAATGGCCGCGCAGCACGACGGCCTGGTCGTCGACGGGATTTTTCAGGATGGCGGCCACGCTGGCGGGCGCGGCCGGGCCGGCTGTCGGCCCCACATATTGGGCTTGCGCGCTGCCGGCCAGCAAGGCGCAGGCGGCCAGGGAGACGATGAGTTTGCGGTGCAGTGACATGGTATTCCTTTGATAGTGACTGGCGTGTCAGAAGAAGACGGCGGTGCGGGGAATGATAGCACCGGCATTACCATATGGCATGTTCGCCCGCACGCTGCCCGTGCTGGCCACGCCATCGTCGAGTTTGCTGTCGATCTGCTCCGCGTAACTCTCGGGCAGGTTGTCGAAACGGATGCCGTTGCCGGCCCGGCCGCCCACTTCGTCGTTGTACAGGTAGACGGCGCCGCCCTGGGCGCTGGTCATGAATTGCGAGGTGCCATTGTAGGAGCCGGTGATGAAGCCGCCCAGCGCCAGATGCTGCGGCGCCAGCGTGAATTCGCGCGGCTGGCCGTCGCCGATCTGGCCGTCGCCATTGCCGTTGCCGGCCGAATTGGGCACGTGGGTGGTGCCCTGGATATCGTCGCCGGGCAGGGCGCGGAACTTGTCCTGGTAGGCATTGACGGCGGCCGTCAGCGCATTCGATTGCTGGATGATGTTTTTCACCTTGGCGCTGTCGATCAAGCCTTGTCCTTTCAGCACGCCGCCGAGCAGCAAGCCGATGATGACCAGGACGATGGCGATTTCTACGAGCGTAAAGCCGTGCTGGCGGCGTGGGGGCATGGGATTTCCTTGGAAAAAAAAGTGCAGGGGCTTGGCATGGCAGTTTACTGCAATTGGCGCCGGGCGCGCATGGCATTTCAGGCAGCGGCTCATGGCGCCGCCCTTGCTTTCTTCCTGGCCAGTTCGTCGAGCCGGCGCGCCAGGAAAGCCAGCTCGTGCGGATCGCTGATCTGGCCGCTGGCGATCAGGCCGCCGATCACCAGGCGGGCGCTGTCGAGCTGGTCCATGTCTTCCAGGATGAACGCTTCCATTTCGCGCACCCATGGCGGCACGTGCGGCCCCGTCGCCAGCCGGCGCAGGGCGCGCGCGTAGCTGAGCGCCAGCGGCAGGTCGTGCAGCTGGTGTTTTGCCAGCAGCGCCGCTTGCGCCATGGCGGGCCAGCGGCGCTGCGGGTCGGCCGCGAAGCTGGTGGCGACAAAATCGAGCATGCGCCGCGCGCGTTGCGGGTCGGCCACGCCCGCGTAGACTTCGCTGGCGGCCACCAGCGCATATTGGCTGCGCGGATCGAGCGTTTGCGCCGTCTCCAGCCAGCCGGTCAGGCGGTCATAGTCGAGCGCTCGCCAGGGCAGGCTGACGCCGGGCTGGTCCTCGAACGACTGCAGGTACAGCAGCATGGCCTTGGCCATGGCCAGCGGCTCGCCCAGGCTGGCCAGGCGCGCCACACTGGCAGGCGGCGCGGCAGGCAGCGGACGTGCCTGGGCGGGAGCCTGCTGCTGCGCCAGGCGCCAGCCCAGCTGCAGCAGCAGGCTGGCCGCCAGCAGCCAGCACAGGGGGCGCGGCACGCTCGACCAGGGACGCTGAGCGGCGGCCATCAGATGTTCCTGCGGTAAAAGTCGCACAGCGCGCAGCTGGCCAGCAAGCCGACATAGATGCCGGTTTGCGCCGCCACACTCACCAATGCTTGCCAGTCGCCGGTAGCGTACAGCAGCCATTCCGTGCGCGTAAAGGCGTCGAGGCGCGGCAGGAGCAGGGCCAGCACGTCGATGGCGCCGGCCGTGGCCCGCTGCGCCAGGGAGTCGCCCGCCTGCGGAGCATGGGCCAGCAGTTGCAGGCTGCCCAGCATGCGCGCCAGCACATAGAAGCCGCCCGTGGCAGCCAAGGCCGGCAAGGCTTGCTGCAGGCTGGCCGCGCACAGCAGGCTGAAGGCGGCGACGATCCACAATTCACCGAGCAGCGACAGCGCCCACAGCGCGCTTTGCGCGGGCGCGGCGAACAGCGCCATCAACAGGCCGAACAGCAAGGCGGGAACGGCCGCCAGCGCCCCGTAGCCCAACAGCTTGCCCAGCAGGTAAGCGGCGCGCGGCATGGGCAGCGCCAGCAGCAGTTCCAGGCCCCGGTCGGCCGCTTCGCGCGCCATGCTGGTGATGATGAAGGTGGCGAGCAGGAAGGTGCTGGCCAGGCGCAGGGTGGCCGCCAGCAGGGCCGCCTGTACGGCGCCGCTTTCCGTCAGCGCCAGTTGCTGCAGGAAACCGGCCAGGCCGGCGGCGCCGCAGGCGGCCAGCACGAACAGCCACAGCAGGCGGCTGCGCAGCGCTTCGAGCAGCGTGTAGCGGGCGATGGTGAGGGCGGGAAAGAATGTTGGCATCAGCGGGGCAGCCTTTGCGCCGCCACCATGCGGTTGAAGAGGATGTTCGGCGACACCCAGGCGACGAGGTCGTCGAACTCGCCGCCTGGCTGCTGCGGGCCGCTGGCGGCGCGGCTGATGAAGGTGGTGGCGTTCGAGGCATTGTTGCGCTCGTCGACATTGTTGCCGAAAGGCACAGCCTGGCGCTGGCCCTGCACACTCGTGGCGCCGAAAGCGTTTTTGCCGTGCGACATGATCATGGCGGGGATATCGCTCAAGGCCGTCGCCTGCTGCAGCGCGCCGCCTTGGCGCGTGACGACGCTGATGTCGCGCGGCGTGCCCAGGTTGAACTGCTGGCCGCTGTCGCTGAAGGCCGGCGTCACGCTGTAGCGGAACAGATTGTTCCAGCTGTCGCCCTGGCGCAGCCCCAGGGTGGCCCACGGCAGGAAGCCGGCGCGTTTTTCGCCCGTGCAGCGCGTGCCGCGCCGGTCTTCCAGGCCACTCATGGCGGAGACGGCGGGACAGGGCAGGTAGCCGTAGCGCAGCGCGTAGCCCGTCAGCGCTTCCTTCGCTTCATTCAGCGCCTGTTGTGTCTCGGCCACCTTGCGCTGTTCCAGTTGCACCGTCAATGGCGTGACCAGGCCGCCGATCATCAGTCCCACGATGACGAGCACGATGGCGATCTCGATCAGGGAAAAGCCGCCCTGGCGGCGCGGATGGAGGGCGCTCATGGCAGGTTGCGCGCGGCGCGCATGCGTTGATACAGGGTGGGCAAGGTAATCCACGTCAGCATGTCGTCGAAGGCGCCACCGGGCAGCGTGGCAAGCTCGGTGGCGGGGCGGATGATGAAACGGCGGCTGGCCCCGTGGTTGCTGGCTTCGTCGATGTTGCCGCGTGCCAGATTGAGCTGCGTTACGCCGCTGGCGGCCGTGCCGTAGTGATTCTTTCCTTGCGAGAACAGCACGGCGGGCAGGCATTGCGCGCTGACGTCACACTGATCCTGTCCCGCGACATAAGTGAAATCGCCGCGCGCGTCGCGCGCGAGGACGACCCGGTCGGCGACGGCGGAAAACGAGACGATGGGGGCGCGCGCCATTTCCGGCGTGACGCTGTAGCGCAGCAGCTTGCCCCAGGCATCCACGCCGTCCACGCCCAGCGCCACCCACGGCAGGAAGCCGCTGCATCCGGCGTCGTCGGCGCAGTCGGCGGCCCGCTCGCGTCCGTCGAGGGCGGAGGCGGCTGGACGGGGTAGCCGGCCTTGCGTGGCGGCAAAGCCCAGCAAGGCTTCGCGCGCCTGCGCCAGGGTGGCCAGGGTGCGCTGCTGGCGTTCGGCCTCGCCCGACTGGCGGCCGAAGGCGCTGATCAGGAGGCTGGCTGTGCCCAGGCCCAGCACGGCCACCAGCAGGAGCAGGGCGGCGCCGCGCTGGCGACGAGGTTGGCGTGGCGTCATGGCGGCGTCTCCTGCACGTCGGTGACCGTGCCGCTGGCCGGGTCGTAGCGCTGGCCGGGCTTCAGCAGCACGACCTGGCCGTTCGACAGCCGCAGGGTCAATGTGCCGGGCTTGCCACGGTCAAGGCGGTTGTGCGGCTCGTTCTGCGCTTCCTGGTTCAGCCAGACGGTGGAACGGCCGCTGCTGCGCTGCACCACGCCATTCAGTTCCACGGGTGGGGCGGGCGGCGGTGGCGGCGGTGGCGCGGCCAGGGCGGGATCGGGCGGCGGCGGCCCGTAGCGTTGCGCGTCGAGCTGGGCGCGTTGCTGGGGCGACAGGAACAATCGCCCCAGCTGCTGTGCTTGTGCCTGGGCCGTGAGGGCGGCGCCGGCCAGCAGCGCGCACAGGACGAGGGGGCGCAGGACGACGGTGTCGCTCATGGCCGCCCCGGCACGGGTACGCTGTTGACGGTCAGCCACAGCAGCTCGCATTCGGCGCCCAGGGTAGGCACCGCCGCGCCGCCAGCTCCTGCCCTGGCCGCACCATGGCGCTTGAGCGTGCAATCCTGCACGGCGAAATAGCCGGCCTGGCGCAAATCGTCCAGCAGGTTCAGCAAATCCATCTCGTGCAGCAGATCCATCTGCAGGCGCATGCGGCTGCCGCGCAGGTGATACTGCCCCATTACCATGGGCAACGGCACGTGCAGCACTTGCTGCGGGCTGATGTCATAGCTGATCGGCAGCAATTTACGCTGTTCCTGGCTGCGGCGGATGGCGTCGATCCAGCCCAGGCGGTTTTCCTCGCCGATCAGGCCGCGCTGGCGCAGGGCCAGGAATTGCGGTTCGTAGGCGCGGATTTCCTGCTTTTCCGCTTCCGCGTGGTTGAACAGGGTGGCCGCCGCGGCGCGCGTGTGCTGTGCCAGGTACAGCTGTTGCGCTTCGCGCGTGCGGTAGGCGGCGCTCAGGCTGAGCAGCACCACGCTGGCCAGCAGGGTCAGGGCAAAGCACAGCAGGGCGCCGCGCAGCAGGTGCAGTTCGCCCAGCCAGGCGGGCAGGGTGCGCGCGGGCGTGGCAGCGCGCTGCATGCCGGGCAGCGGTGGCTGCTTGACGGGGCCGCTCATGGCTGCCACTCCAGCAAGAGGGTAAAGCGGGCCTGGCTGTCCGGCGCCGGTGCGGTGCTTTTTCCGGACAGGGCCACGCTGGGACGCAAGTCGAGCGGCGTTTCCTCGATCGTCACCTGCATGCCCGGCTGGCGTGCCAGGGTTTGCGCGAAGGCCGTGATGGCGGCCAGCGCGGCGCGGTAGTCATTGTTCGGCATGGCCACGTCCGCCTCCAGGCGCAGCGCCTGTGGCGGCGCGACAGGGATGCCGGCCAGGGCGCTGCGGGGCGGCGCACTGGCACCCTGCTGCTGCGGCGGCTGGCCACCGGCCGCGCGCGCGGGCGCCCGGCCCGCATGCCAGTGCAGCTGGCCCAGCGCAACTTGCGGCGCCTGATCCAGCGCGGCGCTCAGCATGCCCAGCAAGCGGCCCGGTTCCGGCGCCTGGCCGGCGATCATCTGGCCCAGGGTCACGGCCACTTTCATGTTCTGCGTCTTGGCCGGCGCCGGCGGCTGCGTCGACATGACGCTGCGGTAGCGCTGCTGGTAGGACGCCGTTTCCTGCGCCAGGCGCTGCGTGGCGGCCCCGTCGGCTATGCCGCCAAGCAGATTAATCACGCACCACAGGGCGGCTGACGCGCCGATCAGCGCGCTGGCGCCATACAGCGTCTTGCGCGCGCGCTGGAAGTGGTAATAGCGGGCCAGTGCGCCGGGCGGATAGTGGCTGGGCGGCGGATGCTTGCCAAGCAAGGTCAGCAGCAATTCGTCGGCCAGCGCCGGCGTCCGGCGCAAGCCCACCCGTGCGCCGGCCAGTTGCAGGTCGATGAAGTGGTAGGCCACTTCGACGCCGTTGTCGCACAGCAGTTCGAGCTTGGCGATCTGCGCTGCCGGCGCCAGGATGACGGTATTCAAGACGTCGCCGCGCGCCAGCATGCGCGTGCTGGTGAGAAATTGCCGCGTTTTTTCCGTTTCCAGCGCAATATTCACGGCCACGCCGTCGAGTGCGATGGTGGCCGTCTGGCGCGAAAAGCGCAACTGGCCCTTTTCATAGTAACTTTGCCGCAAGCCGCCCGATTGCTGCGTCACCAGCAGCAAATGTTCATGCGCGATCGACAGTTTCCTTACCAGCGCGATACTCAGCAGGCTGGTCGAATAGATGCCGGCCACGGGCACGCGCAAGTGCTCGAGTGCCTCCGTCCACGGCTGCAGCAGCGACGGATTGGTCAGGGCGTAAAACAGCACCTGGTCGTCGTGGCGGCCCGTGCTTTCGCGTCCCAGCAGGGTGCTGCCCCGGTAGGGCGTGTCGCGGTGCAATTGCTGCTTGCGCCGCTCCAGCAAGGCACGGCCCGCCTTGCCGCGCACGTGGGGCAGCAGCTGGCGCTGGAAATCTTCCTCGATCAGGTCCGTCAGCAGGTAGGCGGGCACGCCTGACCGCTGCTGCTGCGGGTCCTCCAGCCACGCGGCGAAGCCGTCCAGCCCGGCCGCGCTGGCAGGAAAGACCTGGCCCTGGCCCAGCACGCCGTGGTCCCAGTCGTAGGCGCACAGGGCGTCGCTGGTGATGTAGAGTAATTGTTTGCGGAACACGGCGGTCTCAGGTTTTGATGGTACTGATGGTGTCGTAAATCGGCCCCAGCACCGACAGCATGATCCAGCCCAGCAGCAGGCCCAGGATGACCGTCATGGCCGGTTCGATCATGGCTTGTACTTTTTCAATCAATTCCTTTACTTCGCGGTTGTAAAAGTAACTGACATTGCGCAAGGCCGTGTCCAGCGAACCCGTTGCCTCGCCCACCTTCAGCATGCGGATCACCAGCGGCGGGAAGATGCCCGTGTGCTGGAAGGCGGCGGTGACGCCATGGCCCTCGCTGATCAGCTGGGCGGCGCGGCGCAGGCCGGCCGCCACCACCTGGTTCCCGGCGATGCCTTCGGACAGGCGGATGCAGTCGAGGATCGTGATGCCGGAAGCATACATCAGGGCAAAAAACGTGGCGAAGCGGGCCAGGATGATCTTGTGCAGCACGGGGCCGACCAGCCACAGCCGCAGTTTCAGACCATCCCACGCATAACGGGCCGCCTCGCTGCGGCGGACGAGGGCGCGCAGGCCGAAAAACAGCAGCACGGGCAAGGCCAGCAGCAGATACCAGTAATCGATGAACACATTCGACACGGCAATGAGCACGCGCGTATGCAGCGGCAGCTCGCCGCCCATGTTGCGGATGAACGCCGTCAGCTGGGGTACCAAATAGATCATCAGGAAAAACGTCACGGCCGCCACGACGATGGCCACGATGATGGGGTACATGATGATCTTGCGTGTCTGCGAGGCCAGCTCATCCTGCCATTTCAGGCTTTCCGACAGGTTCTTGAAGACGTCGGCGATCCTGCCGCTCTGTTCGCCAGCGAGGATCAGGCTGGTAAACGTGGCGTCGAAGATGTCGCCATGCTGGGCCAGCGCGCCGGACAGGGGCAGGCCGCCCTCGATGCTTTCAATGAGATCCGTGACGACTTCGCGCAGGCGCGGGTGGTCCGTGCTTTCGCGCAAGTCGTTCAAGCCTTCCAGGATGGGCACGCCCGCGCCCGTCAATTGTTCCATGTGGAAGCAGAAATTGATGAGGTCGCGGCGATGGATGACCCGCTTGCCCAGCAGCACCAGATACTGGCCCGTGATCTTGCAGTCGATCAAGTCGAGCTGCATGCGGTGCAGGCGCGCTTCCAGGTCCGGCACGTTGGCCGCCTCCATGCTGCCGGGAATCAGGGCGCCGGCGGCATCCATGGCGCGGTAGACATATTGCGCCATCAGGCCAGCCTTTCCGTCAGGTCGACCACGCGGCCCACTTCTTCCAGGGTGGTCACGCCTTCCAGCACGCGGCGCATGCCATCGTCGACGATGCCCTTGAAGCCGGCCGCGCGCGCCGCGTTCTTCAATTCGCGGCTACTGGCGCGGCGCGCCGTCAATTCATCGAGTTCGGCCGTCATCTTGAGGATTTCCATGATGGCCAGCCGGCCCTTGTAGCCCTGATGCGCGCAGCGCTCGCAGCCGGCGGCGCGGCAGATGGAGACGGGCGCGTCGTCCGGCGCCAGTCCCAGCAGGCGGCGCTCGACGTCGTCGGCGATGACGGTTTCCTTGCAATGCGGACACAAACGGCGCACCAGGCGCTGCGCCACGATGCCGATGACGTTGCCGGCCATGATGTCGGGCAGGATGCCGATGTCGAGCAGGCGCGCGACGGAACCGATGGCCGAGCTCGTATGCAGGGTGGAATACACCTGGTGGCCCGTCATGGCGGCGGCAAAGGCCATTTCCGCCGTTTCGCGGTCGCGGATCTCGCCCACGAGGATGATGTCCGGGTCTTGCCGCATCATCGAGCGGATGCCGTCGGCAAAGCCCAGCTTGACGGATTCGTTGACGGAGGTCTGGCGTATCATGTTCATCGGATATTCGACCGGATCCTCCAGGGTCATGATGTTGACGCTTTCCGTATTGATATGGTTGAGTATCGAATACAGGGTGGTGGTCTTGCCGCTGCCCGTCGGGCCCGTGACGAGGATGACGCCGTCGGGGCGCGCGATCATCAGTTTGAGCAGGTTCAATTCCGCGTCGGCCAGGCCCAGGGCGTCCAGCGGCACGATGCCTTTTTGCCGGTCCAGCACGCGCAGCACGACGTTTTCGCCATGCGTGGTGGGCTGCGCCGACGCGCGGAAGTCGATTTGCCGCCCGGAAAACTTGATGCTGATGCGCCCATCCTGCGGCGCGCGCGCCTCGGCGATATTCATGTTCGACATCACCTTCAGGCGCACGGCCATGGCCGGCCAGTACGATTTGTGCAGGCTGCGGATTTGCCGCAGGATGCCGTCGATGCGGTAGCGGATGCGCAGGAACGACTGTTCCGGCTCGAAATGGATGTCCGAAGCACCGTTCTGCACGGCATCGGCCAACAGCGCGTCGATCAGGCGCACCATGGGCTGGCTGTATTCGTCCGAGGGCGACGCCATGCTCTGATAGCTGACTTCGCCCGTTTCGATTTCGTGCAGGATGCCATCGATCGACAGCTCAAAACCGTAGTACTGGTCGATGGCGCGCGAGATGTCCGATTCGTTGACGAGCACGGTGGAAATCGTGATGCCCTTGACCAGCATGGCGCTGATCTGGTCGAGCGCGACGATGTTGCTGGTGTCGGCCATGGCCAGGATCAGATTGTCCGCCTGCCGCTCGTAGACGATGGGGAAGACGCGGTAGCGCTTGGCTACATCTTTCGGGATCAGTTTCAGGGCAATGGCGTCGACCACCAGGCTCGACAGGTCCGCGCTGACCTGTTTCAGGTTTTCGCTGAGCGCTTCGCGCACGGTCGCTTCCGTCACAAAACCCAGGGTGATGAGCAGCTTGCCCAGCGGTTCGCTGCTGCGCCGCTGCTCGATCAGGGCGATGCGCAGCTGGTCTTCGCTGATCACGCCTTTCTGGATCAGCAGCTTGCCGAGGGGAAGTTTTGCCTGTTCTGCCATGTGATGCTTATTCCTGACGGGGTGTGATGGTGGCCGGCTCGGCCGTGGCCGCCCCTGCCGTGGGCGCGGGGGCCGCCAGTTCGCGCAAGCGCGTTTGCACGACGGCCTGGTCGAACGCGGCTGGCGTCGTTTGCGCCAGGGTCAGGGCGCGCTGGTAATACGTGGCGGCCAGCCGGGGCTGGTTCAGCCGGTCCAGGCCCACGGCCAGATTGAAGGCATAGTCGGGATTGCCGGGCGCCGCGCCGTAGGCACGGAAAAATTGCTGTTGCGCTTCGTTCCAGCGGCGCTGCTTGGCGTACACATTACCCAGTGCAAACAGCACGGGCGCGCTGTCCGGGCTGCGCGCCAGGATAGCCTTCAGTTTTGCCTCGCTCTGCGCCACGTCGCCCTGGCGCAGCCCGATCAGGCCGGCCAGCGCTTCGCCATCGTCGGGATTGATTTCCAGCAAACGCACGTACAGCGCCGCCGCCTGCGCGCCCTGCTGCTCGCGCAGGGCCACGGCCGCCAGGCCCAGCAGCGCGTCGCGGTTGTTGGCATCCTGCCGCAGCACCGTTTCATATTGCTGACGAGCAAGGCCCAGCTGTCCCCCGTTGAAGGCCTGGTAGGCTTGCTGCACGCCGGGGTTGACTTGCGGCGCGGCGACGCTGCGCTGCACCTGGATCTGGCTATTCTCGGGCGCGGCCACCGGTGGCAGGCTGGGCGGCGCGGGCGGCGCCATCTGCGCCAGCTGCGCCGCCACGGCGGCCTGGGCTGCCGCCTGGATCATCGCCTGCTGTTCCGCCGCGCCGGCTGCAGGGCGCTGTTCGCTCGGCATATCCTGCGGCATCGGTGCGGGCGCCGGGGCGTCCGGCATGGCGCCGCCCGCCGCAGGCACCACCAGCACGGGACCGGCAACGCCAGCCGTGCCCGGCGCGTCCGTCAGCGGCATGGGCACGCCGGGCAGGTTGGCGCCCGCGCCGGGGCTGCTGCTGGCGCGCCAGTACCAATACGCCATGGAACCGGCCACCAGCAGCAGGATCGCCAGCAGTACGGCCAGGCGCACGGTGGCCGGGTCGACGCTGATGGGGCCGGTGGGGCCTTTCGGCGGCGGATTGCTGCGACTGGCGCGTGGCCGGGCGGGCGGCGGTTCCGGGCGCGCGCGTGGCGGCTCGGGAGGCGGGCCAGGCTGCGCGCCTTGCTGTGACCCTGGCTGTGGACCTGGCGGGGTCGCATTCTGCGCCGGCTGCGACGCGGGCGCGTCCGTCAGCGGTTCCAGGCGCAAGGTGCTTGCCGGCTGCACAGGTGCTGGCGCGGCGGGCGTGGGACGGGGCGGCAGGGCGTCGGCCGGCGCCAGTTCCAGCACCTGGTCATAGGCTTCGGACGGTTTTTCCAGTTCCTCGTCGGAAAGGCTGTTCTGCTTGGCGCGCTCGGCCTTCTTGAGCGCCTGCATCAGCAAGCTCATGGGAAGTCTCCCTGCAGGCGCGCCTGCGGCCGGACGGCGGGCGCTGGCGGGCCATCCGTGTAAGGTTGGCTGTTGAGCGGCGCCTGGCCGGGCAGCAGGTAGCGGTAGTCGCGGTAGTCGCCTTCGACGCTGGCATCCTTGACCACCACGGGGCGCATGAAGATCACCAGCTCCGTCTTGCTGCTCGCCTCATTGCGATAGGTAAACAGATTGCCCACCAACGGCAGGCTGGACAGGCCCGGCACGCCATCCTTGGCGTTGTCGATGGAATCCTGCATCAGGCCGCCCATCACGGCGATCTGGCCATTGCCCACTTTCATGATCGATTCCAGTTCGCGCGCCTGGATCACGGGCACGCGGCTGACCACGCTGGCGGTGGCCAGGGCCGGATTCGGGTCCTGCACGTAGCCCACGATGCGCGTGATGGTGGGGCGCACGTTCAAGGTCACTTCATCGCTGTCGGAAATCTGCGGCGTGACGCTCATGACGAAGCCGACAGGCACCGTTTCCAGTTTCGATTCATACGTGGCCGGCGTCGTGATGGTGCCCGTCGAGCTGATCACGGCGGGCGTCACCTTGATGGTAAAGAAGACATTGTTGTCGACCACCTTCAGCATGGCCGTCTGATTGTTGAGCACGCTGATCTTCGGACTGGACAGCACTTTCACCTTGCCGAACGATTCGAGCAGCTGAATGGTGGTGGAAAAACTGTCCTTCAGGTAATTGAGCACGAAGATGCCGGGCGTGGCGCCCGGTGTCACGCCGCTGCTGAGGGCCGCAGAGCCCACTTGCTTCTGGGTCAGGCTCAGGCTGCCCGTCAGGCGCGCCCAGTTGATGCCTTGCTGGTATTCATTGCTCAGGCGCACTTCGATGATGGTCGCCTCGATCAGTACTTGCCGCTTGGCGCTGTGCAATACCGCGTCGAGGAATTCGGCGATCTTTTCATGCTGGCGCCCCGTGGCCCGCACGGCGATCAGGCCGCCCTCCACGTTGACGACGACGGACGAGGGACTGCCCTTGTTGGCCAGTTTTAACAGCGGCATGCCGTTCGCGTCCAGCGGCTGGCCGGGGTTGGCGTTCTGGCTGGGCACCTGCTGGCCCGGCGCGTATTGACCTCCATTCGGATTGCCATTCTGCATCGGCGGCTGGGCGCCGTACTGGCCGGTGGCGCCGGTGGCAGGGAAGGTGCCGGCCTGGTTCTGCTGCTGGCCAGGCTGGCCTTGCTGCCCGGGCATGTTCGTCAATTGCTGGTTCAGCTGCGCCAGCGGGTCCACCTGCACGTCGTTGAGCGTGGTTTCGCGCAGCAGGTCGCGGATATTTTTTTCCAGGCTGTACCAGAAATTATTTTCCGAACGATTCACGACCAGGGTAGTCGAATTGTTATTGCCGTTGCTGCCGCTGCCTTGCGTACTGCCAACGGGGTTGCTGGCATTGTTCGACCCGCCACCGGCTGTGGAAATTTGCGTGGCGATATTCACGCTGCTGTTGGTGCTGCGCGCCATGTTGACGTAATCGACTTTGTAATTGCGCCATACGGGCGCGTCGGGCAACACCGTCAGGTTCTTGCCATCGATTTCGTAGCGCATGTCGACTTGCTTGCCGATACGCGCCAGCAGCTGCGGCAGGGTCTGGTTCAGCGCATTCAGGGTGACGCTGCCTTCGATCTGTGGGTGGATGTCGATATTCATGCCGGCGTCGCGCGCCAGCGCAAACAGCAGCGATTGCACGGGCACCTTGTGCACGGTCACGCTGTAGGTTTCCACTTTGGGCGCGGGCAGGGGTGCGGCCAGCGCACTGCTTTGCTGCACCGGTTCCGGAATGACGCCGGCGGGGAGGGGCGTGGCATTGAGGTGGGCAGGCGACAGCGGCGTTTGATGCGTGGCGCAGCCGGCCAGCACGGTACTGCAGGCGAGGGCGACCCACGAGGCCAGCACAGGAATAGGGTGTTGAGTCATGAAAAGTTCGCCCTTGGAGTCGTGTTGTGCTTTTGTAATTTTACCCAGCATGATCGCCTAAAAGCAATCGGCTGTGCAGGCCTGGGAGGCAATATGCCGAAATAAAGTCAGGGAGCGCCACGCCCCGGTTTTACCGTTGCCATGGCTTTCATTTCCGTGCGGATATTGTCTATGTCGCGCGGCAATATTTTCTGTAGCGACGCCGGAGCCATTCTGACTCTCACGGCTTCGGCGCTGGCCGGGTCGGCAAAGCTGCCGTAGACGATGAGCAGCCGCTGGGCGGCGCTGGCGGGCGACTGCTGATGCGTCTGTTGTCGCGCGCCGGGCAGGCGAAATACGTGGATGTCGCGCAAGCCAATGGCTTGCTGTGCCTGCTGCAAGAACGCTTCCGCCGCGGCCGTCTCGGCAGCGGGCAGGCTGGCGATTTGCAGCACCAGTTGCCGCGGCCCTTGCCTTGCCAGCCAGGCGCGCGATTCAGCCAGCTTGCTGTCGAGCAGCGTTGACGGCGCTGGCAGCGGCACGTGCGCAGCGGTTGCCTGGAACGCGCCTGGCGTCGTGTCGGCGTGCGTGGCCGCGATGCCCGCTGTGAGCCCCGGCGCCAGCCATTGCCACAGCAGCGCTGCGGCCAGCAGCAGCATCAGCGCGCTCAAGGCGCCCGCCAGCAGCTTGCCCGCATGCCAGGGCAGGCGGTGGAAGGGGCTGTCGGCAATGGCCAGGCGCACGTGGCATGCGCTGATTTCTTGCGCATCGTCCGCAAACGCGGCCAGCAAGGCCTTGTCAGCCAGGATATTCACCCTGCGCACGATGCCCTGCGCGGCGCGCGCCAGCCGGCGCAGCGCGCCCGGTGTAAAAACAAGCGGCGCCACGCGGCCGGCGGCGGCCAGGCGGCATGCCAGGTAGTCGCCCAGCAACGCTTGCGGCAGGGGCGGCACGCTAAAACTGTGGGTAATGCGTTCCTTCAACTGGCGGAACTGGGGCAAGTCCAGGGTGTGCTGTAACTCCGGCTGGCCGAACAGGACGATCTGCAGCAGCTTGTGGCTGGCCGTTTCCAGGTTCGTCAGCAGGCGCAGTGCTTCCAGCGTGGCGCCCGGCATGGCTTGCGCCTCTTCGGCCAGCAGCACCACCTGGCGCCCGGCCGCATGCCGGGCGATCAGCTCGCCGTGCACGGCGCGCAGCACGGCATCGGCGCGGCAGCCGTCCAGCGCCAGGCCCAGTTCGGCGGCGATGGCGTGCAGAACGTCATCCGGCTCCAGGCGGGGATTGAGCAGATACAGCACGTCGACCTGGGGCGGCAGGCCTTCGGCCAGCATGCGGCACAGCATGGTCTTGCCGCTGCCCACTTCGCCCGTCAGCTTGATGATGCCTTCGCCCTGCGTGACGGCATACAGCAGCGCGTCGAGCAGCTCGCCCCGTGTGTTGCCCGCGTAAAAGAAGGCCGGGTCCGGCGTGATGCCGAACGGCGCCGTGCGCAAGCCGAAATGGCGCAGGTACATGCCGTGCGGGGAAGGCGCGTAAGGCCGCCCGGGCGGTGCGGAGAGCGGGGTGTTCATGCCGCGATGCAATGGAGGAAAGCCTGTTCCAGGCTGGCGCCGGCCGCACCGCCATGGCGCGCGCGGCATTCGGCGGGCGTGCCCGTAAAAACGATGCGGCCCCCGTGCAGGATGGCCATGCGGTCGCACAATTCTTCCACGTCGGCCAGCACATGTGAGGTGAACAGGGCGCCGCGGCCCTGCGCGCGCGCCTGCCGCAGCACCTGCTTGAACTGCGCGCGCGCCTTCGGATCGAGTCCGCTCATCGGCTCATCGAGCACCAGTTGCGGCTTGCCCGACAGCAAGCAAGCGGCCAGTCCCAGTTTTTGCATCATGCCTTTCGAATACTCGCGCGCGGGGCGCAGCAAGGCTTCCGGCGCCAGATCCAGCGCGTCCAGGGCGTGCTGCACGGCTTGCGCATCGGGGCGCACATTGTGCAGGCGCGTCAGGTAGCGCAGGAAGTCGCCGCCTGTCAGGTAATACGGCGCCTGGAAACGTTCCGGCAGAAACGACAGGGGCTGGCGCGCCGCGCCGTGGCGGTGCGGCTGGCCGAAAATGGCGATCTCGCCCCGCTCGGGAGTGCAGAAGTCCAGCAGGCATTTCAACAGGCTGGTCTTGCCCGCGCCATTCACGCCGACCAGGCCGAACAGTTCCCCTGCGCGCACCTGCAGGTCGACGCCGCGCAGCACGGCGCTGTCCGCCAGCTGCAGATGCACGTTGTGGAACTCGATGGCGCAGGCGTTCATAGGGGCAATGGTCGGCAGGCAAGACGGTGTACGACCGCCATTATTGTCATGGGCGCAGGTGGGCGGCAAGTGTTTCCTTGCAGAGTGTTGAAATGCGCAAAAATCAAGCCAGGGAATATATTTTCTTTAAGAAACAACAGGTTCTGGAATAAAATACCTGCGCGCGCCGCTGGCGTGCATCGTCTGAAGAATCTGTCGAGGAGCAAGCATGGCAAGGCCAGAGAAAGTCCGGCTCGGTGAAATTTTGGTGCAGCAGAAATTGCTGACGGAAGAACAGTTGGGCCAGGCCTTGACGGAACAGAAACGCTCGGGGCGCAAGCTGGGCCGTGTTTTTGTCGAGCACGGCTTTGTCACGGAAGAGCAGATTTCGGGCGCGCTGGCGCGCCAGCTCGACATTCCCTACATCAACCTGAAGTTTTTCAACATCAATCCCGAACTGGTGCGGCTGCTGCCGGAAACCCAGGCGCGGCGTTTCCGCGCGCTGGTGCTGGAAGACCGCCGCGAGGGCTTGCTGGTCGGCATGTCCGATCCCACCGACCTGTTCGCGTACGATGAAATTTCGCGCCTGGTCAAGCGCCAGATCGAGCTGGCCGTGGTCAATGAAACGGAAGTGCTGGCCGCCATCGACCGCATCTACCGCCGCACGGAAGATATCTCCACCCTGACGCGCGAGCTGGAGCAGGATCTGGGCGACGTGTCCGTCGACTTCGGCGCGCTGGCCGCCAATCCGGGCCTGGAAGAGGCGCCCATCGTCAAGCTGCTGCAATCGGTGTTCGAGGATGCCACGCAGGTGCGCGCCTCCGACATCCACATCGAGCCGCAGGAAGGCCGGCTGCAGATCCGCTTCCGCATCGACGGCGTGCTGCACCTGCAGACGGAAGCGGACAGCAAGATCGCCAGTTCGCTGGCGCTGCGGCTAAAACTGATGTCGGATCTCGATATTTCCGAGAAGCGCTTGCCGCAGGACGGCCGCTTCGCCATCCGCGTGAAAAACCAGCGCATCGACGTGCGTATTTCCACCATGCCGACGCAGTATGGCGAATCGGTGGTGATGCGGCTGCTGAACCAGGGCGGCACGACCTTGCGCCTGGACGCCATCGGCATGCCGCCCAAGCTGGTGCAGCAGTTCCGCGCCATCGTGAGCCGCCCGAACGGCCTCGTGCTGGTGACGGGGCCGACCGGCAGCGGCAAGACGACGACCTTGTACTGCGCCTTGTCCGAACTCAACTCCGTGGAAAAAAAGCTCATCACGGTGGAAGACCCGGTCGAATACCGCTTGCCAGGTATTAACCAGGTGCAAGTCAATGACAAGATCGAGCTGAGCTTTGCCAGGGTGCTGCGCTCGGCCCTGCGGCAAGATCCCGACATCGTGCTCGTCGGCGAGATGCGCGACCAGGAAACGGCGCAGATCGGCTTGCGCGCCGCCATGACCGGTCACCTGGTGCTGTCGACCCTGCATACGAACGACGCCATCAGCACACCGCTGCGCCTGATGGACATGGGCGTGCCGCGCTACATGGTGGGCAGCTCGCTGCAAGCCGTGCTGGCGCAGCGCCTGGTGCGCGTGATCTGCGAAAGCTGCAGCACGCCGTACGTGCCCACGCCGAACGAATATGAATGGCTGCGCCTGGAACTGGGCGAGCTGGTCGAGCGCAACCAGTATTTCCACGGCAAGGGCTGCTCGCATTGCAACGGCATGGGTTACCGGGGCCGCACGGGCGTGTATGAATTGCTGGAAATCACGCGCGCCGTGGCCGATGCTGCCAACCATGCCGATCCTTCCCACTTCATGAAGGTGGCGATGGCGCAGATGGCGGGCGAGACCCTGCGCCGCCACGCCGTGCAGCTGGTGGTACAGGGCCGCACGACGGTGATGGAAGCGATGCGCATCAGCAACCAGAGCGAGGATTGAGGTGCCGTTTTTCTCTTACAAGGCGCGCAGCGCCAGCGGCGAACTGCTGACCGGCGTGATGGAAGGCGCCGACAGCGGCGCCGTGGCCGACCAGTTGATGGCGGGCGGCAGCACGCCTGTCGACATCAGCGCCACGAAACAGACGGTGACGGGGGCTGGCGCCAAGCAACTGGGCTGGTGGGCCAGGATGACGGAGAAAAAAGTCACGCCCATGGACGTGCAGCTGTTCAGCCGCCAGCTGTACACCTTGCTCAAGGCAGGCGTGCCCATCATGCGCGGCCTGGCCGGCTTGCAGGAGTCCGCCATCAGCCCCGCGTTCGGACGCATCATCAAGGATGTGCGCGAGTCGCTCGACGCGGGCCGCGAACTGTCGGCCGCCATGGCGCGCCATCCGGCCATCTTCACGCCGTTTTATCTGTCGATGGTGCGCGTGGGCGAAATGACGGGCCGCCTCGACGAAGTGTTCCTGCGCCTGTTCAATCACCTGGAATTCGACCGCGACATGCGCGCGCGCGTGAAAACGGCGACGCGCTATCCGACCTTCGTCGTCTTCGCCATGCTGGCCGCCATGGTGGTGGTGAATATCTTCGTCATTCCCCAGTTCGAGAAGGTGTTTGCCAGTTTCCATGCGGAACTACCCTTGATGACGCGCATCCTGATCGGCACTTCGCGCTTTACGGTGGCGTATTGGCCCATCCTGCTGCTGCTGGGCGTGGGCGGCTTTTTCGGCTGGCGCGCCTGGCTGCGCACGAAAGAGGGCCTGTATAAATGGGACCGCGCCAAGCTGCGTCTGCCGATCGCCGGCAAGATCATCCTGAAGGGCACGATGGCCCGCTTCGCGCGCAGCTTCGCGCTGTCGAGCACGAGCGGCGTGCCCATCGTGCAGGCGCTGACGGTGGTGTCGCAAACGGTCGACAACACATATCTGAGCGCGCGCGTGGAGCAGATGCGCGACGGCGTCGAGCGGGGCGAAAGCATTTTGCGCACCTCGGTGGCGGCCGGCGTATTCACGCCCGTGGTGCTGCAGATGATCGCCGTGGGCGAGGAATCCGGTTCGCTCGACGACCTGATGGACGAAATCGCCGACATGTACGAGCGCGAAGTCGACTACGAGCTGAAAACCCTGTCGGCGCAGATCGAGCCGATCTTGATCGTCTTCCTTGGCGCCATGGTGCTGGTGCTGGCGCTGGGCATCTTCCTGCCGATCTGGGACCTGGGCCGGGCGGCCCTGCACTGATGGCAACACCGTTGCGCCAGCGCGGTTTCACCCTGTTCGAGCTGGCCGTGGTGGCGGGCGTGTTCGCCATCCTGATGGCGGTGTTCCTGAACCGCGTCGGCTACTATCAGCAGCAGGCGCAGCAGGTGGCCGTGGCGCAGATGCTCGGCGTCCTGCGCACCAGTTTGCGGGTGCAGGTGCTGCATTTGTACCTGGCCGACCGGCGCGACAGCTTGCCGGCGCTGGCAGGGCAGAACCCGTTCGACTGGCTGGCCGACAAGCCAGCCAATTACCTGGGCGAGTTCGCGCAGCCGGACCTTGCGAAATTACCAACAGGGAATTGGTTGTACGACAAAAAAGAACAAAAAATCATCTATTTGTTTAGTAATGGCAATATTTTTCCCAGTACAGGGGTTGATGCAGTGAAATTTAAGGTAATCTTGCCAGGTGCGGATGCCGATCTTGACAAGCTCGCCCAGGAACCCGATATCGTGGTGTGGAAATCGCCGGACTCGGCAGCAAAGTGACGCGCTTCCTGGCCCGGTGCAGCGACAGTTTCATGGCGTTGGTTTTGAAGTTTTTTATTTGATTTTGGAGAAAGCAAGAATGAACAAGTCTTTACGTAGTATGAAAAGCGGCGCCCAGGCAGGTTTTACCCTGATCGAACTGATCGTCGTCATCGTGATCCTCGGCATCCTGGCGGCAACGGCGATTCCCAAATTCATCGACATGTCGACCGATGCGCGCATCGCTAAGATGAATGCGGCTGTAGGCGCCATGAAGGCGGGTGCGGCGCTGTACCATGCGCAGTGGCTGGTCGGCGGCGCGGTTGCCGATGCCAATGGTGTCACTAGCGCGAAGATGGAAGGCACGGACATTGCCGGTATTTATGGCTATCCAACTGCTGATTCCATCATTGTGGCCGCAGGCTTGACCGATCCTGATTACAAGTTTTCCGGTGGTGTAGTGACGCCTGATGCAACGCGTACAGGGTGCAAGGTTACCTATGTCGCCCCTACTGCTGCAGGTGGCGCGCCGACCATCACGCCTGCTCTGGCGAATGCAGATTGTAAATAAGTTGCACTGATCTGCAAGGAGGGTCAGGTAATACTCGGCCTTCCTTGCGCACCACCAGCCCAACCCCAGGCGCCAGCCCGTTGGGCTTTTTTACGGGCCATCCATTGCAGCAGCCACCGACAGTCTTTCCGCATCGCCACGCAGGGCCGCCAGGCTTCCTGCGGCGTACGGCTGCGCGCGGCTTCACCTTGATCGAGCTGGTGGCCGTGCTGGTGCTGGCGGGCTTGCTGGCGACCTTTGCCGTCAACCGGTTTTTTCAGCGCGACACTTTTGACGCGCGCGGTTTTGCCGACCAGGTGACGAATATCGTGCGCTACGGGCAAAAGCTGGCGGTGGCGCAAAACCGTGCCGTGTTTGTGCGCATCGATGCCAACAAGGTGGCCCTGTGCTTCGATGCCGATTGCAGCGATGAGCAGAAAGTGGTGCCGCCCACTGGCAGTAACAGCGGCAGCAAGGAGACGCTGCAATATTGCGCGCAAACCGACTGGCTGTGCGAAGGCCGTCCGTCCGGCGTCACCCTGTCCACCGATCCCGTCGATACGGCGGGTTTTTATTTCGACGCGCTGGGCAAACCGTATGCGCGGCTCAATGTGTTTCCTGCCGCATCGACCTTCCCGGCGCGGCTGACGATCAGCATCCAGCGGGACGGCACGCCGCGCAACGTCACGGTCGAAAGGGAGACGGGCTATGTCCATTAGCCAGCATCGCCGGCGTGAGCGCGGCGTGACCCTGATCGAACTGGTGCTGTTCATCGTCATCGTCGGCCTGGCCTCGGCCGCCATCCTGGGCGTGATGAGCCTGACGACGCAACACAGCGCCGACCCGCAGCTGCGCAAGCAGGCGCTGGCCATTGCCGAAGGCATGCTGGAAGAAATCGCGCTGGCGCGGTTTACGTTTTGCGATCCGCAAGACCCTGCCGCGGAAACGGCGACCAGCCCGGCCGGCTGCGCCATCCCGGAAGTGGCCGGACAAGAGGCGGGCGGCATGCCGCGTCCCTTCGACAATGTCAACGATTACGTGAGCGCGTATGGCACGCCGACGCAGTACACGACGGATGCTCAGGGTAACGCCTGGGCTCAGAATTACACTGCCTCGGTGACGATCACCCAGGCAGCCCTGAACGGCCTGCCTGCCACGGAAAGCCTGCATATCCAGGTGGTCGTGCCGTATGCCGACCAGAAGATCGTGCTCGACGGCTATCGCGTGCGCTATGCGCCGAACAGTATCCCATGAGCATCCCATGAGAAATTTCCTCCACGCCAGGCGCCGCCCGCGCGGCTTTACCCTCGTCGAGATGGTCATCGTGATCGTCATCACGGGCATCATCGGCGCCATGGTCGCCGTCTTCATCCGCGTGCCCGTGCAAGGCTATATCGACACCACCGCGCGCGCGGCGCTGGCCGACACGGCCGATACGGCGGCGCGCCGCCTGACGCGCGACGTGCGCCTGGCCCTGCCCAACAGCGTGCGCGTGTCGGACGGCGGCCTGTTGCTGGAATTGCTGCTGACCAAGACGGGCGGACGCTACCTGAGCGACAGCGACCCGGCCGGCCTGGGCAATGTGCTGAGCTTCGAGAGCCCTCCCGCGCCCGGCGTTCCGGCGAGCTTTACCGTCGTCGGCGCCATGCCCGCCGATGCCCTGGGCGCGCGCCAGGCGATCAGCGTGGGCGACCAGATCGTCGTCTACAACCTGGGGGGCGCTTTTGCGCCGAACAATGCGTATGCATGCAGTCCGGCGAATGGCTGCAACCGCGCGCCAGTGACGGGCGTGGCCGGCAATGTCGTCACCTTGGGCAGCTATCCTTTCGCGACGGCGCCGGCGCCGCTGCCGTCGCCATCGAACCGCTTCCAGGTGGTGTCGACGCCCGTCACCTATGCGTGCGATCTGAAGACCGGTACCCTGACCCGTTACGCGGGCTATGCGATCCAGGCCACTCAGCCGGTTGCGGCTGACTTGACGGATGGCGCCTTGCTGGCGCGCCAGGTGACGGGCTGCGCCTTCAGCTACACCGTGCTGGCCAATGTGCAGCGGGGCCTGGTGAATATCGACCTGAGCCTGGGCGCGGCGAACAGCAATACGGGCGTGCTGCGCCTGGTGCAACAGGTGCAGGCGAGGAATACGCCATGACGCGCTTGCTGCGCCAGCGCACGGGCCGCATGCGCGGTTTCAGCCTCGTCACGGCCATTTTCCTGCTGGTGGTGCTGGCCGCGCTGGCGGCCGTGATGGTGAATGTCTCCACTTTCCAGCAGACGGAATCGGCGATGGACGTGCAGGGCGTGCGCGCCGAGCAGGCCGCGCGCGCCGGCCTCGAATGGGGTTTGCAGAAACAGATCAGCGCGGGCTTGAGCGTTGGCGCGCCATGCATTGGCGCCACCACGTTCAGCTTGCCGTCGGGCACGACCTTGTCGGCGTTCAGCGTCAGCGTGCAATGCAGCACGGCCACGGGGCCCGGCACCTTGACCAGCTGGACCATTACGGCCACGGCGTGCAACCAGCCGGCCTCTGTCGAGCCGCGCTGCCCGCACGCGGGCAACAACCCCGACTACGTCCAGCGCCGCCTGCAAGCCGTGCTGTCGCAGTAAGGTCAACTGCGTGCAAAAAAGATCGCTAATTTATTGTTTTTACACAATAAAGTTGGCTTCATGAATTAAAATTGGCTGCATGGATACACTGCGCGACAAGAGCGGGCAGGCACTTACACTGGATAGTTCGCATGGGTTTATTCGCAAGAGCAAAGAAGTACGATGGCTGGCTGGCCACGGCGTTTGGCCGCGAAGGCGTCAGCGCCGTCGTTGTCGAGCGTCCCGCCGGCGGCATGCCGCGCGTGCTGGGCGCCAGCTACCAGGCGGCCGCGCGCCCGGCGCCGGCCGAGGTGCTGGAAAAACTGGGCAAGGAGCTGCAGGCGGCCGCGCGCCACTGCACCAGCGTGCTGGCTGGCGGCGAATACCAGCTGCTGTCGCTGGAAGCGCCGGCCGTGCCGCGCGAGGAGCTGAAGACGGCCGTGGGCTGGCGCTTGAAGGACATGCTGGACTTTCCCCTGGCCGACGCCACCATCGACGTGTTCGACATCCCCGGCGACCCGAACGGCACCCAGCGGGGCAGCAGCGTGTTCGCCGTCGCCGCGCGCAACAGCGCCGTGTCGCGCCGCCAGGCGCAGTACGCCGAATGCAAGATCGGCCTGTCTGTGATCGATATCCCCGAGATGGCGCAGCGCAATATCGCCACCTTGCTGGAAACGCCGGGACGCGGTATCGCCGTGCTGTTCTTCGATGGCGACGGCGGCTTGCTGACCATGAGCTTCAATGGCGAGCTGTACCAGGCACGCCGCATCGACGTGACCCTGACGCAATTGCAGTCGCCCGACGCGAGCCAGTATTACGACCGCGTCACCCTGGAACTGCAGCGCTCGTTCGACCACTTCGACCGCCAGTTCCATTTCATTTCGCTGGCCCGCCTGATGCTGATGACGGGCGCGGCCGACGGCTTGCACGCGTATCTGGCCGACAACCTGTACATGCCGGTCGAGCAGCTGGACCTGGCCACGGTGCTGGACTTGTCGCAGGCCGCCGAACTGCGCGACCCTGCCATGCAGGCGCGCTACTTCCTGGCCATCGGCGCCGCCTTGCGCGAGCTTGGCCCGCACCCGGGCAAGCACGAAGGGAAGGGCGCATGAGCCAGCAGATCAACCTGTTCAATCCCCAGTTTGAACTGAAACAACACCATATGTCGGCGCGCACGGCCGGCCTGGGCCTGGGCGGGCTGGCGCTGCTCTTGCTGGCGCTGGGCGTGCTGGCCCAGCGGACAATAGCCGGCCTGGAGCAGCGCGAAGCGGGCGTCAAGGCGGCGCTGGCGCAAGGCGAGGCGAAGCGAGACCAGATCTTGCGCGATTTTCCGCCGCGCAAGAAAGATCCGGCCCTGGCGCAGGAACTGGCTGCCGTCGAGGCGCAGCGCCAGTTGCTGCAGGATGCGTCAAACGTGCTGGACAGCGGCAAGCTGGGCAATACGCTCGGCTATGCCGGCTATTTCCGCGCGCTGGCGCATGCCAGGGTCGAGGGCGTCTGGCTGACGGGCGTGGACATCGCCGGCGCCGGCAATGACTTCGGCTTGCAGGGCCGCGCCTTGCACGCCTCGCTGCTGCCCGCCTACATCACGCGCCTGGGCCAGCAGGAGGTACTCAAAGGCAAGACCTTCGCCAGCTTCGACATCGGCCAGCCCGCGCAGCCGGCCGCAGCCGAAGGCAAGGCGGCCAGCCTGCCGTATGTTGCATTCAGCCTGCAGTCGGCCGACCGGGCTGCCACGCCGCCCCAAGCTGGCGCCGGAGGAACGCGCTGATGCTGCCCTTGCTGAAAAAATGGGCCACCGCCTTCGATGCCCTCAGCCTGCGCGAGCGGCTGATGGTGTTTGGCGCCGCCGCGGCCGCCGTCCTGTTCGTGTTTTATTTCATGAGCTTCAATCCCTTGCTGGCGAAACGCGCAGCGCTGGAGGCGAGCATTGCGCAGAAGCAAAGCCTGTTGAGCGCCACGAACAAGGAAATCGCGCTGACCATGCTGGCCCACGCCACCGATCCCGACCAGGAAGCGCGCAGGCGCCTGCTGGCCTTGCAGGCGGAAACGACGTCCCTGGCGCAGGCGCTGCGCGAGAAGCAGCATGGCCTGGTGGCGCCCGAGCGCATGGTCACCTTGCTCGAGCACCTGCTGCGCCGGCATGCGGGATTGCGCGTGGTGTCGCTGAAAACCTTGCCCGGCAGCGCCGTGGGCGCCCGCCAGGCCGATGCCGCGAACGGCGATGCGGCGGCCAAGTCGCCCCCCCCGGCGCCTCTGCTGCACCAGCATGGCGTGGAAGTGGTGCTGCAAGGCAGTTATGCCGACTTGGTGCAATACATGCAGGCGCTGCAAGCGATGCCGACCCGCGTCTTCTGGGGCGCCGCCCACCTCGACTCTGCCAGCTACCCGGGCGCCACCCTGACCCTGACCCTGACCTTACATACCCTCAGCATGGACGACACATGGATCGCACTCTGACCTTTCTGGCGCTGAGCCTGACGCTGGGCCTGGCATGGCCGGGCGCGCAGGCGCAGGCGCAGGCGTTCGATGATCCGACGCGCCCGCCGGCGGCCCTGTGGGCGCCCGCCAGCGCCGCGCCCGCCGTCGCGGCCCGGCCGCAGCTGCAATCGGTGCTCATCTCCACCCGGCCGGGCGGGCGCCGCCTGGCCGTCATCGATGGCCAGACAGTCAAGGTCGGCAGCAAGGTGGGCGGCGCCGTGGTGACGGAAATCCACGACACGGCCGTAGTGTTGCGGCGTGGTAAATCACTGGAAACCTTCAAGCTGTACCCGAGCAGCAAGACCGACAATAAGTCTGACAGCAAGACCGACCGCAAGCAGGAGTAGAAGAAGTGGCCAAGCAACTCAATCAATACAAGGCGAGCATGTTCAAGATCAGTACGATGGCGGCTGTCATCAGCGTCAGCCTGGGCCTGGGCGGCTGCAATGTCGCGCCCGTCAAGCGCGACACCTATAATGCGATTACCGATGCCGTCAAGGGCGCGGCGGCCACCACGGCGCCGGCGGCCCAGCCGGACGCCGTGGAAGCGGCGCTGCTGCCGCCCGTGGCGGCCCTGGCCCAGCAATTGCCGAAGGCCCGCGCCGCGCTCGACGAGCGCTTCAACGTGGCGTTCAACAATGTGCCGGCGCGCCAGTTCTTTACCTCCATCGTGGCTGGCACGCGCTACAACATGCTGGTCCATCCCGACATCGGCGGCACGATTTCCGCCAACCTGAAGGACGTGACCCTGTTCCAGGCGCTCGACGCCGTGCGCGAACTGTATGGCTATGACTACAAGGTCGAGGGCACGCAGATCTACATCAAGCCCCTGACCATGCAGACGCGTTTGTTCCATGTCAATTACCTGACGGGCGCGCGCCGCGGCAGTTCCAACCTGCGCGTGTCGTCGACGTCGGTCGGTTCGGTCGGTTCGACCAACTCGGGCGGCTCGGGCAATAGCGGCAATAGCGGCAATAACAATCAGGGCAACAATAACGAGCAGAACCAGCAAACGAATAGCGGCCAGGGCGGCCGCACCCTGGACAGCAGCAACCTGACCACCTCGTCGACGGCGGATTTCTGGCCGGAATTGCGGGCGGCGCTGGAAGCCATCGTCGGCAGCAGCGAAGGGGGCCGGCAAGTGGTGCTCAGCCCGCAGTCGGGCGTGATCGTCATCCGCGCCATGCCGGAAGAGTTGCGCAATGTCGACATGTACCTGAAGGCCACGCAGCTGTCCGTCGACCGCCAGGTGATCCTGGAAGCGAAAATCCTCGAAGTCGAGCTCAACGACAACACGCAGACGGGCATCAATTGGGCCTCGTTCGCCTCGATCAAGAGCGGCCACACGAACCGCATTTCGACGGGCTTCATCCAGCCGGGCGGCACCCTGGCGCCGCTGCCGTTCAACGGCGGCCAGCCGCCCAACATGACGAATGGCAGCGGCTTGACGGCCAGCAGCGGCTTTGGCCTCAGTTCGGCGGCCACCTCGGCCGGTTCCATGTTCGGCCTGGCTTTCCAGACGGCCAATTTTGCCGCCATGATTTCCTTCCTGGAATCGCAAGGCTCCGTGCACGTGTTGTCGAGCCCGCGCATCGCCACCATGAATAACCAGAAGGCCGTGCTGAAGATCGGCACGGACGAGTTTTACGTGACGGGCGTGTCAACGACGACGAATACGACGGCCAGCGGCGCGACGACCAGCCCCAACGTGACCTTGCAGCCGTTCTTTTCCGGCGTGGTGCTGGACGTCACGCCGCAGATCGATGCGGATGGCAACATCATCCTGCACGTGCACCCGTCCGTCAGCCAGGTGTCGACCATCAGCAAGGAAATCGACCTGGGCAGCGCCGGTTCGCTGAAACTGCCGCTGGCCGCGTCCAGCACGTCCGAGATGGACAGCATGGTGCGCAGCCAGGATGGCCGCATCGTCGCCATCGGCGGCCTGATGCGTCAGGCCACCACGGCGGACCGCTCGCAAGTGCCGGGCGCGGGCGATATCCCCGTGCTGGGCGCGCTGTTCCGCAACACGGGGCAGGTGATCCAGAAGCGCGAGCTGGTGGTGCTGATCAAGCCGACCATCGTCGATGGCGCCAATAGCTGGAACGAGGACTTGCTCGATTCGGGCAAGCGCATCGAGGCGCTCGACCCGCGCCGGCCGTCGGAGCGGCGCTAAATGTACCAGACCCATTTCGGCTTGCGCGAGGCGCCGTTCGGCCTCACGCCCGATACCAGTTTCTTCTTCAACGGCCCGCAGTCGCAAAAGGCGCTCAACACCCTGCTGGTGGCGGCGCGCAATGGCGAGGGCTTCATCAAGATCACTGGCGAAGTGGGGACTGGTAAAACCTTTTTGTGCCGCAAGTTCATGCAATCCTTGGGGCCGGATTTCGTCACGGCCTACATCCCGAATCCGAACCTGCCGCCCCGTTCGCTGATCCTGGCGCTGGCGGACGACCTCGATGTATTGCTGGAGAAAGATGCTGACCAGCATCAACTGCTCAAGTCCCTCAACCTGCGCCTGCTGAACCTGGCGGCGCAGGGCAAGCGCGTGCTGCTGTGCCTGGACGAAGCGCAGGCGATTCCCGTCGACAGCCTCGAAGCGCTGCGGCTGCTGACGAATCTGGAAACGGAAAAGCGCAAACTGCTGCAAATCGTGCTGTTCGGCCAGCCGGAACTGGACGTCAAGCTGGCCCTGCCGGAAATCCGCCAGCTGGCGCAGCGCATCACCTTTCACTACCACCTGGGACCGTTGTCGCGCGACGACGTGGATTTCTATGTGGCGCACCGCCTGCGCGTGGCCGGTTTCGACGGCGCGCGCCTGTTCAGCCGCAGCGGCGTGGGCAAGCTGTACCAGGCTTCCGGCGGCATCCCGCGCCTGATCAACATCATGGCGCACAAGGCGCTGATGGTGGCGTATGGCGAAGGGCGGCAGCAGGTCAGCGGCCGCCACGTGGCGCTGGCCGCCAGCGATACCCTGGCCAGCAAGCCGCGCCGTTTTTGGCAGCGGCCATGGCCGTGGCTGGCCGGCGCCGGCGTGCTGGCCGCCGCCTGCGGCGTGAGCTGGACTTTATTGAACCGATGACGAAGATGAGCCTGTAGATGAGCCTGATTAACAAGATGTTGCAAGACCTCGATGCGCGCGGCACCCCCGATGGACGCGGCGACGCGGCCGGCATCCGCTCCGTCCCCGAACGCGAGCGGGGCGTGTCGCGCGCGCTGGTCTTTGGCGGCGCGGCCGGCCTGACGGCCGCCGCCATCGCCCTGGGCTGGGTCTACCTGAAGCGCCCGGCCGTGCCGCCCGTGCTGGTCAGCGTGGCCAGCACGCCTGTTTTGGCGCCCGTATCGGCCCCGGCGCCTGCCGCCGTTGCCCCCGCGCCCGTACCCGTCGTGGTGGCGGAACCCGAGCCCGTGTTCCTGGCCGAGGAGGCCGTCCCCGCGCCGAGCAAGGCGCAGCGCCGCATCACGGAAAAACCCGCCCAGCCTGCTGGCGCGCCCGTGGTGAAGACGCCAGCACCGGCGGCCAGCGAGCGCATCCTTGACGGCAAGCAAGTCACTGCGCAGCAGCGCGTGGAGAATGAATACCGGCGCGCGCTGGCCCAGTTGCAGGATGGTCGCGTCTCCGACGCCATGCTGGCCTTGCAGCAGACCCTGCAGCTGGACCCGCGCCACCAGGGCGCGCGCGAAACGCTGGTGCGCCTGCTGCTCGAAGCGCAGCGTCCCGACGAGGCAGTCCGCCAGTTGCAGCTGAGCCTGGCGCTGGACCCGAAACAGCCGGCGCAAGCCATGATGCTGGCCCGTTTGCAGCTGGATAAACCCAACGGCGGCGTGGCGGCCCTCGATACCCTCATGCGCAGCTTGCCGTACGCCAGCGACAGCGGCGAGTACCACGCCTTCCTGGCCGGCGTGCTGCAGCGCGAGCAGCGCTACCGCGAAGCGGCCGAACACTACCAGCTGGCCCTGCAGGCGGCACCCGACAACAGCGTCTGGTGGATGGGTCTCGGCATCGCCTTGCAAGCGGACAACCACCCGGCCCAGGCGCGCCAGGCATTCGAGCGGGCCAAGGGCTTGCAAACCCTGTCGCCCCAGCTGCAGGCGTTTGTCGAGCGCAAGCTGGTGCAGCTGACGGCGTCTGCGGCGAAGTAACTTTTACCTTAATGAAAGAAATCAGCTTGAAGCCTCTCAATCTGCTCATCGTCCTTTGCTGCCTGGCAGGCAGCGCACCGGCCGCCCCCGCCAGCGCCCCTGCCAGCTACGTTCTTGAGAACACGGAAGTGCGCGACATCCGCGCACAAGCCTTGAAGCGCGACTATCAGCTGTATGTCGCCTTGCCCGATTCCTATCGGCAGGGCAATAAGCGCTATCCGGTGCTATTCGTCACCGACGCCAATTATGCGTTTCCCGTCGTGCGCAATATCGCGCAGCGCCTGAACAAGCATGCGGGGATGGAAGAGGTCATCGTGGTCGGCTTGTCGTACGCGAATGGCGACGGCGGGGTGTACAGCCGCCGCCGCGACTACACGCCCACCACGCCGCGCAAGCATGACTACCGCTCGGACATGCCGGGGCGGCAACCGGCGTTCGGCGAAGCGAAGGCGTATGGCCAGTTCATCTCGGGCGAGGTGTTTCCCTTTATTTCGCAACAGTATCGCGTGAACATGCAGCGCAAGGTGTTCATCGGCCATTCGTACGGCAGCCTGCTGGGTCTGCAATTTTTGCTGACGGAACCGCGCACCTTCGAGCATTACATCCTCGGCAGCCCGTCGCTGTGGTACGACGCCGGCGTCATGTTCGACCGCGAGCAGGCCTATGCGGCCAGCCACAAGGACTTGCCGGCCTCCGTGTTCTTCGGCATCGGCGGCCTGGAAAAGCTGGCGGCGGGCAAGAAGCGTTCGCGTTTGGAGAAAGAGGCCGACATGCTGGCCGACGTGCGCGAGTTTGACGGGAAGTTGAAATCGCGCAAGTTCCCCGGCTTGAAAACCCGTTTGCGCGTCTTCGAGGATGAAGATCACGCGAGCGTGTTTCCCTTTGTGCTGACGCATGGATTGCGGGCGTACCTGAAGTCGTCAAACTGACGGTGCCAGCGGCCAGGAGCGGTCGTCGAACGAGCGCCTCACGACAGACGCCGTGTGAGGTCGTCCAGCAACCATCGCCCGGCAGGTCCGGGCGTGCGGCTGCGCTGATGCGCCGCATAAATCGTCAACCCCTCGCGGGGCGTCGGATCGTGCTCGATTTGCAGCGCCACCAGGCTCCCGCCGGCAATCAATCGGGACACGAGATGGTCGGGCATGCGGCACCATCCGAAACCGCCGAGCAGGAAGTCCATTCGCCGTCCCAGATCCACGAAGCGCCAAAGTTTCCCACTTGCCAGCCCAAAGTTTTCGCTGCCCGGATTGACGGGGTCCGACAGCACGAGTTGGACATACGGCTCCAGATCGGTCTGCGTCGCCGGACGTCCCAGGGAAGCAAGTGGATGCCCCGACGCCACCACAGCCTGCATGCCCACGCGCAGCAGCGGATAGGCGGCAATGTCGTCCGGAATGGAAGGGAGCAGCAGGCAGATGCCGATGGCGGCAGGGTCGCTTCGCAGGCGTCGCAATGAACCGCCCAGACCTTCCGTCGAAAAGCTGACGGGCAGATTGGGAAACTCCCGGCTCAGCGCGGACAGGCTTTCGATCAATGGCGCCGTCGGTACCAGGGGATCGATCGCAATGACCAGTTCCGGTTCCAGACCCGAGCGCGCACCCATGGCCACTCCCTCGAAGCGGGCAGCGCTGGCCAGGACCAGTCGCGCCTGCTCCACCAGAACCCTGCCAGTCTCGGTCAGGCTCGGACGGTGCCCACTGCGGTCAAACAGCAATATGCCTTGCACATCCTCGAGCGTTGCTATGGCCTGGCTGATGGCCGATTGCACACGGCCAAGTCGTCGACCGGCGGCAGAAAAGCTTCCCGTGTCGGCGATCGTTACCAGGACGCGCAACTGATCAAGCGTCAGACTTCCAATCAAAATAGCTTCTCCATGAGGCATTCCATCATAATTATCGATGGATCTCATCATATTTTAATCTCTATCGGGAATAAATTCGCGGCGATATATTGTAGGCACATCAACAGCCTGATCGACAAGCTCGCTTCAGGCGTTTCCCCGCAGTGCTATTTTCAAGGATGATTGTATGACTAAGCTATTGGTAATCGAGACCAGCCCTCGTGGCGCACACTCCATATCGCGCAACATGACGCGCCGTTTCGTGCAGGACTGGCGTGCCGCGCATCCGGGTGGCGAGGTGATCGAACGCGACCTCATGGATGCCGGGCTGCAGTTTGTCAACGCCGCCTGGCTGCAAGCCTACTTCACCCCGGCGGAACAGCATACCCCCGCGATGGCGGACGAGTTACAGCTGTCGAACGAACTGGTTGCGGAATTGCTCGCCGCCGATCACATTGTCATTGCAACACCGGTCTATAACTATAATGTTCCGGCGGTCCTCAAGGCATGGATCGACCATGTGGTGCGCAAGGGATTGACGCTGGGCTTCGATGGACGCGGCCTGGTGACTGGCAAGAAGGCAACCGTCTTGATCGCATCGGGCGGCGTCTATACGGAGGGTTCGCCGATCCGGAATCGCGACATCGCCAGCCAATATTTGCGCCTTGTGCTTGGCGTGATGGGTATCAGCGACGTGACCTTCGTTGCCGGTGGCGGGGCCAAGGCGGTCGACCTGGGCGAGGAAAGCATGGAACGCTTTGTGAAAAAGCTCGGCGCGGATATCGGACGCGCTGCCGGAGTTTGATGCGTCGATGAAGCCGGCCGTCAATGGCCGGGACGCCGTCGTTGTCATTGGCAGGCTGCTGGCGTCGCTCAAGGCATTCGCGGACGGCGCGATCGCGCAGGCGACGGTGACTCAGGTGATCTCAGTACGCTTTCGCTGGCCCGGGTTCTCATTCACTGATAGGCTATACATGCGAGGCGGTCAACATGCCAATTCACAGGAATGCGCATGAGGAAAAATCGCGCAGCGGTATTGGCTGCTTGCTGACGCCAATTTGCGGCTTGCATCCACGTGGAAACGCCCGAATCTGCATTGCCCAGCGCTTCCTTGCAAATAAACCAACCAATAATATCTCCCATGAAAACTTCTGATGCTGGCGGAAAAATGGTTTCATCGCTAAAGATATGTGCGCTCTCTATTTTATGGATGGTTTCCACGTTCGCGCATGCCTGGGCTGGTGATAATTCATCCGTGGAAAAGATAGACGATTACGCCGCCAAGATCGACAGCCTGGTACAGGAAACAAGTCCAAGAAGTTTCAATGGCGTCATTCTTATCACGCAACATGGGAAAACGAAGTATTCAAAAGCCTATGGCTATGCGGATGTTGAAAATAAAATACCCTTGAAGCTGGACGATAATTTCAGGATCATGTCGAACAGCAAGCAGATCACTGCTGTATTGATTTTGAGGGAAGTTGAAAAAGGCAAGATCGATTTGCACAGTCCCGTCAGGCGATACTTGCCCGATTTGCCGCAGGCTTGGGCCGATACAGTGACCGTGCATCAGCTGCTCAACTTTTCGGCAGGAATAACCGAAATTGACGAGCCGCTCAGCTTCAAGCCCGGGACGGACTTTTTATATGGTGTGACAACCTACTCAATGCTGGGCAGGATTTTTGAAAAAGTCAGCGGCAAAAAATTTATCGTGGCTGCAAATGATTTGTTCCAGGAACTGGGAATGCACAACAGCTTTTGCTATGAGGAAAATAAAGACAATAATGTCATCAAGGGATATGTCAATTCCAATAATGTTTTCACGTTGAGGGAGCATCCCGCTCAGAGGACAGGCTGGGTTGACTTCATTCCGGCAGGAGGAATCGTTTCAAACGCAATAGATTTGAATATCTGGGATGAAAAACTTCATCAGGGGAAGATTTTAAGGCCGGAAACCTACAAGCTGATGACGAGCTATGATATATCCAGCCAGCATGTCGCCTTCGGCGATGAAAAACATGGCTATGGCTATGGTGTGTACGTGAGCGACAAGACGCCAGTTAAATACATAGGCCACTCCGGAAAGGGGCTGGGGTTTGCCTCAATTAAAATGTATTTTCCGGAAAAAGCCGTCGATGTGGTTGTGCTGGAAAATCAGTATAGCGAAGAGAGTAGTCTTCATTACTATTTTGAAATAAAAATACGAGAGATAGTGACGAATAGCAATCTACTGAGATAACAGGGGCTGTCTCGCCCCCCCCTTGCGCGAGGTGGTGGCCATGAACTTGCCATCACGGCCGGCCACGCCTTCACCGGCGGTCCATCAGCGCTACAGGCGCGCCTCATCGCCCCACACATTGCGCATGCTGAAATGCACGCCAGCATCGTCTTCATGCAGCGACGAGACGATGGCGAACTGGCTGTCTGCCGTGTCGCGCGGCAGCATCTGCGCCAGTTCGGCGGCGGCCAGCGGTGCGCCCAGCGAGTCGCTGAGCGGATGCACGTGGCTGGCGCCCCGTTGCGTCACCACCCCCAGTTCGCCGCTGCGCAGGCGCACGAGGGTGCCAGGCGGATATTTGCCCAGCAGATTGACGAACTGTTCGCCCAGCAGAGGGTCGATGGGCACGCCCTGGTCGAGGAAGATATGTTGCAGCGCCTGGTCAGGCACGATGGAGCGGCGGTAGTTGCGCGCGGAAACGCGGGCGCAATAGCGGTCGGCCAGGCCGATCAGCTTGGCGTTTTGCAGGATTTCATCGGCCGTGCGCCCTTGCGGGTAGCCGCTGCCATCGTCGTTTTCATGGTGCAAGAGCACGCAGCTCAGCCATTCCTCGTCGTCGACGCCGGCGCAGCGCAGCAATTCCGCGCTTTCCTGCGGATGCTGGCGCACGATGCGCATTTCGTCGTCATTCAGGGGGCCGCGCCGGTCCTGGAAGCTGTCGTGGTGGCGCAGCATGCCCACGTTCATCGTCAGCGTGGCGGCGCCGATCAGCAGCAATTCATCGTGGGACTTGTGCATGCTGCGGCCCACCAGCATGGCCAGCAAGGCTGTTTCGATGCAGTGGCGCACGGCATAGCTGCCGGCGATCTGGTTGAGCAGGATGCTGGCCAGGGCGATGTCGGCATTGTGTTCGAGCGCGCGCAGTAGTTCGCGGGCGATGTCGCGCACGTCGCGCTCGGCATTGTTTTCGCTGCGCAAGGCCAGCAGCAGCCGTTCCAGGCGCCGCGCCGCCTGGTTCAGCATGCGCAGGACGGACGGCTGCTCGGGCGCGCCCACGTACAGGCCCAGCTGCATCAGCCGCCCCAGCTGTGCGCCATCCGTGATGATCTGCCCCTTGCGCAGTTGCGGGCCGGCACTATGATCAGCCAGAAACAAATCCCAGGGCAGGGGTTCTCCGGGAACCAGGTCGGCCGGGCCGATGCGACGCTGTACCATGCTGTCATCCTTTGCTGCGCCGAAGCGGCGCCGTGCTCGGTTATATGCTGCGCAGGCGCTCCAGCGCCAGGCGCAAGGTTTCGTCTTGCTTGGCAAAGCAGAAGCGCACGATGCTTGACTCCTTGCCCTGCGCGTAAAACGCGGACACGGGAATGGCGGCCACCTTGATTTCCGTCGTCAGCCATTCGGCGAACTGCGCTTCGGTCTCTTGCGAAATGGCATCGTAGCGCACGCACTGGAAATACGTGCCGTCGGCCGGCAGCAGGCTGAAGCGGCTGCCCGCCAGGCCATCGCGGAACAGGTCGCGCTTGCGCTGGTAAAACGCGGGCAAGTCCAGGCAGGGCTGCGGGTTCGCCATGTAGCCGGCCAGGCCGTGCTGCATCGGCGTGTTGACGCTAAATACATTGTACTGGTGCACCTTGCGAAATTCCGCCGTCAGGGCAGCCGGGGCCGCCACATAGCCGACTTTCCAGCCCGTCACGTGATATGTCTTGCCGAAGCTGGAAACGATGAAGCTGCGCGCCGCCAGTTCCGGATTGCGCGAAAGCGACGCGTGCGGCACGCCGTCGTAGACCATGTGCTCGTAGACCTCGTCGGAGAGGATGAGGATTTGCGTGCCGCGCACGATGTCGGCCAGCGCAGCCACGTCGGCCGGGCGCAAGATCGTGCCCGTCGGATTGTGCGGCGTGTTGATGATGATCAGGCGTGTCCTGGGGCTGACGGCGGCGGCCAGCTTGTCCCACGGCACGCTGTAGCCCTGTTCACTCACTTGCATGGCTACCAGCACGGGCACGCCGCCGGCCAGGGCGATGGCGGGCAGATAGCTGTCGTAGGCCGGTTCGATGACGATGACTTCGTCGCCCGGATGCACGCAGCACAAGATCGCCGTGGTGAGCGCCTGCGTGGCGCCGGCCGTGACGGTGATTTCCGTGCCTGCATCATAGTTGTGGCCGTACAGGCTGGCGATCTTGGCGGCGATGGCCTCGCGCAAGGGCGCGGCGCCCGTCATCATCGGATACTGGTTGTGGCCGGCGCGCATGGCGTCGCTGACCAGATCGACCAGCGCCGGGTCGCAATCGAAATCGGGAAAGCCCTGGCCCAGGTTGACGGCGCCATGCTGGGCCGCCAGGCTGGACATGCGGGTAAACACGGTGGTGCCGACGAGAGGCAAGCGGGTGGACAGGGTGGGAGTCGTGCAGGGCAGGGACGGGCTGTTCATGAACGGTAGGGGCGCGGTGCGGAAAGTGGAATCGTGTCCCATTCTAGCGCAGCGCGCCCCGTTGCGTGTGGGGCTTTGGCGGCTCAGCCTGGCAATGTCCAGCCTTCCGGCACCATGATCTTGAACATGCCGGCCTTGGCCGTCTTGCGGGCCAGTTTCAGCAGGGCCTTGTCCTTGGTGATGAGGATGTCGGCGTTGGCGTCGCGCGCCAGTTCGAGGAATTTCTGGTCATCCTTGTCCGTGCAGACGGGCAGGCGCACGCCGGACACGGGCGGCGCCACGACGCTGATGTGCGCGTCGAAGCGGGCGGCGGCGACCAGACGGCTGGCTTCATCGAGCGGCAGATGCTTGTAGTGCAAGACGACCAGATACTCCGCGCGGCAATCTTCGCGCGTGATGGCGTGCACGGCGCCGCTTTCCATGGCCGCCAGCAGGCCCGCCCAGCGTGGGTCGTTGAAGACGAACAGGTCGAGGCAGACGTTGGTGTCGAGGACGAGTTTTTGTGGAGCAGGTATCATGTCGGCAATTCTATTCTGTAGTGATAATTTATGTTGATCGTGCTTTCGCCCGCCAAGAGTCTCGACCTGGAGACGCCGCCAACAACCTCGTTGCACAGCACCCCCGATTTTCTCGACCATTCTGCCCAGCTCATCGAGCGCATGCGCCAGTTTTCACCGGCCGAAGTGGGCAGCCTGATGGGTATTTCCGACGCCTTGTCGGCCCTCAACGTGGCCCGCTACGCGTCCTGGACGCCGCAGCTGGACGACGCGCGCCAGGCCATCATGGCGTTCAATGGCGACGTGTATGCCGGGTTCGAGGCGCGCAGCCTGCAGCCGGCCCAGCTCGACTATGCCCAGTCGCGCGTGCGCATCCTGTCGGGCCTGTACGGCTTGCTGCGCCCGCTGGACCTGATCCACCCGCACCGCCTGGAAATGGGCACGCGCCTGTCGACCACGCGCGGCAAGGATTTGTATGCGTTCTGGGGCGACACCATCACCAACGGCCTGAACCGTACAGCACAGGAGCAGGGCGCCAAGGTGCTGGTCAATCTTGCTTCCGAAGAATATTTTAAATCCGTCAAGCCGCGCCAGCTGGACGTGCCCGTCATCGCGCCCGTGTTCGAGGACTGGAAGAACGGCAAGTATAAAATCATCTCGTTCTACGCCAAGCGCGCGCGCGGCATGCTGGCCCGCTACGCGGCGGTCAACCATATCCGCGATCCGCAGCAGCTGAAACAGTTCGACGTCGATGGCTACGGTTTCGTGCCGGAAGCGTCGAACGATACGAGCTGGGTGTTCCGGCGCAAGGTTGGCGAATAAGTAAAAAAACCGGGCTAGCCCGGTTTTTTATTGCAGCTTACTGCCAGAATTTCCACCACTTGCGTTCCTTGTTCACCCCTTCCGGACTGAGGAAGGCCGTGTTCGGGTAGTTCTTGGTCAGCACGCGCAAGGCATCGTCGCGCAAGTCGGTCAAGCCCAGCTTGTCATACGAGCGGTACATGATGAACAGCGCTTCTTCGATGGCCGGCGAGGCACGGAAGTCGCTGACCGTCGTTTGCGCGCGGTTGGCGGCGGCCAGGTAGGCGCCGCGGCGGAAGTAATAGCGCGCCACGTGCACTTCGTATTTCGCCATGGCATCGATCAAATAGTTCATGCGGGCCAGCGAATCGGGCGCATATTTGCTATTTGGGAACTTGTCGACAAGTTGCTTGAAGGCCGCAAACGCTTCGCGCGTGGCTTTCGGATCGCGCTCGGTCGGATCTTGCTCGTACAGGAAGTTCAGGAAACTGATCTGGTCATTAAAGCTGATCAGGCCACGCAAGTAGTACATATAGTCTACATTGGCGTGGTTCGGATGCAACTTGATGAAGCGTTCGACGGCAGCCAGTGCCTGCGCCTGGTCTCCCGACTTATAATACGCGTAAGCGATCTCCATCTGCGCTTGCAGAGCATAGTTGCCGAAAGGATAGTTAGCCTCCAGCTTCTGGAACAGGCCGATTGCAGCTTCATAGTGCTGCCCGGCCATTTCTTCACGCGCCTCCGAGTATAATTTCGTAACGGACCAGTTTTTGGTCTCATCCACTTTTTCAGGCAACAAGCTGCAAGCGGACATGCCGAGCAGAACGACTGAAGCGACTACCAACGATAATTTTTTTTGCATGACGTTTTGCAAGAAGGTTTTAACCAAGATTTTACAATAGGCTGATTATAGCCGATGGGAATGCTGTGATATTAACTCCGAAGCCTAATTTGGCTGACCCCGCGTTTGACTCCCTTTCTGACCATGCTGCCGAAGAGGCGTTTGACGGCGATTTTACCGCCGACGACGTCTTCGAGGAAATGGCCCCGATTACATTGGAACTGACGCCGGACGCCTGCGGCCACCGCCTCGATAAAGTCATCGCCCAGCTGGTGCCGCAATACTCGCGCAGCCGCCTGCAATTGTGGCTGGAAGCCGGTTTCGTGACCGTCGATGGAAAAGTTGCCAAACGCAACATGACCGCCTATGGCGACGAGAAGATCGTCATTCTGCCGCAAAGCGCGCCGGAAGACGAGGCTTTTAAGCCGGAAGCGATGGAATTGAACATCGTGCACGAAGATGAGCATATCATCGTGATCAACAAACCGGCCGGACTGGTCGTGCATCCGGGCCCCGGCAACTGGTCGGGCACCTTGCTCAACGGCTTGCTGCACCACTGTCCGCAGCTGGCCGGCGTGCCGCGCGCCGGCATCGTGCACCGCCTGGACAAGGATACGAGCGGCCTGATGGTCGTCGGCAAGACCCTCGCCTCGCAAACGGACCTGGTGCGCCAGTTGCAGGCGCGCACCGTCAAGCGCGAATATTTCGCGCTCGTGTGGGGCACGCCGAAAATGGCGGGCACCATCGATGCGTCCATCGCGCGCCACCCGCGCGACCGCGTCAAGATGGCCGTCTCGGAAAACTTTACGGCCAAGCCTGCGATCACGCACTATGAATTGATCGGCAGCGGCGAACTCGACCGCCGTCCCGTGAGCCTGATGCAATGCCGTCTGGAAACAGGCCGCACGCACCAGATCCGCGTGCACATGCAGCATCTGGGCTTCGCGCTGGTCGGCGATTCCGTGTACGGCAAGCAGCACCTGGTGTCCGTCTTTTCGCGCCAGGCGCTGCAGGCGCGCCGCCTGGGCCTCGTGCATCCGGGTACCCTGGAAGCGTGCGAGTGGATCGTGCCGCTGGCCGACGATTTCGCGCAACTGATCGCCACGGCCGGCATTCCCGAGCCGGAACAGGTCTGATGACCTCACCGTTGCCTTGCCTGATACCCCATTGGCCCGGCCTGCCCGCGAACGTGGGTGCGCTGGCGACCGTGCGCGCGGGCGGCGTCAGCCAGGGGCCATATGGTGACGGGCAGGGCGGCGGTGGCTTGAATCTCGGCACGCACGTGGGCGACGCGGCCGCGCAGGTGGCCGCCAACCGCGCGCGGCTGGCGGGCGCCTTGCCATCCGAGCCTGCCTGGCTGTCGCAGGTGCATGGCGTGACGGTGGCCGATGCCGGCAAGCTGGACGGCTGCGTGCCCGACGCCGATGCCAGCGTGGCAATGCAGCCTGGCGCTGTGTGCGTGGTGATGACGGCCGATTGCCTGCCTGTGCTGTTCTGTTCGACGGATGGGCTGGTCGTCGGCGCGGCCCATGCGGGCTGGCGCGGCCTGGCCAACGGCGTCTTGCAGCGCACGGTGGCCAGCATGCGTGCCCAGGGCGCGACGGACATCCTTGCCTGGCTGGGACCGGCCATCGGTCCGCAGCAATTCGAAGTGGGGCAGGACGTGCTGCAAGCGTTCCGCGACGGCGCGCGCGACGATGCCGAGCGGCAAGTGCTCAGCGCTTCCTTCGTCGCCATCGATGGCAAGCCGGGCAAGTACCTGGCCGACATCTATGCGCTGGCGCGCACCATGCTGCTGCGCGACGGCGTGGCGCAAGTGGCAGGCGGGGAATATTGCACCGTCAGCGACGCAGCGCAGTTTTACTCGTACCGGCGCGATGGTGTCACGGGAAGACAGGCCAGCTTGATCTGGCGCAAATAATTTGCACGGCAGACACTTATGTGTCTGCCGTTTTTGTTTTATCGTCTGCTGAGGCAAGAGCGCGCGCTTTTAGCTCAGCCTTGCGTTTGCGTCGCCGCGAGCCCGTCAGATAGAATAGGATGGACAGCGGGATGACGCAGTACAGCACGAAGGTCATCACCCCGGCGACGATGGATGGTTCCGTCAGCGCCATGAGGCCGACGACATAGATCCAGGCAACAGCGGTCATGAGCATCATTGGTATTGGCAGTCAGTAAGAGTTTGCATGCAGGTGGCCCGGAAGTAATTACTTATTTTTTGACTACGTTTTAATTCTTGAATGGACTTACATTTTATGAATATGCCCGATCCTCAAATGATGACCAAGGAATGGATGGCGCAGATCAGCAATCCTGAGCAGTGGAAGACGTGGTTCAACATGGTACCGCAGCCCCAGGGCAATCCGATTGCCGGCATTTTGCAGGATGCGGGCGCCAGCATCAAGCCGGAAGCGATCGAGCAACTCAAGAATGCCTACGTGGCCAAGCTGACGGGCTTGTGGGCCGATTTCATGGCCGGCAAGGTGCCGGAGCTGAAAGACCGCCGCTTTGCCGCGCCAGCCTGGCACGCCAGCCCCCTGTCGGCCTTCAATGCGGCAGCTTACCTGCTGAACGCGGAGTTCCTCAGCGCCATGGCCGATGCCGTGGAAGCGACGCCGCACCAGAAGCAAAAGATTGCGTTTGCCGTACAGCAAATCGTCGACGCCATGTCGCCCGCCAACTTTCTCGCCACCAATCCCGACGCCCAGCAAACCCTGATCGAGACCAAGGGCGAAAGCCTGGCCAAGGGCTTGAGCAACATGCTGGTCGACATGGGCAAGGGCCGCATCTCGCAATCCGACGAAGCGGCCTTCGAAGTGGGGCGCAACGTGGCTACCACGCCAGGCACGGTGGTGTTCGAGAACGCGCTGTTCCAACTGATCCAGTACACGCCGACGACGGCCACGGTACACCAGCGTCCCCTGCTGATGGTGCCGCCATGCATCAATAAATTCTATATCCTTGACTTGCAGCCGGAAAACTCGCTCGTGCGCTATGCGGTGGAGCAGGGCAATACCGTATTCCTCATGTCCTGGCGCAATCCGGACCTGAGCATGCAGCACCTGACGTGGGACGACTACGTGGAGCAAGGCGTGATCGAGGCCATCCAGGTGACGCAGGAGATTTCCGGCCAGGACAAGCTGAACATGTTCGGCTTTTGCGTGGGCGGCACCATCGTCTCGACGGCGCTGGCCGTGCTCAAGGCGCGGGGCGAGAATCCGGCCGCCAGCCTGACCCTGTTGACCACCTTCCTCGATTTTTGCGACGCGGGCGCGCTCGACGTCTTTATTGACGAGCCGCAAGTGGCGCTGCGCGAGCAGAGCCTGGCCAAGGGGGGGCTGATGACGGGGCGCGACCTGGGCAGCACTTTCTCCAGCCTGCGGCCAAACGACCTCGTGTGGAACTACGTGCAGTCGAACTACCTGAAGGGCAAGGAGCCGCCCGCGTTCGACTTGCTGTACTGGAATGGCGACGGCACAGGCTTGCCAGGCCCCATGTTCTGCTGGTATCTGCGCAACACTTACCTGGAAAACAGCCTGAAAGTGCCGGGCAAGCTGACGGTGGCCGGTGAGCAGGTCGACCTGGGCAGCATCGACGCGCCCGCTTTCATCTACGGTTCGCGCGAAGACCATATCGTGCCCTGGGGAGCAGCCTATGCCAGCACGGCCTTGCTGAACCCGAAAAAGCCGAAAGCCAACCGTTTTATCCTCGGTGCCTCGGGCCACATCGCCGGCGTGATCAATCCAGCCTCGAAGAAAAAGCGCAGCTACTGGAGCAATGACGCAGGTAAAGGCGCGCGCACGGCGAAAGCCAAGCCCTTGAGCGCCGAGCAATGGATGGAGGGCGCGACTGAGCACGTGGGCAGCTGGTGGCCCGAATGGGCGGCCTTCCTGGCCGAACACGGCGGCGCGCAGGTGAAGGCGCCAGGCAAGCCTGGCAACAAGCGCCACGCGGCAATCGAAGCGGCGCCGGGGCGGTATGTTAAAGTCAGGGTGGATTAAGTCACAAAGCGTTTTGCCTGACAGGGCCGGCGTAATCTCCGGTCTTGTCAGGAATCTACTTTTAGTTGCGTTGCAATAAATGCGGGAATCTACTACCCTGATGTGCAATGGAGCCGTTTTCCACTCTATAATGGAAAAAGTAGGCAGGTGCGAAAGCGGACCCACGTTCGCTTTTTTTTCGGATTAACTCAGTATGCGCTGCGGCGCAATAAGTGGAACTTGTGATGAGTAGTGCAAAAAAAAGTATAGACCGCCTGATTAAAAAATATCCCAACCGCCGTCTGTATGACACGCAAACCAGTTCCTACATCACCTTGACGGACGTCAAGCAGCTGGTGTTGGACAATGAGGTGTTTTCCGTCGTCGATGCCAAATCCAATGAAGATTTGACGCGCAGCATCTTGCTGCAAATCATTTTGGAAGAGGAAGCGAATGGCGCGCCCATGTTCTCGAGCAGCGTGTTGTCGCAGATCATCCGCTACTATGGCCACGCCATGCAGGGCATGATGGGATCCTACCTGGAAAAGAACGTGCAAGCGTTCACCGATATCCAGCATAAATTCACGGGCACGTCGGCTGGCAGTTTCGAAGGCAAGCCATTCAGCCCTGAAATGTGGACCCAGTTCATGAACGTCCAGGGCCCGATGATGCAAGGCATGATGAACAACTACATCGACCAGAGCAAGAGCCTGTTCGTGCAGATGCAGGAGCAGATGCAGAGCCAGAGCAAGAATCTGTTCGGCACGTTCCCGTTTGTTCCGCCGGTACCGCCGACGGACAAAAAATAAGCTGATCCGGTTTTTACGTCGCACAACGGCACAGGAGTTCCTGTGCCGTTGTGCATTCAGGCGCCATATCGCCTCGGTGTGCCGGGTTTTGATCGGAGCATGGTGCAACCATTTTTCCTTGATGGGCAGACGCTGTCCGGCAAGGATGACATCGCAGCGTTCGTTTGATATGCAACTGCAGGTCCACGAGGAGTATATATGGCGCTGCTTGAGCAATTGCAGGCAATGATTGCAGCCGATAATGAGCGTATGCATGTCCTTCGTCTTGTCAGGGAACTTGATCTGCCCGATTGCTGGGTTGCTGCGGGATTTGTGCGATGCTGTGTCTGGGATCATTTGCACCAACGTTCGCCTTCGCCTCTGCCTCACGATATCGACGTCATCTGGTACGACCCAAGCAAGGCGACACAGGCGCATGACGCCATGCTTGAGTCGAGTTTAAGAGCACGGGACGGCACGCTGGGCTGGTCGGTAAAGAATCAGGCGCGTATGCATGAACGCAATGCGGACCTGCCTTACCTGACCGCTTCCGATGCCATGAGATACTGGCCGGAAACCGCCACTGCCGTGGGTGTGCGACTCAATGACCTTGCAGACATCGATATAGCGGCTCCTTTCGGCCTGCATGATCTTTTCGATCTGGTGGTCCGGCCGACAGAGCGATTTCTGACAGCGAAGCAATCGGTCTACGCAGGCCGCGTGCGTGGCAAGAATTGGCAAGGTACCTGGCCCAAGCTACGTATTGAATTCCCAGGTGCTGCTTCCTGCCGTGCTTTGGAACCGGACTGAGCAAGCTCATAGCCTGCATTTGATGATAAGCGATGCTGGAGCCTGAGAATCGCACATGCAATCCATTGCTACCTATGCCCGGTCAACCCGGACAGCGTAGCAAACGCGTCTGGCATTGTGGACGTGGATATAGCTGACTTCCTGATTGCCAAAGATCTGCTCAATCAGGGTTTCAATCGACGTGCCTTCCACCACATATTCAGGCGCGTCCGCCATCCGGCTCTTGCTCTGCAAGTCGATCCAGGCAGACGGCACGGATGCCGCCTGGTAGTCATCGTTCACATCGGGTGGGCATGGCATTGTCGACTGACGGTCAGAACTTTCACTTCATGCTTTCGGCAGTCCAGCTTTTACCGCCGTCGTTCGATATTTCAAATTGCGCCGGCACGCTCCAGCGCATTATTTTTCCCAGAATCGCACCCGATTTAAGCGGGGTCAACTCGCGTGATTTCGGTTTGGCATCCACCAGTGTCCACGTTTTGCCCATGTCGCTACTGGCATGTAAGGTCGTATCGCTCATCAGACTGCTTTCAAAACGCAGCAGGGTGCCATCGGTACGCTGAACCAGCGGAATGTGGCTAGCGGTGACCTCTTGCCAGGTTTGACCTTGATTCACTGAAACGAAAGCATCTCTGGAGGTGATCGCAAATGGCCCGTAACCTTGTGTTATGAGGCTCCACATGCCGCTGCCGCTGATGCGCATCGCATCCACACGGCGATCGGGCATTGCCCGCTCTGACCAATGGCCACTGGCGTAGTCGTAGAGGTGCAGCGTTCCTTTCGTCGACGTGTAGGCAAAGCCTGTGCCGATATCGCGCAGCCAGAACCAGGTGTCCTGGTTCAGGAGCCACTTCCCCAGCTTCTCACTGCGTACCTGATTCCACTCGCCGCGCTCGAGACGGGCGGAATGATAAATCGTGACTTCATTGTTACGCTGGACGGCGACATACCAGCCAGCGTCCATATTGCCAGCCAGTCCGACCAGATTGCCATAGGGAAGGTTGCCAGTGTCAATCGGTTCAAGCTTGTTCTGTCCCGGCGAATGGCGCAGCAGGGTGCCGAACTCGCCGAAGGCCAGCAAGTCTGCATCCGGCATTTGCACCGGCTGCACGCAGTTCAGCGTCTCTATTTTGTCGCTGGCCAGTTGTTTCCATGTTCCCTCAGGGCTGCGCCACAGCACTGTGCCCATGCGGGTTGCGGCCGCCACGCTGCCGTCTGGTAGCTCCGTCACGCATTCGGCGCCGGTGGGGCGGGCCATGGCGACTTCCTCAGCGCGATCCGTATCACTGCGCGATCCGGACCAGCTGACTGTCTTTTCGGGTGCAAACAGCTTCAGGTGCTCGGGAGAATAGCGTTCGAGCAGGGTGCGGTTGTCTCGCACCCGCACGCTGCGGCCGACCAGTACACGCTCGCCATAAAGAGGAGTGACGATCAGGCGGCCCAGATCGACCGGCTTGCCTTCCTCCACAGTAAATAAGCCCAGGCCGCTGCCCATTTTGATGTAGCGGTTTGATTTGCCGGCGTCGGCCAGTTGACTGAAGTAGTATTTCCCCGGTGGCAGGGTCCCCATGAAAAGAGTCGTGTCGCGCGCCATATCCTTGGCAACCTGGTTCAGGATATATTGCTGCAGGACCAGGCTGGATACTGCGTCTCCGCTACTCAGGCGGCCCAAGGTGATCTGGCCCAATCCGTTCACCGCATCAGTGTTGGCAGTAATGCTGACAGTAACGGCTGTACCTTCGGAGGGCACGCCGACGCTGAGAGGGCGCTGCACATGCGTTGTGACACAGCCACCGAGCATCAGCGCAGAGACGGCTCCTGCAAAAACGTTGGCAACGAAATTTTTGATGAACATTTTATTTCCACAGTGCAATAAAATCTTATTATAGCGAGACTGTGTATGAAATAACAAGTATATTAGTCAAGTATGGGCTGCAGCCAGATATGGAATGCGTGAAAGAATATGCTCAGGGCAGGTCGCCCGTGGCTCCCACCGTTGCATATCCCGCAGCAAAACCAGACCGCCACTGACAGCTAAGGGCGGCTCGGGGTACAATAGCCGATTCGCCTCACCATTTTACTAGCTGCCAACTATGTCTGAAATTCACCGTATTCCCGTTCCTTCCGCCCGGCCCGAGGCCATGCTGGCCATGCCAGGTGCGGCGCCGAAAGTGGGCTTTGTCTCGCTCGGCTGCCCGAAAGCGCTAGTCGACTCCGAACAAATCCTGACCCAACTGCGCGCCGAAGGCTACGAAACGGCGAAATCCTACGCTGGCGCCGATCTGGTGATCGTCAATACCTGCGGTTTTATCGATGCTGCCGTGCAAGAGTCGCTCGACGCCATCGGCGAAGCGCTGGCCGAAAACGGCAAAGTCATCGTCACCGGTTGTCTGGGCGCCAAGAAAGATGCTGCCGGCGACGACATCATCATGAAGGTGCACCCGAAAGTGCTGTCCGTCACGGGCCCGCACGCGCTGGCCGAAGTGATGGATTCCGTCCACTTCCACCTGCCGAAACCGCATGCGCCGTTCCTCGACCTGGTGCCGCCGCAAGGCGTCAAGCTGACGCCGAAGCACTATGCCTACCTGAAAATTTCCGAAGGCTGCAACCACCGCTGCAGCTTCTGCATCATCCCGTCCATGCGCGGCGACCTCGTCTCGCGCCCGATCGGCGAACTGATGATCGAAGCGGAAAACCTGTTCAAGGCCGGCGTCAAGGAATTGCTGGTCATTTCGCAAGATACCTCGGCGTATGGCGTGGACGTGAAATTCCGCTCCGGCTTCTGGAATGGCCGTCCCGTGAAAACCCACATGACGCAGCTGACGGAAGCGCTGGGCGAACTGGCCAAGTCCTACGGCGCCTGGGTGCGCTTGCACTACGTGTATCCATACCCGCACGTGGACCAGATCATCCCGATGATGAGCGGCGGCCACATCTTGCCTTACCTCGACATTCCGATGCAGCATGCGCATCCTGACGTGCTCAAACGCATGAAGCGTCCGGCCAGCGGCGAGAAAAACCTCGACCGCATCCAGGCCTGGCGCGCCATAAACCCGGACCTGACCATCCGCTCGACCTTTATCGCCGGTTTCCCAGGCGAAACGGAAGCGGAATTCGAGTACCTGCTCGACTTCCTCAAGGAAGCGCAGATCGACCGCCTCGGCTGCTTCGCCTATTCGCCTGTCGAAGGCGCGACGGCCAACGCCATCGCCAACCCCGTGCCGGAAGAGCTGCGCGAAGAGCGCCGCGGCCGCGTGATGCTGCTGCAGGAAGAAATCTCGAAAAAACGCCTGCAAGCCAAGGTCGGCAAGACCGTGCGCGTACTGATCGATGAAGTCACCCGCTCCGGCGGCGTGGGCCGCTCGTCCGCCGACGCGCCGGAAATCGACGGCGTCGTCTACGTCAAGCCGCCATTCGAACCGCATCGCAAGCTGGCCGTGGGCCAGTTTGTCGACGTGACGATTACTTCCGCTGACGCGCACGACCTGTGGGGCGCGGCCGAGTAAGCAGGTGTAACAACAGTACGGCAGGCAAGGGCATAAGCCCTTACAATCAAGGCGGACCGGCAATTGCTGGCCCGCCTTTTTATTTGCCCACGCACTTTGCCGACGCCATGACCACTATCAAATCTCCGCAAACCGCGCTGATCCACAGCGATTACCAGGCGCCGCAGGGCTTTGCCGCCTTTCCGAACGCCATCCATCACGCGTCGACCGTGCTGTTCAAGGACGTGGCGGCCATGCGCTCGGGCGACTGGAAAGAGAAGAACGCCTATACCTACGGCTTGCACGGCACGCCCACCACGTTCACCCTGGAAGCGCGCCTGGCCGAGATCGAAGGGGGAAAATATTGCCTGCTGGCGCCGTCGGGCCTGGCGGCCATCGCCATGGCGGACTTTGCCCTGCTGAAGACGGGCGATGATGTCTTGCTGCCGGAAAACATCTACAACCCGAACCGCGAACTGGGACGCTGGCTGGCGCAGGATTTCGGCATCACGGCCCGCTATTACGATCCGCTCATCGGCGCCGGCATCGCCGCCCTGATCCAGGAGAATACCAAGTTGATCTGGACGGAAGCGCCCGGCTCCGTGACCATGGAAGTGCCGGACTTGCCCGCCATCTGCGCGGCGGCCCATGCGCGCGGCGTGCTGGTGGCTTTGGATAACACCTGGTCGGCCGGCCTGGCCCTGCGCGGTTTTGACCTGGGCGTGGACATCATCATGCAGGCGCTGACGAAATACCAGTCGGGTGGCTCGGACGTGCTGATGGGGGCGCTGATCACGCGCGAGCGGGCGCTGCACGAGCGCCTGGCGCAGGCGCACATGCGTCTGGGCATGGGAGTGGGCGCGGACGACGCCTATCTGGTGCTGCGCGGCTTGCCCACCATGAAGCTGCGCTTCGACGCCCACGATGCGGGCGCGCGCGCGGTGGCCGCCTGGCTCAAGAGCCGGCCGGAAATCGCCACCGTGCTGCATCCGGCTTTCGCCGATTGCCCGGGTCACGCCATCTGGCAGCGCGATTTCACGGGTGCGGGCGGCCTGTTTTCCGTGCTGTTCGACGCCCGCTACACGGAGGCGCAGACGGACCGTTTCGTCGATGCCTTGCAGTTTTTCAAGATAGGCTACAGCTGGGGCGGTGCGAACAGCCTGGTGATGCCGTACCGTATCGCCGCCATGCGCAAGGGTTGGCAATTGCCGGGCCAGCTGGTGCGGCTGAATGTGGGACTGGAAGATCCGCAGGATCTGATCGCCGATATCGAACGGGCGTTCGCGGCGCTGTAGCGGCAGTGGGCAAGCACGTGGGCTTGCCCACAAGTCATTACATGGGCACGGGCTTGTTGTTGTTCAGGTCGAGGAAGCCGCGCAGCAAGCGGTAAGCTTTCCACAGCCAGGCCACGCCCCACACGAGGAGCGCCAGCGGAATGCCGATCAGCGTGACCCACAGGATGGCGCCGACGACGATCCAGGCCACATACCACCAGAAGGAACGGATCATCCAGCTGTGATGGCTATACACGAAGGTCCCGGCCGCCTCGTCCCGCTTCACATAATTGATGATGAGCGGAATGAAGGAAAACGCGCCCAGCGAAAACACAAAGCTGGCGCCATGTATCAGGTACAACCACCAGGCCAGGTTCTTGGTCTGCTGAAGTTGGGTATCCAAAACAATATCTTGTGACATGAAAGCTCCCGTCGTTGCGCAATTTTTAATTGTAACAAGCAAAGCGGCGCGGCAGCGCAGTCCATGCAAAAAGGCGGAATACATTGTTGAAACGAGATCGCTATCCCACGTTGGCCGCGCGCGCCATGTCATGGCTGCGGTGCGCTGTGCCAGCCTTGCTGCTGTGCGCCACTGCGGCGCATGCCGCCGCCGCGCCTCTGGAGGCCGAGTTTGCCGCCGGCTTGAAGGACGAGGGCCTGGCGGGCGCCGTCTGGAGCGAAGTCTTGCCCGATGGCACAGTGCGCACGGGCGCCGCCGGTTTGCGCGATACCGCTAAGCACATGCCCATGCAGGCGGACACGCGCGTACAGGTGGGTTCCGTGGGCAAGGTGGCGCTGGCGCTGGGTGTCTTGCGCCTGGTCAGCGAAGACCGGCTCACGCTCGACACGCCCTTGCAGCAAGTGCTGCCGGAGCTGGCGCTGAAAAACCCGTGGCAAGCGAGCGATCCCGTGCGCATCCGCCACCTGCTGGCGCACACGTCCGGCCTCGATAACGCGCGCTTCTGGCAGGCGTTCAGCCTGAACCCGGCGCCGGACACGCCGCTGGCCGCCGCTTTTGATGGCGGGCGCAATCTGCTGCGCGTGCGCGCCCGGCCAGGCAGCCGCTATGCGTATTCGAACATGGGCTATGGCTTGCTGGGCATGGTGATCGAGAAGGTCACGGGTCAGCCGTATGAGCGTTACCTCGATGCGCAGCTGCTGCAGCCGCTGGGCATGGCGGACAGCACGTTTGGCTTCGTCACGCAAATGAGCACCCAAATGAGCACGCAGGCGGGCGCGCAGCGCGATCCACGCCTGGCCATGGGCCACTTCGAGCATGGCGTGGCGCAGCCGGCCGTGCCCCAGTATTTGCGTCCGGCCGCGCAGTTCACCACCACGGCGGCGGACATGGCCAGGCTGGCGCAATTCCTGATGGGTGACGGCAAGCTGCAGGGCGAGCGCTTCATCGACCTGGCGCTGATGGGGGCCTTGTCCGAACCGGCCGGCACGGACGCGGCGCAGGCAGGCCTGGCAACGGGCCACGGCCTGGCCCTTGCCGTGCGCGACCGCCACAATGTGGTGGGCGCCTGCCACCCTGGCACGGCCGTGGGTTTCCGCGCCATGCTGTGCATCTATCCGGAACAGGACAGCGCCTTCTTTGTGGCCTTCAATACGGATGCGGAAGCAGCCGACTATGAACGCTTCAACCGCCTGCTGCTGCGCGACCTGGAACTGCCGCTGCGCGCGCCGGCCCCGCGCGGCACGCCCGCGCCCACGGTGGAAAACTGGCAGGGCGTGTATGTGCCGTCGCCCAGCCCCATGGCCAGCATGGCATGGGTCGATGCCGTCTTCGGCTTCACGCGCCTGAAATGGGATGGCGAATCGCTGTTCCTGATCCCGTTCCAGGGCGAGCCGAAGGAGCTGGAACCGGTGGGCGGCTTGCTGTTCCGCGCCAGCGACCGCAGCACGCCGTCGCACGTGCTGATGCAGGAGGATGGCAAGCATGTGCTCAGCGACGGCTTGCGCAGCTATGAGCGCGCGTCGATGCTGCGCATGCTGGTGCTGTGGGGCAGCCTGGCGCTGGGCATGGCGGGCTTGCTGTACGTGCTGCTGGTGGGTGTGTGGCGCGCGGCGCTGCGCAGCCTGGAGCGGGGCGACCATCTGTTCGCGCCTTTGCTGTCGCTGCTGGCGCTGCTCTTGCCGCTGCCGTTTTTCTATTTTCAGTCGTTCCTGCGCCTGGGCGACGTCACCATCGCCAGCGTGCTGCTGGCACTGGTCACGGGCGCGCTGCCGCTGGCCGCGGCGTTCGGCCTGGCGCGCTGCTGGCGCAGCCGCGGCACGGCGGCCGAGGCCGGCTCGTGGGCGAAATGGGATTGGATCGCCTTGCTGGCGGTCTTGCAACTGCTGCTGGTGCTGGCCTGGTGGGGCTTGTTGCCGCTGCGGCTGTGGCAACTGTAGCCGCTGTAGCGGGCGCTCAGCGCCACACTTGCAGCAACCGGCGCCACCAGCGCTGCGCCGGCCTGGGCTGGTGGCCGCGCGCGGTGCGCTTGGCGCGATAGCTGGCCGCCGCCATCTGCAGGCCGATGTGGTCCATTGCCGCCAGCGCGTCCGCTTCCTGCGGCGACAAGCCATGCCGCAAGGCTTGCGCCCTGGGTGCGAGCAGGAAGGCTGCACGCAAGGCGTCGTCCGTGTACAGCTTTGCCAGCAGAGTTTCCAGGGCGGGCGAACTCATGCCCTGCGTCCTGCGCGCAAGGCCGCGCGCGCCAGCTCCAGCTGGCCCAGCACATGCTCGAACGACGGGTAATTGCCGTCGCGTTCGACGATCACCGTCAAGGGCCGGGGCGCATGGCGCGCCAGCACGGTCAATAAAGCGAAGACGGCGGGCGGCACGTCGTGCAGATGGTCGTCCAGCAGGCGCTGGCCGCCGCCAGGCGCAGCGATCCAGTGGCCGCCGCTCAGGTGCACGGCGCCGACCCTGGCCAGGGGCAGGCGCAGCAGCAATTCCTCAGGGTCCTCGCCAAAATTGACGGCATTCGCATACAGGTTGTGCAGGTCGAGCAGCAGCGGCACTTGCGCGCCGTGGATGATGCGCGCCAGCCATGCCGCCTCGTCCAGCGTGCTGGCGGGCGGCTGGACCAGGGTGGCGATGTTTTCCATCAGCGGCGCGCTGCCGACGATGCGCGTGGCCAGCGCGATATTGGCGATCGCGCCGGCGGCGCTGTGCGGCGTGCGCGGCGGCGCCGCCAGGTGGCCGATTTCCACGCCGCCGGCGCGCACGAAACTCAGGTGCTCGGACCACGATTCCGCTTGCACCTCCTTCATCAGGCGCGCCATCGCATGCAGGCGGCGCGGATCGGCGGGAATCGTCGACGCCAGGCCCATGCCCACGCCGTGCAGGCTGACGGGCACCTGGCGCGCCAGGCTGCGCAAGGCGGCGATGCCGGCGCGCGCGGCGCCGTAGTAATCGTCGGCGATCACTTCCAGCACGTCGATCTGCGCCAGGTTGGACAGGATGCCGCCAGCCAGTTCGCCGCGCCAGCCCAGGCCGACGCGGTCGCATGTGGCGTCCTTGCTAGCTGCCACAGCCGCCACCACCACCGCAACCGCCACAGCCGCCGGAAGAGCCGCCGTCGCCGCCCGATGAAGAGTCGCCCGAGTCGCCCGTGCTGCCGGACGAGGAGTCGCCGCCCGTGTTTTGCCGGGGCGCCGGGTACAGCGCGGCGACATACGCGTACACGGACAAGGGCAGGGCGCCGATGCCGAAGATGGCGGCCAGCAGTGCCATGTCGCCGCTGCTGCTGCCTGGGTGCAGGCGCGACGAGCGCATGTTCAGGCGGCCAAACAGCATGCGCAAGTCGGTCAGCAGCCGCTGCGCGCTCCAGCTGATCGCCTGGGTACGCAAGCCGCGCAGCATGAGCAGGAATATCACCAGCAGCAGCGCCAGGAACAGCAGGTTGTCGTGCTGGCGGCTGATGGCGATGACGGCCTTGACGGCGGCCACCGTCAGCAGCAGGTAGCGCGCGGCCCCGGTGATGCGTTCGCGCCGGCGCAGCAGCGGCGGGCCGACCAGCAATTCCTGCTGCGTCAAGGTGTCCCGGTAGGCGCGGCACGACGGCAGCGTCTCGGCCTGCTCGGCCAGCTCCCTGCTGTGGCCCTGGCGGCCCAGGTACAGCCGCAGCACGTCGCGTTCGATGTCGTGATTGACGAAGCGCAGGCTGTCGGCGCTGGCCGTTTCCAGCAGCGGGCCATCGGCGCGCAGCAAGCCGCGGTCGACCAGCACGACGGCGGCGATTTTCACGGCTTCGAGGGCGCCGCCGCGCAGGAAGGCGATGCGGTAGGGATCATCGGCCAGCGACAGCTGCGCGTGCGGATTACGCTGTTCCTGGCGGATCAGCAGCTCGCGCGCGAGGTAGTACACGAGCACGCCGAGGATCAGGTAGGCCAGCAGGAACCACGGCCCGCTCCAGTCAAACGGATTGTAGCCGTTCACCGCATCGACTCCGCATGTTCACGCAAGCGTCCGGTAATCGTCATCAGGCTTGTGAAGGCGGGCAGGGCTTGCCCCGGCGCCAGGCGCGCCGTTTCGCGCGCCTTTGACATGGCTTGCAGAGCCGCGTGCAGGGCCGGGTCGCCCAGCCGGTCGACAAACGCTTCGAGCGCCTGCTTGCCGGACTGTGCAGATTTACCCTCCAGCTGCGCCAGCGAGGCCGCCGCCGCACGCAGCGGACCGGCTGCTTCGGCGATGGCGCCAGCCAGCTGTTCTTCATGCAGGCTCAATAGCATATACCGTTCGCGCATGCGCACCTGCTGGTTCAGCAGCACTTGCCGCAGTCGGCGCAGCACGGCGTCGCGGCTGGTATGCAGGCTGGCGAAAGGATCATTGCCCAGCAGCACTCGATGGCGCGCGATGATGTCGGCGAACTTGACGGCGAAGGCGTCGGCGGCCTGCGTCAATTCGCTGTCGAGCAGGAACATCACCTGCAAATCGATGGCGGCGTGCGCCAGACGCAAAGGCCCGCGCAGCGCATCGGCCGCCTGCGGCGTAAAGCGCTTGAGCAGCAACAGCAGGTTGACGTCGGAGGTGGCGCGCAACTGGCCGTCCGCGGCCGAACCAAACAGCACGGCGGCGGCAAGGTCGGCGCCGAAGGTATTTTGCGCGGCAGCGACAAACACATCCAGGTGGCGTTGTATCTCTTCTGGCAGCGGTGGCGGCATGCGGTGTTCTTTCACGATCGGGTGGCGGGATGCGCATAAGTTTGCAATATAGCAAACTTATGCCATCGTGCGCGCACCGCCCGCCAGATAGCCGCAACTCAGGTCAATACGTTCAGCAAGCCATCGAGTCCCACGAAGTTCAGCGCCACGTCGGCCTGCGAGCGCACCACGGGCTTGGCGCGGAAGGCCACCGACAGGCCGGCGATGCCCATCATTTTCAAGTCGTTGGCGCCGTCGCCCATGACGATGGCCTGCGCTGGCGCAATGCCCAGTTCCGCGCACACGCGCTCCACGGTGCGCTGCTTTTCCTCGGCGTCGACGATGCCGCCAATGACTTTGCCCGTCAGCTTGCCGTCGACGATTTCCAGTTCGTTCGCATGCGTGTAGTCGAGGCCCAGGCGCTGTTTCAGGCGTTCGGTGAAGAAGGTAAAACCGCCCGAGACCAGCAAAGTTTTCAGGCCGGCCTTTTGCACGGCCGCCAGCATGGCTTCCGCGCCCGGCGACAGTTTCAGGCGTTCGTCGTAGACGCGCTGCAGGGCCGACGCATCGAGGCCTTCGAGCAGGGCCACGCGCTGCTTCAGGCTGGCCGCGAAATCGAGTTCGCCGCGCATGGCCGCTTCCGTGATGGCCGCCACTTGCGGTTTCAAGCCCTGCATGTCGGCGATTTCATCGATGCACTCGATGGTGATCAGGGTCGAATCCATGTCCATCGCCACGAGCTTGAATTCGGCCAGTTCGCGCTGGCCCATCATGTAGGTGGCGTCCAGCTGCGCCGCCTGGGCCGCCACTTCGATGGTGGGGCGCAGCGCGGGCGAATAGGCGATCTGTTCGCAGCGCACGGCGTTCGGTCCCAGGCGCGTGATGGACGTGGGCGCGGCCAGCGCGGCGATGCGATCGAGGCGGGCGCTATCGCCGTCCAGGCCCTGCAGGATCAGATTCATGGTGATGGAAGTCGTATTGGTCATGGAGCAGTCCTGCGTAAAGTTGTCTAATAGTTTACACCGTCAATTGCTTGATGGTGGTCTTGATCTGCGTCACGCGCGCGGCCAGGTCCGGCATGGCGGCCGTGATTTTCAGCTTGTCCTGGCCATGCAGCTTGATATGGCGGTTTTTCTGAATCAAGTCGATGATGCGCATCGGGTCGATGGGCGGCTTGGCCATGAATTGCAGCGTGGCCGCCTCGCCATGCACGTCGATCTTGACGATGCCTACGGTTCTCGCCGCGATGCGCAGACGGTGCGTCTCGACCAGCGCTTTCACCGCGTCGGGCAGCTTGCCGAATCGGTCGATCAGCTCTTCCTGGATGTCGTCGATCTTTTCCTGCGTGGCGCAATTGGCCAGGCGTTTGTAGATCGACAGGCGCTCGTGCACGTCGCCGCAAAAATCGGCCGGCAGCAGGGCTGGCACGTGCAGGTTGATCTCGGTGGTCGATGCCAGCGGCGCGGCCAGGTCCGGCTCCTTGCCCGCTTTCAGCGAGCGCACGGCTTCGTTGAGCATGTCCGAATACAGCTGGAAGCCGATTTCCGTCATCTCGCCCGACTGGCTCTCGCCCAGCACCTCGCCGGCGCCGCGGATTTCCAGGTCGTGCATGGCCAGGTAAAAGCCGCTGCCCAGTTCTTCCATCTGCTGGATGGCGTCCAGGCGCCGCTGCGCCAGTTTGGTGAGGCCCTGCACGTCGTGCACCAGCAGGTAGGCGTAGGCCTGGTGATGCGAACGTCCGACCCGGCCGCGCAACTGGTGCAGCTGCGCCAGGCCGAACTTGTCGGCGCGGTGCATGATGATGGTGTTCGCCGTCGGCACGTCGATGCCCGTTTCAATGATCGTCGTGCACAGCAAAATATTGAAGCGCTGGGCGACGAAGTCGCGCATGACTTTTTCCAGGTCGCGCTCGTGCATCTGGCCGTGCGCCACGGCGATGCGCGCCTCGGGCAGCAGTTCCGTCAGCATGGCCAGGCGGTTCTGGATGGTTTCCACCTCGTTGTGCAGGAAGTAGATCTGGCCGCCCCGTTTGAGTTCGCGCAGACACGCTTCGCGGATGATGGCTTCGCCCTCGCTGCGCACGAACGTCTTGATGGCCAGGCGCTTTTGCGGCGCCGTGGCGATGATGGAAAAGTCGCGCAAGCCTTCCAGCGCCATGCCCAGGGTGCGCGGGATCGGCGTGGCCGTCAGGGTCAGCACGTCCACTTCCGCGCGCAAGGCTTTCAAGGCTTCCTTCTGGCGCACGCCGAACCTGTGCTCCTCGTCGATGATGACGAGGCCCAGGCGCGTGAATTTCACGTCGTCGGACAGCAGTTTATGCGTGCCGATGACGATGTCGATGGTGCCGTCGGCCATGCCCTTGAACGCTTGCGTGATCTCCTTGCCGCTGCGGAAGCGCGACAATTCCGCGATGCGCACGGGCCAGTCGGCGAAGCGGTCGGCGAAGGTTTGCGCATGCTGCTCGGCCAGCAGGGTGGTGGGCGCCAGGATGGCCACCTGCTTGCCGCCCATGACGGCGATGAAGGCCGCGCGCAGCGCCACTTCCGTCTTGCCGAAGCCGACGTCGCCGCACACCAGGCGGTCCATCGGTTTGCCCGAGGTCATGTCCTTGATGACATTGTGGATGGCCTCGGCCTGGTCCGGCGTTTCGTCGAAGCCGAAGCTGTCGGCGAAGCGCTGGTAGTCGTGCGCCGAGAATTCGAACGAGTGGCCCTGGCGCAGCGCGCGGCGGGCGTACAGGTTGAGCAGCTCGGCGGCCGTGTCGCGCACCTGTTCTGCCGCGCGTTTCTTCGCCTTTTCCCACTGGCCCGAACCGAGCGAATGCAGCGGCGCGTCTTCCGGCGAGGCGCCCGAATAGCGGGAAATGACGTGTAGCTGCGATACGGGCACGTACAGTTTCGTGTCCTTCGCGTATTCGAGGTGCAGAAATTCCGTCTCGCCTTCGCCCAGGTCCATGCTGGTCAGGCCCATGTAGCGCCCGATGCCGTGGTTGATGTGCACCACGGGGTCGCCGATTTTCAGCTCCGACAGGTCGCGCACCATCGATTCGACCTGCGTCACGCCTTCCTGTTTTTTTGTGCCGACGCGGCGGCCGGAACCGGCATACAGCTCCGTTTCCGTGATGAAAGCCAGGTTGCCCTCGGGCGTAAACAGTTCGAAGCCCGCGTGCAGCGGCGCCACGCCCAGCATCAGCTTGGCGTCGGACTGCAGAAAACCGTCGCTGCCTTCCACCGGCGTCAGGTGCAGATCGTATTCGGTGAAATACTGCTGCAGGGTTTCGCGGCGGCCGTTCGATTCGGCGCAGATCATCACGCGGCGGCCCGCTTGCAGCAGGTAGCTGCGCAGGTTGGCCAGCGGGTCGTCGGCGCGGCGGTTGACGGCGATGTTCGGCACGGGCGCCGACAGTTCCGAGGCCAGCGCATCGTTCGACTTCGCTATCGCCAGGCGCGGATAGGGCTTGGCCAGGCCGAAGAACTGCTCGTCGGACAGGAACAGCGACTCGGGCGGCAAAATCGGCCGCTCGCGGTCCGCTTTTAAAAAGCGGTAGCGCGACTGGGTATCTGTCCAGAAGCGCCCGATGGCCGCGTCGATCTCGCCCACCAGGGCCAGCGAGGCGTCTTCCGGCAGGTAGTCGAACAGGGTGGCCGTCTGCTCGAAGAACAGGGGCAGATAGTATTCGATGCCGGCCGAGGCGATGCCGCTGCTGATGTCCTTGTAGACGACCGAGCGCGATGGATCGCCTTCGAACTGTTCGCGCCAGCGGTTGCGGAAGGTGGTGCGCGCCGCTTCGTCCATGGGGAATTCGCGGCCGGGCAGCAGCCGCACTTCATGCACGGGGTAGAGCGAACGCTGGGTGTCGGCGTCAAACGTGCGGATGGTCTCGATGGTGTCGCCGAACAGGTCCAGGCGGTAGGGCAGGGCCGAGCCCATGGGGAACAGGTCGAGCAGGCCGCCGCGCACCGAGTATTCGCCGGGCGACATCACTTGCGAGACATGGCTGTAGCCGGCCAGGGTCAGCTGCGACTTCAAACGCGCTTCGTCGAGCTTTTCGCCCTTCTTGAAGAAGAAGGTGTAGGCGGCCAAAAAGGACGGCGGCGCCAGGCGCACCAGCGCCGTGGTGGCCGGCACGATCAGCACGTCGCACTGGCGCGTCTGGATTTCGTGCAGCGTGGCCAGGCGCTCGGAGACCAGGTCCTGGTGCGGCGAAAAGGCGTCGTAGGGCAGCGTTTCCCAGTCCGGCAGCAGGTGGCAGCGCAGTTCCTTGCCGCCAAACCACGGGATTTCATCGAGCAGGCGCTGGCCGTCGCTGGCCTGCGCCACCACCACGGCCAGCATCTGGCCCCGCGCTTTCAAGGCCAAAGCGGCCAGCGCCAGGGCATAGGCGTCGGATGAACCATACAGGGCGGGCAGCGCGTAGCGGTTGCCGGGCTTGGGGAGGGCTTTTGTTAAGTCTAAGGACATGCAGGCGATGACACTAGTGGCAGAGGCAGTTGAGTGGGACGGCTGTGGTGCGCGCAGCGCCGCCAATGACGGCGCCGACAGGCGAGATTATAGACCATCACTTATATCTCCGCGCTTGAGAAAACCGTCGCGAGCGGCAGTGATTTGTGGTCAAGAAGCGCAACCGTACTTTAGTACGGTGAGCATCGCAGGCCGCAAAGCGCGACGCGCAGCAGGTTTTATCCTGCGCGGACATTGGCGATGCCGAAGGGGACATGCACCATCGGTATCGTGCCGCCCGCCGATTTCAGGTGGCTCAGCTGGTCGTCGAAGAAGATATGCGGCTTGAATACGGCCAGCACGCGCGATTTGTCCATGCCGCCGAGGAAAAACGTCTCGTCGGCCGCCACGCCCCAGCTTTTCAGGGTCGTCACGACGCGCTCGTGCGAGGGCGCGTTGCGCGCCGTGATGATGGCGATGCGCAGGATCTTCTTGTAGCCGGGGTCGCGCCGTTGCGCTCTTTCTTCCAGGCGCTGCATGGTGGCCAGCTTCTGGAACAGGCCGGCCAGCGGGCCGGGGCGGTGCGGCGTGCCCACGTTCAGGGTTTCATGGGCGTGGAATTCATCGACGTCATTGTTGCGCTTGAAGACGGTTTCGGCTTCGTCATCGGCGATCACGCCGTCGAAATCGAAGGCCACGCGCAGTTCTTCGTCGCTCTCGTCGTCTTCCGTGCGCGACGGCAGCACCAGGCCGGCCGGATAGTCGCAGGCCAGCGCGCTGCGCACGTCGTCTTCATTCGCGCTGAGGAACAGCGAGGCATTGAAGGCGGGCAGGTAGGGGTAGGGCGACTTGCCCGTCATGAAGGCGGCGCGCGAGATATCCAGGCCGTAGTGGGCGATTGAGTGCATCACGCGCAAGCCCGTTTCCGGCGAATTGCGCGAAAACAGCACCACTTCGACGGGCGACTGGCGCGGATAGTGCTTGTTGATGTTCAGGAAGCGGCGGATGAAGGGGAAGGCCACGCCGCGCGGCAAGACGGTGTCGATATGCGCTTCCTGGTATTTGCGGTACTCCTCGGGACCGTTGTCGAGGTAGACCTGGTGCGATTCGGCCAGGTCGAACAGGGCGCTGGAAGCGACCCCGATCACCAGTTTGTGTTCGATAGGATAAGCCATGGTCTGCCTGTTGTTTGCTTGTTGCCCATCTTATACGACTATCAACTGCGTAGCCAATAGTGGCGCGCGGGGATTTTTTTTGCACCAAAGCTGGGCGCCCTGTCAATTTTTTTGCCCCCTGTGCAATACGCGCCACAGTAAAGAAAGAAATCTTGTTTTGTGTCAAGTATTTGACAGCCAGCGCGCCCATTTTCCACTATGCTTCCACTTATGAATTCTCGCCAATTGTAACGAAGCGTACGCCCCACCCCCGCCACCTTTATACAAGTGTCAGCTGTTTTACTCGAACATGCCAGCCCTAACCTCGCCAGCAGCCGTCGTGACTTTATAAAGGACCTAGCCATGTTTAAGAATTTACTGATCAAATGGAAGTTGGCGACCCTCGTCGCCGTGATGATGGTGGCCTTGCTGGTGGTGGGTATCTGCGGCTACACGGGCATCGCCACCGTGGGCCGCGCCGTCAATGAAATTGGCGTGGTGCGCCTGCCGTCGATCCAGGGCTTGATGATGATCAGCGAAGGCCAGACGGCCGTTGCCGCCGCCACCCTGACGGCCGCCATCCATGAAAACAATTATCAGGCACAGGACAAGTTCGCGGAAGCGCTGCAGCTGCGCACCAAGGCCTGGACCAATATCGAGGCGGGCCGCAAGCTGTACGAACCGCTGCCGCAAACGCCCCAGGAAGCCGTGCTGTGGCAGCGCTTCCAGGGCGAGTGGATGGCCTGGAAGGCGGACGACGACAAGGTGCGCGCCATCTTGCGTCAGCTGGCCGACAACCGCGACGAGGCGCGGCAGAAAGAGCTGTTCGTGGCGTTCTATCAACAGTACCAGGATACACGCAGCCTGTTCGGCAAGGCCGAAGGCACGCTCAACGAGATCATCAAGCTCAACAACGGGGTGGCCGATGCCAGCGTCAAGGATGGCAGCGCGGCCGTGATCCGCGCGGAAAGCCTGATGGTCATCCTCGGCTTGCTGGCCTGCGCACTGGGCATCGGCTGTGCCGCCTATATCACGCGCGCCATCACGCGGCCGATCAATCTGGCCGTGAAAGTGGCGCAGACGGTGGCCTCGGGCGACCTGACGAGCCACATCGAGGTGCACACGACGGAAGAAACGGGGCAGCTGCTGCAGGCGCTCAAAGACATGAATTCCAGCCTGGTCAACATCGTCGGCCAGGTGCGCAGCGGCACGGACACCATCGCCACGGCCTCGTCGGAAATTGCCAGCGGCAACCTGGATCTGTCCTCGCGCACGGAAGAGCAAGCCAGTTCGCTGGAAGAGACGGCATCGTCGATGGAAGAGCTGACGTCGACAGTCCGGCAGAACGCCGACAATGCCCAGCAGGCCAACCAGCTGGCGCTGAGCGCTTCGGGCGTGGCGGTGAAGGGCGGCGCCGTGGTGGGCAAGGTGGTCGAGACCATGGACGCCATCAACGACTCGTCGCGCAAGATCGTCGACATCATTTCCGTCATCGACGGCATCGCCTTCCAGACGAATATCCTGGCCTTGAATGCGGCCGTGGAAGCGGCGCGCGCGGGCGAGCAGGGACGCGGTTTCGCCGTCGTGGCGACCGAGGTGCGCAACCTCGCGCAGCGCTCGGCGGCGGCGGCCAAGGAAATCAAGACCCTGATCGGCGACTCCGTGGTGGCGGTCGACGCGGGCAGCAAGCTGGTGGCCGAGGCGGGCAGCACGATGGCCGAAATCGTCTCCAGCGTGCAGCGCGTGACGGACATCATGGCGGAAATCAGCCTGGCCACGCAGGAGCAAAGCTCGGGCATCGACCAGATCAACCAGGCCATCGGCCAGATGGACCAGGTGACGCAGCAAAACGCGGCCCTGGTGGAAGAGGCTGCGGCCGCTGCCGAATCGCTGCAGGAGCAATCGGGCCAGCTGGCCGGCGTGGTCAGCGTCTTCAGGATCGATGGCGCGCAGGCGCCTGCCGCGCGGGTGAACGCGAACGCAAAGCCGGCCGCGCCGCGCGCCGTGGTGGCCAGCGCGGCGCTGAAGCGTCCTGCACCGCGTCCCGCCGCAGGCCGCCCAGCCTTGCGCGCCGTGCCGTCCCAGCGCCAGAGCGCGCCGCGCGACGACGAGTGGGAAGTGTTCTGACGGCTTGACGGCGCCAGCATGCGTTTCCGGACGGCCGCCTTGCGCGGCCGTTTTTACGTGGCGCGCACAAAGGTTGTGTATTGCTAAAAAAGCATCGTTACAAGAATGGCTGTTTTGCCATCTAAGCAAATCTTTTCAAAACTTAACGCGACATTGCTTGTGAGATAACTCACACTGCCTGCCGTACCACCCCATGGTCCCGCCTCGGCCACATCCCGGCTGACCCCTTCGCCTGCCGCGTCCAGCCATTCGTGGCAGGCGGCGGCCATTGCCATCAGCCTTGCATGCGAGCCCGGCGCGATGACCGATGCACCACACTGAAGGATGCGAACAGATGGCAAATATGAAAATCGGCACGCGCCTGCGCTGCTCCTTTGCGTTGTTGACCTTGCTGCTACTGGCCACTGCCGCGCTGTGCATGCGCGACGTGATCGATGGCAACTATCCGAAAACCGTGCCGGCCAGCGACATCATCAAGAATCTCAACTGCATCGCGCGCTCCTCGCGCCAGCTGCTGCCGATGGCGGAGCCGCAACAGCTGGCGCAGGAACGCGCCAGCATCGCCAGGGCGGGCACCGAAACGGCAAAGGGACTGGCCCTGCAGGAAGCGGCGGGCATTCCGGTACGCCATGAATACGCCGCGGCGCGCGACGCGATGCTGGCCTAGTGGTGCGCCTGGCAAGGTTCCGGCACGGCGCGCGCGCGCTGCTGTGCACTGCACTGGGCGCCTGCCTGCCGCTGGGCATCTGGCTGGACGGCGCGCGGCTGCGGCATGTGGCGCCGGTGGCGCTGGCGGCACTGATGGCGCTGGCGCCGGGCGGCGCCATGCTGTGGTGGGCGCGGCGCCTGGCGCGGGAGGGGCGCAGCGGCATGTCCGGGATGTCGGCGCGCAGCCGCGAGCTGCTGGCGGGTCTGGCCAGCGCCATCGGCGACGGTCAATTCCGCTTTCATTACCAGGGCAAGTTCGATACGGCGCAGCTGCGCCTGGTCGGCCTGGAAGCGCTGCTGCGCTGGGAGCATCCGCGTCACGGCTTGATCTCCCCGAACGAATTCATCGGTCTGGCCGAGCGGACTGACGCCATCGCCGCGTTGGGCAACTGGGGCATCGATGCGGCCTGCCGCCAGCTGGCGCAGTGGCGCGCGGCGGGCCTGTCTTTGGTGCCGGTCGCGGTGAATGTCTCGGCGCGCCAGCTGTGCCAGCCGCACTTGCCCGACTTCGTGCTGGGCTGCCTGCAGCGCCACGCGATTCCTCCCGGCCTGCTGGAACTGGAGGTGACGGAAAGCTGCTGCATCGACGACATGGCGCAGGCGGTGCAGGGATTACGCCGGCTGCGCGCGCTGGGGCTGTCCCTTTCGCTCGACGATTACGGCACCGGCCATTCGGGCTTGAGCCATGTCAGGATGCTGCCGATTCACACCATCAAGATCGACCGCTCCTTCATCCGCGACGTCGATAGCTGCGGCAGCGACGCCGTCATCGTCGCCTCGACCATTGCACTGGCGCGCGGCCTGGGCTTGCAGATGCTGGCCGAGGGCGTGGAAAACGGCGAACAGCTGGCGCAGCTGCGGCGGCTGGGCTGCCCGCAGGTACAGGGGTTTTATCTGCACCGCCCGGCGCCCGCGGCCGAGGTGGGCGCGCTGCTGTCCGCTGGCCTTGTAATAGTGCCGAAAGACGGCGCCATGCGGCCTGGCGTGGATGCTCAGTAGAATATGGCCACTGCAAGCCGCATGCTTTAACACCTACTCCCCCACGCAAGAATGATAAACAGTCCTGTCCCGGCCTATGTCTTCGGCCCGTTTCGCCTATTGCCGCTAGAACGCATGCTGTTCGAGGGCGACCGCGCGCTGCGCCTGGGCAGCAGGGCCATGGATTTGTTGCTGGCGCTGCTGGAGCGCGCCGGCGACATCGTCGACAAGCATGAACTGGTGGCCATCGTCTGGCCCAACGCCGTGGTCGATGACGCGACTTTGCGCGTGCATCTGGCGGCGCTGCGCAAGGCGCTCGGCGATGGCCGCGACGGCCAGCGCTACATCACCACCATCCCCGGGCGCGGCTACGGCTTCCTGGCGCCGCTGGCGCACACGGGCCGGCCGGCGTCGGGTGCGGCGGGTGCCGAGCCGCGGCACAACCTGCCCGTCATGCTGACGCGCATGCTGGGGCGCGCCGAGGTGCTGCAAACGATGGCCAACCAGCTGCTGCAATTGCGCTTGCTGTGCATTGCCGGTCCGGGTGGCATCGGCAAGACCACCCTGGCCGTCGTCCTGGCCACGCGCGTGCTGCGCCGCTATGCCGACGGCGTGTGTTTCGTCGACCTGTCGCCGCTGGACGAGGGCCGCCTGGTGCCGCTGGCGCTGGCCACGGCGCTGGGCGTGGCGGTGCCAGCGGGCGACGCCATGCCGCTCCTGCTGGCCTATCTGCGTCCGCGCCACATGTTGCTCGTGCTCGATAACTGCGAACACGTGATCGGCGCGGCCGCCACGCTGGCCGACGCCTTGCTCAAGGGCGCGCCGTTGCTGCATGTGCTGGCCACCAGCCGCGAGCCGCTGCGCCTCACCAGCGAGCAGCTGCAGCGCCTGCCCGCGCTGGAATTGCCGCCGGCCGATGCCGCGCCCGATGCGGCGGCGGCCCGCCATTTCACTGCGGTGCAGCTGTTTTGCGAACGCTGCGCGGCCGTCGACGATGCTTTCGTGCTGGCCGACGCCGACGTGCCCGTGGTGGTGGATATCTGCCGGCGCCTCGATGGCATTCCGCTGGCGCTGGAGCTGGCGGCCGGGCGCATCGGCCATTTCGGCTTGCACGAATTGCGCCGCCAGCTCGACGACCGCTTTCGCCTGCTCACGCGCGGCGCGCGCAACATGCCCCTGCGCCACCAGACCTTGCGCGCCACGCTGGACTGGAGCTACGGCTTGCTCGACGCGCAAGAGCGCCAGGTATTGCAGGCGCTGAGCGTGTTCAAGAGCCGCTTCCGCCTCGAGTCGGCCAGCGCCGTGGCGGGATGCGACGTGTTCGATACGCTGGCGGACCTGGCCGCCAAGTCCCTCGTCAGCATCGAGTTTTGCTGCCAGCATGTGTACTACCGGCTGCTCGACACCACGCGCGCGTATGCTAGCGCGCAGCTGTCGGCGGGCGGTGGCGCGGGCGCCGTGCTGCTGCGCCATGCGCGCCATTGCCTGGGCCTGGCCGGACGCATCGCCGCCGGCTGGGCAAGCATGCCGCCGGCCCACTGGAGCGCGCGCTATGGCCGCCATGTCGACGACCTGCGCGCCGCCATCGACTGGTCCTTCGGCGAGGAGGGCGACGTGGCGCTGGGGGTGGCGCTGACCTTGGCCGCGCAAACCCTGTTCTACCAGCTGTCGCTGATGGATGAGTACCGCGTGCGCGTCGAGCGCGCGCTCGAGCGCATGGCCACGCATGCGCTGGACGACCCGGACAGCGAGATGCGGCTGCATGCCTCGCAGGCGCACCTGCTGCTGCATACGCAGGGCGTCACCGGCACCATGCTGCGTTCGTTCCAGCGCGGCTATGCCTTGGCCATGCGCACCGACGATGGCAGGCGCCGCTTTGAGGCGATTTGCGGCATGTGGATATGCAGCCTGAAGCTGGCCGATTTCCAGCGCGCCGACAGTTATGTCACCGAGCTTGCCGTCTTGTGCGACACGCGCGACGACACGGCGATGCGGCTGGTGCTGGCGCGCATGCGCTCCGTGGGCGAGTATGTGCAGGGACGCTACGCGCAGTCGGCGGCGCTGGCGCGCATGGTGCTCGCCCATCCCGAGGGCGCGGGGCGGCTCGGCTTCAACAATGCCTTGCTGGCCGATCACCAGGTTTGCCTGCGCGGCACGCTGGCGCGCTGCCTGTGGATGCAGGGCCGCCCCGACGACGCCCTGGCCCTGGTGCGCGAGGCGGTGGCCATGGGCTTCGAGCACAATGGCGTCACGCTGTGCGTGGCGCTGGCCATCAATGCCATTCCCGTCGCCCTGTGGTGCGGGCAGCGGGGACTGGCGCATGCGTGGACTTGCCTGCTGTGCGAGCACGCCGCCCGCTATGGCTTGCTGTACTGGAGCGCCTGGGGCGCCGCCTACCAGCGCCTGCTCGATGGGGGCGAGGCGATGACGGAGTTTCCCTGGCCTTCGGTGCGCAGCTGGCCGATACAGGTCGATTTGATGGCTACATTGCACGACGCGGCCGCCGATAGCCAGGCGCTGCGGCGCGCGCGCATGGGCCTGGCGCCGTGGAGCGCACCGGAAGTGCTGCGCCGCGACGCGCACCACCGCTGGCGGGCGCTGGCGCAAGACGATGTGGCCGGCCTGGAAGCGGTGCGGCTGCAGCTGGAAGAAGCGCTGCAGCTGGCCAGGGGCCAGCAGGCGCAAGGCTGGGAACTGCGCTGCGCCACCAGCCTGGCGGCCGTGCTGCAGGCGCAAGGCTGCCGCGCCGCCGCGCATGCCGTGCTGGCCCCTGTCCATGCCGGCTACCGGCAAGGGAGCGAGAGCACGGACGTGTTGGCGGCAGCAGCTTTGCTGGCGCAGCTGGCCTGATGGCTATTCGTAGGCGCCCAGCCGGCGCTGTTCCTCCGGCGTGAAACTGGCGTCGCGCAGCCGCTGCAGGGCTGCCGCATCCTGCGCGCCGCCGGGCAGGCCGGCCTGCTGCGCCTTCTGTGCCTGATACGCGATGATGCGCTGCTGCCACTGCGACTCTTCGCGGTCCAGTTCCGCCAGGCGCGCCGCCGCCGCCGGCGTCAACGTGCTGGCGCGCAGGCGGTAGACTTCATTTTCACCGCCGCCCTGGGCACGCAAGGTCTTCACGGATGCGTCCAGCTGCGCCACCTGCAGCGGCGCATCGCGCGCGGCGCGCTGGGCCGGCGACATTTTCTGGTCCAGCGCGGCCAGTTGCGCCTGGCGCTGCGCTTCATCGAGCGACGTGTCGCCGAGTATGGCCATGCGCGCCACGGCGTCGTCGTCATGTGCGTCGCTGGCGCCGAACAGGCCCGCGCTTTCCTCCAACGTAAAGTAATTGCCGCGCAGGGCGCGCATGGCTTGCAGGCGCGCGCGCGCCGCCAGGGCCGCATTGGCTTGCGCCGGCAGCGCTTGTTCCGCACCGGCCAGCGCCTGCTTGTAGGCCAGGTAAGCGCCCAGCAGGCGCTTGGCTTCGCGCGCGGGGACGGGCGCCAGGCGTTTATCGAGCTCCGCCTCGATCTGGCTGCGGATGGCGGCCAGCGGCTTTTCGCCCAGGCCCGCCAGATAGTAGTCGAACAGGTGGCCCAGTTCCGCGTCGACCACCAGCTTGTCGCCGGCGGCCACCGTCACGTTGCCGTCGGGCCGCGTGCCTTGCATCGAGCGCACGAACGCGAACAGGTCCGGTTCCGCCTTTTCCGGCGGCGGCGCGGGCGGTTCGCCCGGGCGCAGCAGCAGGTACAGGGCCAGGGCCGCCAGGCTGGCGCCGATGCTCCATTTCGCGTTTGTGCGCATCGTCGCCTCCTTACAGTCCCAGGCCTTGCAGGCGGTTGGCTTGCTGGCGGAAGACGGTGACGGGGTTCGTCTCGAACAGGTTGACGATGCCGACGAACTGGTTGACTTCATCGAGGTGGTTCATGGCGTAGTCGTCGCGGATCACCTTGCCCAGGTGGCTGGAGCAGCTGCTGACCAGGCCATCGTTCTTGACGCCGCCGAAGGCCAGGCTGATGGCTGCCAGGGCCGGGTCGCCCACGTCGAGCACGTTCGTGTACGGCTGCGCGCCGCTCCACGAAAAATAGTGCACGCCTTGCACCTGGTAAGCGCCTTCGCCGCAGGCGGAGGTGGGCACGCCTTGCGGGTGGCGGCTGTTGAAGGCCAGCGAGCCGGCCGTCGACAGCGACGCCAGCGAGGCGCCCGCGTTTTGCGGCAATCCCTTGTTGCCCGACAAAATGCCGATCAGCGAGGCGAGCGCATTGCCCAGCGCGCCGCTGGTGCTGGGGATGGCGCCACTGAGGATGTCGGCTACTTTCGAACCCTTGTTGACGCCGGCCACGCTGGTGACGGACGCCACCAGATCGGGGCGCACGGAGGCGACATAGCGGGCCGTGGGGCCGCCGTGGCTATGGCCGATCAAATTGACTTTGCTTGCCCCCGTGGCGGCGAGGATTTGCCGCACCTGCGACAGCAGCTGCTCGCCGCGCACTTCGGTGCTGTTGGCGGCCGACACGGTGGTCACATACACTTGCGCGCCGCCGCTGCGCAGGGCGGCGGGGACGCCATAAAAGTATTCGACGGGACCGAGCTTGTCGAAGCCGAACAGGCCGTGGACCAGCACGATCGGGTACTTCGTTTGCGTGTAGCCGGCGGCGCTGGCGCTGCCGGGCAGGAGGGCGAGGGAAAGCAGCAGGGTGGATAGCAGTTGCCAGAAGCGAGTCTTCATTTTGTCTCCGTTATGTATTATTAATAGTGGAAATGAGTGGACATGTCGATGCTGTAGCGATGAACCGTGCGCCCTTGAGATTCTCGATGCATTAAAAATAGCGAGCGCTCGGTCTTTTAAATGTAGCACTGCTGGATTGAAATTGCATTTGAATTGCATGATGCAGCGCAATAACTGTGGGTATTTGGCGTTGCTTACACGCCTATTGCATAGTTGAAAAGTCACAGTTGTTTTCCTGAGCTATAATCGGCCCGGCATCAGCCGTCCCGCCGTCTTGCCATGCCGTGTCCAGGCATTGCATGGATATTGCTCTTACACCGTTACTTGGGAATGCACTTGTCGACCCATTTTAATTTTGAACAGTTTCAGCAGATGACGCCTTTAAATGGCGAAAACATCTGGGAATATATACTTGACCGCCACGCGGAACGTATCGGCGTCAAGCGCCGCAAGCCGGCGCTGGAAAATCTTGAACGCATCTTCGTCGCGACCTTTCGCCTGGCCAATGACGTGGGCTTCCGCGCCATGAGCTTGCGCGACCTGTGCCGCGAGACGGGGCTGTCGATGGGCGGCCTGTATGGCTACATCACCAGCAAGGATCAACTGGCCGAAATGATCGAGGATGTGGTGCGCCACGCCACGCAAGCCTTGCCGTTGCTATTCGCCGACGTGAAGTCGCCGCTGGACCGCCTGGAGGCGATGATACGCTCGTCGATCTACCTGTCCGAAGTGCTGCAGCCGTGGTTTTATTTTGTCTTCATGGATTCGCGCGTGCTGCAGGTGGAGCAGCGCAGCATGGCGAAAAATTCCGAGCTGTATGTGCAGACCCTGATCGCCGCCACCATCGGGGAAATCGACCCGAAGCCGCAGGGCGACCCCACCTTGCTGGCCGCGCACTGCCTGGCCCTGTTCCAGGACTGGTACGTGAAACGCTGGAAGTACCGCGCGGCGAAGGTCCATGTCGACGATTTCGCCGATAGCGTCGTCAGTACGGTGCGCGGATACCTGAGCATGGTCAAGGCGCCGTAAAAAAACGCGGCCGAAAAAAAAGCCAGGATCGCTCCTGGCTTTTTCACTAGTTGGTTTCCACCGGCACCGTCTCCGGCAGCGCCGCCGGGTCCGTCGGCGTCTCCACCTCCATGTCCAGCGTTTTCACGCCATTCATGTCGATGAATTCATCGTACAGCCACTCGCCATCGACCTGGCTCAGGCCCGCCGGCACGGCGCGCGTCACTTGCGGGCGCGTGGAGAGCGCTGTGCGCATGTAGTCGATCCAGATCGGCATGGCCAGGGTGGAGCCGAATTCGCGTCCGCCCAAGGACTTGGGCTCGTCATAGCCCATCCACGCCACGGCCACGATGCCGCCGCCGTAGCCGGCGAACCAGCCGTCGACGGCGTCGCTGGTGGTACCCGTCTTGCCGGCGATGTCGCTGCGCCCCAGTTTTTTCGTCGCCGCCGCGCCCGTGCCGGTGCGGGCCACTTCGCGCAGCATGCTGTCCATCACGAAGGCGTTGCGCGGGTCCAGCGCCAGGGTCTTGTCGTCGTTCGGCGCGGGTGGTTTGGTCTGCATCAATATCGCGCCCTTGGCGTCGATGATGCGGTCGATCAGGTACGGTTCCACCTGGTGGCCGCCATTGGCGAACAGGGCATAGGCGCCCGCCATCTGCACGGGCGTGACGGAACCCGTGCCCAGCGCCATGGTCAGGTTGCTGGGCTGGCGGGCCGGGTCGAAGCCGAATTTTTCCAGGAAGTCGTGCGTGTACGACACGCCCAGCGCGCGCAGGATGCGCACCGAGGCCACGTTCTTCGACTGCGCCAGCGCGTAGCGCATGGTGATGGGGCCGTCGAACTTGAAGTCGTCATTCTGCGGCGCCCACACCTTGCCGCCCGCCTGCATTTCCAGGGGTACGTCGTTGATCAGGGTGGCCGGCGAAAAGCCTTTTTCCAGCGCCGCCGAATACACGAAGGGCTTCATGGCCGAACCGGGCTGGCGCCACGCTTGCGTGACGTGGTTGAACTTTTGCAGGTTGTAGTCGAAACCGCCCACCATGGCGTGGTAGGCGCCCGTATCCGCATCGAGCGAAACGAAGGCGGCGGCCACCAGCGGCACTTGCGTGATGGCCCAGTTGCCCTTGGCATCTTTGCTGATGCGGATCACGGCGCCCGGGCGCAGCTTGATGCCGGCGCTCGCCTTGGCGGACAGGGCAGGGGCGGCAAAGCGCAAGCCGTCGCCCGTGATTGCCTTGGCGTCGCCGTCGCCCGTGTCGGCCACCACCTTGCCGCTGGCCACGTTAAGGACGACGGCGGCGATCAGGCCGTCGCTGTCCGGGCGTTTTTGCAGCGCCGCGTCGATGGCGTCGTCGCGCTGCTCGGGGTCAGCCGGCATGTCGATGAAGGTTTCCGGGCCGCGGTAGCCGTGGCGCTGATCGTAGGCGATGACGTTGCGGCGCGTCGAAGCATAGGCCGCATCCTGATCCGCTTTCAAGATCGTCGTGTAGACGCTGATGCCCTTGGTGTAGCTGTCTTCCTTGAACTGCGCAAACACGGCCTGGCGCGCCAGTTCGGCCACATACTCGGCGTGCGTGTCGAAACCCTGCTTGCCGCGGGTATTGATATGCAGCGGCTGGGCCAGCGCCTGCCGGTATTGGCCTTCGCTGATGTAATCGAGTTCGCGCATGCGTTTCAAGACCAGCTGCTGGCGCGCGTGCGCCTTCTTCGGATTGCTGATCGGGTTGTGGCGCGACGGGTTTTGCGGCAAGCCGGCCAGCATGGCCATTTCCGCGATCGACAGTTCATTCAGTGGTTTGCCGAAGTAGGTCTGCGCCGCGCTGCCGAAGCCGAACGAGCGCTGGCCCAGGTACATCTGGTTCATGTAGAGCTCGAGGATCTGCTCTTTCGACAGGGCCGACTCGATTTTGAGGGCCAGCATGATTTCATTGAGCTTGCGCGAGGCGACCTTTTCGCGCGTCAGGAAGAAATTGCGCGCTACCTGCATGGTGATGGTGGAGCCGCCGCCGTGGCCGAAGCCGTGGCGCAGGTTCGACAGCACGGCGCCGCCGGCGCGCACGAAATCGATGCCGTGGTGTTCGTAGAAGCGGCCATCCTCGATGGCCAGCAAGGCCTTTTTCATCATTTCCGGCACTTGCGCGATCGGCACGAAGTCGCGGTGCTCCTCGCCGAATTCGCCGATCAGCACATTGTCGGCCGTGTACACGCGCAGCGGTATCTTCGGCTGGTAGTCGGTGATGACGTCCAGCTCGGGCAGGCGGGGGCGCACATACAGGAACAGGTAGGCGGCCAGCAGCATGGCGGCGGCCAGCGCGGCGCAGCCGGCGAGGATGATAGCGCGCACGGTGGCGCGGCGGGAAGGCCAGGGGAATCCGGTTCGTTTGGCAGTCAAGGCAGTCTCACGGTAGCGTGCAGGGCACGGTGGCAGCGATTATAGACCAATGCGCCAGCCGTTCCGGCGCGGGCGGGTGGCGGGGCGGGCCTCCGGGAGCGGGAGCAAAAAACCTTTTCATCGAAACGCGGCTGTGCGATAGTCTCGGCTTCAAGCAAATAGCCCGGATCTCGATCCGGGCTGTTTATTTTATACAATTAAGGATTTATTTATGGCAAAAGATGCAATGCCGAGCGCCGTGAAGCCGTATATTCCGGCCGATGCGAAGCTGCCCGAGATGACCTTCCGCGCGCTGTTCATGGGCGTGATACTCGGGATGGTCTTTGGCGCCTCTTCGCTCTACCTGGTGCTGAAGGTGGGCCTGACCGTCAGCGCCTCGATCCCCGTCGCCGTGATCGCCATCACCCTGTTCGGCCTGGCCAAGAAGATGGGCGGCAAGGATTCGTCGATCCTGGAAAACAGCATCACGCAGACGGCCGGTTCGGCCGGCGAATCGCTGGCCTTCGGCCTGGGTGTGACCATGCCGGCCATCCTGATCCTCGGCTTCGACCTGGAAATCTCCAGAGTCATGCTGGTTGGCGTCCTCGGCGGCCTGCTGGGCATCCTGATGATGATCCCCATGCGCCGCACCATGATCGTCGACCAGCACAAGGAACTCAAATTCCCCGAAGGCACGGCCTGCGCTGAAGTGCTGAAGGCGGCCGCCACGGAAGAATCACGCATCGCCGCCGGCGAAAGCATCGAGAAGGATTCGGCCGCCGCGCTGGACGCCAAGCGCCGCGCGAAGATCATCTTCGGCGGTTTTGCCGTCGGCTTGCTGTACAAGGTATTCAATATCTCGTTCAAGGGCTGGAAAGACACGCCGGGCGTGGAATTTGCCGCGCCGCTGAAGGGCGGCTCCATCGGCGCCGAGATTTCCCCTGAATTGCTGGGCGTGGGCTACATCATCGGCCCGCGCATCGCCGCCACCATGGCGGCCGGCGGCGTGCTGTCGTATCTGCTCTTGATCCCGATGATCAAGTTTTTCGGCGACAGCCTGACCACGGTCCTGTCACCGGGCACCAAGTTGATCAGCGAAATGGGCGCCGACGACGTACGCAGCGCCTACGTGCTGTACATCGGCGCGGGCGCCGTGGCCGCCGGCGGCCTGATTTCGCTGGTGCGCGCCATGCCCATGATCTGGCGCAGCCTGTCGGCCGGCCTGAAGGGCATCGGCAAGGGCGTCAAGAGCAATTCCACCCTGCGCACCGACCAGGACATCCCCCTGAAATGGGTCGTCATCGGCTGCCTGTCGATCATCGCCGTGATCACTTTCGCCACGCCGCTGCACATGAACTTCCTCGGCGCGCTCTTGATCCTCGTCTTCGGCTTCCTGTTCGCCACCGTCTCGTCGCGCCTGACGGGCGAAATCGGCTCCTCGTCGAACCCGATCTCCGGCATGGCCGTGGCCACCTTGCTGTTTACCTGCCTGATCTTCCTCATCATGGGCTGGACGGGCGGACGCTACTATGTGACGGCCCTGTCGGTGGGCGCCATCGTGTGCATCGCCGCCAGCAATGCCGGCACCACCTCGCAGGACTTGAAAACCGGCTACCTGGTGGGCGCCACGCCGCGCCTGCAGCAATACGCGATTCTGGCGGGCGCGCTGTCGTCGGCACTGATCCTCGGTCCGATTCTGCTGAAGCTGAACGAAGCGAGCACCGTCTACGTGCCGGCCGCGCAAGTGGCGCCTGGCCTGACGGTTGACGCGTCGAAGCTGACGGTGACGGGCGAGCTGCATGGCCCGCAAGCCGACACCGACCACAATACGTATAAAGTCTGGCAAAAGACGGACACTGTGGGCGGCCCGGCCGGCAAATATTTTGTCAAGGACGATGGCCAGCTGGCCTACCTGGTCGATCCGGGCATCAATGGCCAATACAGCAAGCGTCCCGATGGTTCGGAAGTGAAGAAATACGATGCGCCGAAGGCCGTGCTGATGTCCTACATCATCAAGGGCATCCTCGACCAGCAGCTGCCGTGGACCCTGGTGCTGTTCGGCGTGATGATCGCCGTGGTGCTGGAAATGGCCGGCATCCCGTCGCTGGCGTTCTCGGTCGGCGTGTACCTGCCGCTGTCGTCCACCTTGCCGATCTTCGTCGGTGGCCTGGTGCGCTGGCTGGCGGACCGCCGCAACAACAAGCTGGAACACAACGCCAAGCTGAACGAGGAAGAGCGCCAGCTGGCGGGCGACCGCAGTTCGGGCGTGCTGCTGGCGTCCGGCTACATCGCCGGCGGCGCGCTGGCCGGCATCATCATCGCGATCACGGCCGGCGTGCTCACGCACTTCGACCAGATGATGGCCGACTGGGCCGAGCACGGCAACCCGTTCTATGCGGGCCTGCACTCGGATGCGCTGTCGCTGCTGCCGTATGCGGCCATCATCGTGCTGCTGTATCTCGTCGCAAGAGAGAAAAAGGCGGATCGCCCGCAGGCTTGATGTTCTGGCCAACCGAATGAAAACCGCCCGGTATCATCACGATCCGGGCGGTTTTTTTATGCGCGCCCGATGGGCCGCGCCGCCAGTTGCGCCGCGCTGGCGTAGATCGTCACGTGCTCGGACGCGAGCCGGCCCAGGTGTTCGAAGAAGGCCTGCGCCGGAATGGCCCACGACGCCGCATCGCCGACCTGGCCATTCACGCGCAGGCCGGCGGCATCGAATTCGCGCGCAAAATAATCGCGCAGGTCGCCGCGGCCGGGATGGTCGATGCGGTGCTGCGCGACTGCCGGATCGAAGGGGCGCACGGGCACCTCCCAGCGACGGCCGGCGTGGTCCAGGCAGGCCAGCAGCGTTGCATCGTCTTCCCACACTGGCACGGGAAAGGCGTCGCCCATGGCGTCTTCCAGCGCGTGATAGAACGTCACCGGCCCCATGGAAATGCCGAGTCCCAGCACTTTCGCGTGCTCGCAGCCGATGAAGCGCTGCCAGGGCGAGTCCATGCCGAAGATCGAGGGCGCGCGGTGGTGCGCTTCGGTGAGACCGGCGGCATGGCGGCCCCACGCGGACACGGAGTGTGTCGGGTGGATGCTGCGATGGATCGCATCACTGGCCAGGAAGGCTTCCGGCAAGCGCCCCATGTGCGTGCCATGGCGGCGCGGATCGAACACATAGTCCGGCATGGCGCAGGTGGCGCGCACGGTGCCGCCTGGCAGATAGTAGGTGGGCAGCAGCAGGGTGCCTTGCGGGCCGACTGCGTCCTGCAGGGCATGGACGACGGCCAGCGCGCCGCCTTCCACGTAGCCCAGGCTTTTCAGCGAGGAATGCACGAACAGCGTATCGCCTGGCGCGATGCCCAGCCGTGCAAGATCGGCGGCCAATCCGGCGCGCGTCACGTGGGGCGCATTGTGGCGCACGTGCCGGGCGCCGGCGGCGCGGCGCCACGCTTCCAGCGCGGCCCTGGCGGCGCTTTTTGCCTTTTCAAGCATCGCCAATGTCCATTTCCAGCAGGTTTGCATCGATGCAGAACTTGGCGGCCCAGTTCAGGTAGGCCCATTGCCCATAGTCGCCATCGACGGGAAACGAACCCTTGACGCCGCCGCGCGTGTGCGCGGGACCGTCGATGCTGACCGAGCGCCGCACGTAGCGGTTCAGGCGGCGTCCCGCATCGAGATAGCGCCGCTCGCCCGTGAGCTGGTACAGCAGGAACAAACAATGCGCGTTTTGCGCGGAACCCGTGAGGCAGGCGTAGCTGGCCCCCGGCTGGAAGTCCGGACCGAGGCGGCCCGGCAGGTAGCCGTCGGCCGCCACGGCCCTGGCGACGCTCGTGCCCGTGCGCGCGGCGGCGTTCAGCAGGTCGGCGCGCGCCGAAAAGCGGTGCGCTTCGAGCAGGCCGCGCAAGGCGTAGCCGATGGTATGGGTCAGGGGCAGGAGCGGGTTGTCCAGGCAGTTCGATGCGAACCAGCCGTTGGGGCGCTGTTTGCTCAGCGCCCAGTCGACCTGGCGCAGGCCTGCCGCGCCATAGCCGTGGCCCGGCGCGATGCGGTCCGCTTCGAACAGGCCCCATGCCACGTGCGTTTCGTAGGCCTTCTCGCCGGCGCTGGCGAACGGCGTCGGATGCCGGCGCCAGCAGCCGTCGTCATCCTGGCTGTCGCGCAGCCAGCTTGCCGCGCGATGCATGGCGTCCTGGTATGCCGCGCCGTACGCTTGCACGCCGGCGGCTAGGCCAAGCAGGATCTGGCCCGTGTTGAAGGTGACGGGCACGCGCGGCGTCGAATCGATCTTCCCGCCCTGGAAACCGCCTTGCGGGAACTGGATGGCCACGCACCAGTCGAGCATGCGCCGCGCGCGCCGGTGCAGCGCATCATCCCCACCTTCGTCACCCGTGCGCTGCGCCAGGGCGATGAGGGTGGGGATGATGTAGCCGGTGGTCTCCGGGTAGGAGCTCGACCAGCCTGTCAGCAAATTGTAGTCGCGCGCGACGCCGCCGTCGTTTGAGCTGGAATGGTCTTGCGCCGCGCATAGCCAGGCCGTGCAGGCATGGACGACGGCTTGCGGCCCGGGGTCAAAGGCGGGCAAGCCGCGCCGGTCCGACAGCCGCGCCAGGCGCGCCGCCGCCGGCAGACCCGCCTGCTGCGCCAGTGTGTTCCGGATCTTGGTGAGCAAGGTGTGCATGGCAGTAATCGCAGTAATGGCAGCAATGGCGTGGTGGTGGGCTTTGGCCACTGTAGCGCTGGCCGCCGGCAGGGCTATTGACCTGCCGCAAGGATTTGCCGGCGCGTCGCTGCCGTCGGAATTGACGCATAATGGCTACTTCACCGTCGTCGACGAGGCCCGCCATGAACAATGTCACGCTTGAGTATTCGGTCGTCACCAATCCCGATTCCTTTGTCGGCTTCAAGTACTACGTCAAGGCGGGGCAGGCATTCGATGCCGACGATTTTGCCTATTCCTACAAGCTGAACCGCTCCGACCTGGACCCGGACAGCGTGCTGGCCACCCGCGAGGCGGCGGCGAATCTGCAGCCGGGCGAGTGGCTGACGGTGTCGCATTCGATTGCGGCGTAGCGCGCTTCTTCCTGTCTGGCTTTGGCGACGCTGCGGAGCGCGAGAGCGGAATCGGTTGTTACTTCGGAAATGCCAGTGCCATGGTCGGCACTGATCTTGCCGAGATGTGCACTTCTGCCTATAATTGAGAATAATTCTCATTAAGTTTGCGCTCTCCGCCAGACTCGCCGCTCCATGTCCGCCGACCACCTCTCCCTGCATGACTTCGATGACATCGCCATTCTGTACCGCCAGCACCACGGCTGGCTGCGCGGCTGGCTGCAGCGCAAGGTGGGCAACGCCTTCGACGCGGCCGACCTGGCGCAGGCCACCTTCGTGCGCGTGCTTGCGCCGCAGGGCATGCGGGGCGTGCAGGAACCGCGCGCCTACCTGACGACGATCGCCCGCAACCTGCTGATCAATCATGTGCGCCGTCGCGCCATCGAGCAGGCTTACCTCGATGCCCTGGCCCTGATGCCTGAACCGGTGGCGCCGCCGCCCGAGGTGCGTCTGATGTTTCTCGAACGGCTGGTGGAACTGGACCGGCGCCTGGCCGCGCTGCCTGCGCAGGCGCGGCAAGCCTTCCTGCTGGTGCAGCTCGACGGCATGGGGCAGCAGGAGGTCGCCGCCGAGCTGGGCATTTCCCTGTCCACCGTCAAGCGGCATTTGGCCAGGGCGGCTTTGCGCTGCTTTTTCCCGGAGCAGCACGATGGATGAAGAGATGCTGATTCCTCTGGGCGGCGCGGCCGCTGCCGCACGCGTGGCGCCCGCCGTGGCGCGGCGGGCCGTGCAGTGGTGGCTGGCGCTGCAGGGCGGCGACGCCACTGCCGCACAACTCAATGCGTGGCGGCGCTGGCGCGCCGAGGACGCCGCCCATGAACGTGCCTGGCAGCGTATCGAGGCGGTCAGCGGCCAGCTGGCCGGCATCCCGCCGCCGCTGGCCAGCGCCGCCCTGGCCGCGCCAGCAGGCGCACAGCGGCGCCGCGCCTTGCGCGTGCTGACGGCGCTGGTGGTCGCGGGCGGCAGCACAGCCCTGTTGCGCCAGGCACCGGCGTGGCAGGCGTGGAACGCCGATGCCAGCACGGCCACGGGCGAGCGGCGCACGGTGCGCCTGCCGGACGGCGGCACGCTGGTGCTCAATACCGATAGCGCCATCCAGCTGCGCTATGACGCCAGCGCGCGTGCGGTGCAGCTGCTGCGCGGCGAGGTGCTGCTGCAGACGGCGTCCGATGCGCAGTGGCGGCCCTTCCTCGTGCACACCGCCGACGGCACGGCGCGGGCGCTGGGCACGCGATTTATAGTGCGCCAGCACGACGGCTTCGTGCAGGTCGGCGTGCTGGAAGGCGCCGTCGAGCTGCGGCCTGCGGCGGCCCAGGCCCAGTCACGCATACTGCAGGCGGGCGAGGAGGGCAGTTTTACCCGCGACGGCGTGGGTGGGGCGCATGCGCTCGATGCCGGCGCGGGCGCCTGGGCCGACGGCATGCTGGTCGCCGCGCACATGCGCCTGGACGATTTCCTGCTGGAGTTGTCGCGCCACCGGCGCGGCCACCTGGGATGCGATCCGGCGCTCGCGCATCTGCTGGTGTCGGGTGCCTATCCGCTGGCCGATACCGACAGGGTGCTGCTGGCGCTGGTGGAAGCCTTGCCCGTCGAGCTGCATTACCTGACGCGCTACTGGGTCACCTTGCGGCCGCGCGCGAAAATATATTGAAAATACATGGACTGTTTTTGCACGCTGCCTTGTCAAGGGAAGTGAGGGCGCAGGTGTTGGCCCGTTCCACCCATCCCATGATATGAAGGCATGCCATGAACAACCGCAGCACACTCCATCCATCCACGCGCGTGCGCGCACCGGGCCTGCTGGCCATGAAACCGCTGGCCCACCTCGTGCACGCCCTGTGCCTGGGCGCACTGGCCAGCCTGGCCGGCGCGCCGGCGCAGGCGCAGACGGTCGGGCAGGCAGAGGCCCTGCGCCACTACGCCATCCCTGCGGGGCCGCTGGAAGCGACATTGAACCGGCTGGGGCGTGAGGCAGGCTTGCTGATCGCTTTTGGCTCGGCCACGACGGCAGGGCTGCGCAGCGGCGGCGTCAGCGGCAGCTATACGGTGGACGACGCGCTGGCGCGGGCGCTGGCCGGCACCGGGCTCGCTGCCGTGCGCACGGCCGGCGGCGGCTTTGCGCTGCGCGCCGCCACCGCGTCAGCTGCTGGCGCGGCGGCGGACGGGGTGCAGACGATGGCGCCCGTGACCGTCAGCGCGCAGGCGGAAGAGGAAAATCCGTGGGGCAAGGTCAGCGGCTATGTGGCGCGGCGGGGCAGCACGGCCACCAAGACCGATGCATCCCTGCTGGAAGTGCCGCAATCGGTATCCGTCATCACGCGCGACCGCATGGATGATCAGGGCGTGCGTACCCTGAACGACGCCATCCAGTACACGGCCGGCTTGCGCAGCAACACGGCAGGCGCCAATCCTGCGGATGACAGCCTGTCGGTGCGTGGCTTCAGCCAGTTTTCGGGCGCGTTCTACCTCGATGGCATGCGCCTGATGCCCATGGGGACGCTGGGCTTCTTCGGCGTCGAGCCATACGGCGCCGAGCGCGTGGAAGTGCTCAAGGGTCCCTCGTCCGTGCTGTACGGCCAGAATGCGCCGGGCGGCATCGTCAATTTCGTCGCCAAGCGCCCCACGGCGGACCAGGTAAACCAGGTAGAACTGTCGCTCGGCAGCTACGCGCGCAGGCAGCTGGCCCTCGATGTGGGCGGCAAGTTGGCGGACGATGGCAGCCTGCAGTACCGCCTGGTGGGGCTGGCGCGCCAGGCGGACCAGCAGATCGATGACATGCAGGACGACCGCTATTATCTGGCGCCCAGCCTGACGTGGGCGCCGAGCGCCCGCACCAGCATCACCTTGCTGGGCTTTATCCAGAAGAATCGCGCCATGCAATCGTCGAATGTGCAGTGGGAGGCCTTGAACGGCAGCAATCCCAACGGCCGCCTGCCGCTGACGCGTTTCCTGGGGGAGCCCGGCTTCGACCACGAGGAGACAAGCGTCGCCTCTGCTGGCTATGCGGCGCGCCACACGTTTGACAGCGGATGGACGGTCAGGCAGAACTTCCGCTACCTGCACGCGGATAACCATGAACAGTATATGTTTCGTTATGGCAACTTAATCGACCATGCGCTCACCAACCGCGAAATCGACACGCGCGACGGCAAGGGTGGCGTGTACTCGCTCGACACCAGCGTGACGGGCCAGGTGGCGACCGGCGCGCTGCGCCATGAGGTCGTTGCCGGCATCGATTACAGCCGCAGCAATACGTCGTTCAGTTCGTATATCGCCGACGGTCCGCAGATCGATATCTACCGCCCCGTCTATGGCAGCGGGCTGGACCTGGCGGCGCTGGCGCCCGATGCCCTGCGCCGCGAGCATAACCGGCAGCTGGGCGCGTACCTGCAAGACCGTGCGCAGTACCGCAACTGGGTCTTCACCGTGGGCGGGCGCCAGGACTGGACGCGCCAGGAGCAGCGCAATCTGCTGGCATCGCCATCGACCACGACCGTGCGCAAGCCCAGGGCATTCACGGGCCGCGCCGGCATCACTTACCTGGCGGCGAACGGGCTGGCGCCTTACGCCAGCTACAGCGAATCGTTCTCGCCCGTCTCCGGCGCGGATCGCCTTGAACGTCCGTTCGAGCCGGAAACGGCCCGGCAAGTGGAAGTCGGCGTGAAATATGCGCCCGGCGCGCATCTGTCCGTGACGGCCGCCGCATTCGAACTGCGCCGCCAGAACGTACTGACGACGGACCCCGATGACCCGAACTATTCCATCCAGCAGGGAGAGGTGCGCTCGCGCGGCATCGAGCTGGAGGTAGCGGCGCAGCCGAGCAGCCAGCTGAAACTGCTGGCATCCCTGACCTACAATCCCCTGAAGGTGACGAAGGCGAATCCGGACAGGTGGGGCACGAACGTGCAGGGCAAGTCGCCGTACGAGGTGCCCAGGCAGATGGCGTCCGCCTGGGCCGACTACGCGTTCGCGGGCGGCTTGCGCGGCCTGTCGGCCGGCGCCGGCGTGCGCCATGTCGGTGCCAGCTGGGGCGATGCGGAGAATACCTTCCAGGCGCCGGCGTTCACCCTGGCCGACCTGTCGCTGCGCTATGACCTGGGCCAGGCACGCAGCCACTGGCGCGGCCTGAGCGTCAGCATGACGGTCAAGAATCTGTTCGACAAATACCATGTCGCCTCGTGTTTCTCTGCACGGGCCTGCAATTATGGCGAGCAGCGCAACGTCGGCGTGCGCGTGGCCTACCTCTGGTAGCGCGCTGCCTTACGCAGGCGTCAACCAGGCGCGCAGTTCATCTTCGGCGCGCCTCGCCGTTGCCTGCTCAGGGTCAGCACGATGAGCTTTTCCCGCGCCCGCCAGTACGCCTCTACCACCGCATACGCGGCATGGTCCTCGGGAAAATCGGCAAACAGGAAGTCGTTCATCATGGTTTCTTCGGCTAGATGCCGAACACTTTCAGGATCGCGTCCGTGAAACCCTCGAACCAGCTGCCCACCTTGCCCGGCTGCTTGCCGTTGCGCGGGGTTTCTTCGTACAGGTAGACGCCGTTGTCGCCGTCGAAGCGGTCGTTGAGCAGCGCCTGCTGGCCGCGCAGGTAGGGGATGAAGGTTTCGCTGCGCAGGGTCGAGTACAGCACGTCGGTGGTGAAACCCAGGGTGGCGGACTGGCTGATGGAGCGGCCCTGGCCGGCCCGCTCCAGGCGCACGCCGCGGCAACCGCGCACGATCAGGGTGACGGGGCCGCGAAAGACGATGAAGCGCAGCTGCAGGGTAAGCCAGGCGTGCAGGCTGCCCAGGCGCCAGTGGCTCGATAGCGCCAGCGGCCGATTCGCGTCGCAGACCAGGCCCACCAGGCCCCGTGGCTGGAAGACCAATGCGCTGCCGGCGGGCACATGGACGATGGCCACTTCCAGCAGCGGATCGTCGCTGGCGGAAATCGTCACGCACGCTTCCTTGTCGCTGTGCAGGCGGGTCAGCGCCACCATGCCGGCGGCCAGGCTGGTGAACGGGAAGCGCCAGTCCAGCAGCCACTGCGTGCGCTTGGTGCTGCTGACGGGCGACGATTGCAGGTATGCGGGGTGGATCAGCATCTGCTGGCCGGGCTGCAGCAGCAATGCCTGCGAGACGGCGGAGATGCGCGACTCACCCTGCGGCGGCAGGGGCAGGGAGCTGCCCGCCAGCTGCAGCTCGCGTGCGACCGACAGCGGCGCCAAACGCGCGGCGACGGGCGCCAGCACGAAGTAAAAGAAGGCCTTGATGGCGAGGGGTAGCAGGATGGCCGACAGCACCAGCAGGGCGGCCGTGGGCGCCACGTCCATGACGGGCGCGCGCCAGCGGGCGATCCAGTTGCGCGACAGCTGTGTTTCGCCGGCCGCGATGGCCTTTTGCACGGGCGCCAGCGCGCCGGCCAAGGCTTGCTCGTCGATGGCGAATGGCGCGGGATGGGCGGCATGCGCGGCATCGCCGGTACGGGCGCGCTGCGCCTGCCACGCCTGGTAGGCTTGCAGGTTGATGTCGCGCAGGCGCTGGCCCTCGGCTTCGAGCCGCGACAGCTGCGCGTAGGCGTCGCTGCCGGGCAGGCGCGCCGCCACGGGGTGCTGCGCTTCCAGTTCGCGGCGCTGGCGCACATTCGCTTGCAGCGCGGCATACGCGCTGACGTGCTGCGCATGCAGGCGCACCAGCGTGTGCCGCGCATCTTCGCCGCTGATCGCTGCTTGCAAAGAGGTCAGATAACGGGCTTCCTGCGCCAGCACTTCGATTTCCACGCGGCGCGCCGCTTCCTCCTGCGCGTGCAGGGCGAGGGTGTTTGTGTCGGGCAGGGGAATGGTAAACAGCGACGGCTGCTGTTGCGCGCGCAGCTGGCGCAGGTGCGCCTGCACTTGCGCCAGGCGGGTGGCGATGGCGGTCTGGGAGGCGTGCTGCAGGGTGTGGACACGGAGCGTGGCGGCAGCGGCCAGGCCGGCGCCGTGGTTGTCGGCGCCATCGGCGGCCAGCCTGAGCGCGGCGACGGCCTCGCTGCCGGCGCTGTAGGCGCGCCATTCGGCCAGCAGCAAGCGTCCGGCCAGCAGGATGACGATGAACAGCGCGAACTGCAGCGCGTGGCGCAGCAGGAAGCGCAGGATGGCCGTCAGCAGCTGGCGCAAGGAGGTGCTGCCTTAGTTCGCCGCGCTATCGGCATCGGCACAGCATTTCTTGTACTTCTTGCCGCTGCCGCAGTGGCACGGGTCGTTGCGGCCCGTTTTGGGTATCTCGCGCAAGACGGTGGCGCCGGACTGGCTGTGTGCCTGGCTTTTCAGGTGGCGCTGGCGTGCCCAGGCCGCATTGATGGCGATGACGGCAGGAATTACGCCATCCATGGCCGTTTCGGCCGCATCGTCGTCGAGCTCGCTGGCAGCGGCCAGGTGCTGGAACGGCGCCAGGTACTGCGGGTGGCTGACGGCCAGGGCCGCCCACTGGGGCTTGTCCAGGGTCGTGCCAAGGATGAACCCGGCGCACCAGGCGGACACGCTCCATTCGGGGCCGCACACATAGATGGGCTCGAAGCTGTCCGGGTCCTTCGCCAGCCATTCGACCATGTAGGCATGGTGGCGCTGCGTCAGGCTGGCCGCCCGTTCGCTGTCCGCGTCCTGTGCCGGCAAGGCGCTGCCGGCCGCCTTGTCCCACACCCACGGCAGCCATTGTTCAGGCGCGATCTGTTTCGGGCTCAGGGCGACGGCCGTGAGAAAACCTTCCAGCATCGACACGTCCATGGCGGCGCCGGCCAGGGCGGGCGCGGCCAGCAGGGTGTCGAGTTCGGCGTATTCGTCGTCGGAGAGGGGCGAGGTGGTGGAGATGCTGGACATGGGATTTTTCTGTAATTTGATTGAGGTGGCCATCGGCCCTGGCCGTATTGTACCGTCCGCCAAGGCAACAAGCGGCGCCAGAATGAAAAACGGCGGCCCGCAGGCCGCCGTTGTCAGCTAAGGCAAGACGCTTACTTCACGCCATGCATCAGTTTGTTGATCAGCGGTGCGATCAGGAACAGCACGACACCGGCGCCCAGCAGGGACCAGAAGCCGAAGGTGTAGCCGGACAGGGCCGATTGCACCGACATGCCGCTCGTGCCGCTGACGTGGCTGGCGAAGATGCCCGACAGGTTGTTGCCGATACCGGTCGACAGGAACCAGCCGCCCATGCCCAGGCCGACCAGGCGCACTGGCGCCAGTTTGGTGACCATCGACAGGCCGATAGGTGACAGGCACAGCTCGCCGATCGATTGCAGCACGTACACGGTTGCCAGGGTCCAGAACGGGATCTTGTTATCGGCGCCAACCAGGCTCGACAGAGCGAAGATCAGCAGGCCGAAGGCCAGGGCATTGCCCAGCAAGCCCAGGCCGAATTTGCGCGGGATCGATGGATTGACGTTGTGGCGCGCCAGGTAGACCCAGACGGCGGCGATGATCGGCGCGAAGACGATGATGGCGACCGAGTTGACGGTCTGGAAATAGGCGGTCGGGAAGATCCAGAAGCCCAGGTCGCGGTTGACGATCTTGTCAGCCAGGAAGGTGAACGAACTGCCAGCCTGTTCGAAGAACATCCAGAACAGGATGTTGAAGACGAAGATCAGCAGCATGGCGATGACGCGGTCGCGCGCAACTTTACCGTTGCGTATGCCTTCGATCATCAGCATCACGGCCAGGCCGACGAACAGCACGGTCAGGACGATTTGCAGCTTTTCAGCGCCGACGGTCAGCAGGAAGTACATCAGCGGGATCACGCACAGCGAGCCGACAGCCACCCAGACGACGCGCATCGGGTTGCCGGAACCGGCTTCCGGAGCGCCGATGCCCTTCAGGGCGCGGCGGCCGATGGCGAACCATACCAGGCTGATCAGCATGCCGAAACCGGACGCCATGAAGACCATCTTGTACGATGGCATGGCGCTGGTGCCGAAGATCGACTCGGCCAGCCACTGGGTGAATACGGGCGCGACCATGGCGCCCATGTTGATGCCCATGTAGAAGATCGTGAAGCCACTGTCGCGGCGCGGATCGGCTGTCGTGTACAGCTTGCCGACCATGGTCGAGATGTTCGGTTTGAACATGCCGTTACCGACGATCATGGTGGCCAGGCCCAGGTTGAAGATGTCCTGGTTCGGTACCGAGATACAGAACAGGCCGGCAGCCATGAAGACGGCGCCCAGCAGGATGGAACGCTGGTAACCGATGACCCGGTCGGCGATGTAGCCGCCGAACAGGGCGCCGGCGTACACCAGCGCGAGGAAGGAACCGTAGGTAAGGTTGGCCGCTGCCTGTCCCGAACCGTCGCCGCCGTGGAACTGGGCAACGATGTACAGTACCAGCGCCCAGCGAACTCCGTAGAACGCGAAGCGTTCCCAGAATTCAGTCATGAACAACATCCACAATGGGCTTGGATGGCCCATAATCTGCTTGAACTCGGGAATAACGGCTTCCTTGTTGGGCGTAGTCGCACCGCTCATGCGGTTCCTCCTGAAAAATTATTATAGTCAATCGATACAACAAACTTATGGAAGTCTGCGGGCGGCGGGGACTCTCATGAAGAACCTCACGCACGGGAATTCCAATAGGCTGGCATTCTAATCTACAAATTGCGCTGAGCGAAGATTTCGATTCGCATTAGCAAGAATGACTGTTTCATATTAGTCAAACCGGTTTGCAGGCAAGGGCGGCCCCGGCGATTTTGTGGCGGCACAGCACAACTTGCCTGACTTGTCGTATATTAAGGCTGCAAGACCTTCGAGCATCGATTTTTAAAGGGATTTTCGCATTATGGAACACGACGTTATCGATACTCTGGTTTCACCGGAAGGCCGCCTGGACGTGCTCTCCAAGACTGAAGTCAACAAACTGCTCGACACCAGTCAGGGCGGCCTGTACAACACCTTCCGCCGCTGCGCGCTGGCGGTCTTGAATTGCGGCAGCACCATCGACGATGGCCGCGCCCTGCTGGAGCGCTACCAATCGTTTGAAATCTCCATCATCCAGCGCGAGCGCGGCATCAAGCTCGACATCAAGGGCGCGCCGGCCATCGCCTTTGTCGACGGCAAGATGATCAAGGGCATCCACGAGCACCTGTTTGCCGTGCTGCGCGACATCATCTTCGTCAGCGATGAAGTCACGGGCAACCCGAAATTTGACCTGCAGAGCACGGAAGGCGTGACGGACGCCGTTTTCCACATCCTGCGCAACGCGAATGTGCTGCAAACCCAGCTCAATCCGAACCTGGTCGTATGCTGGGGCGGCCACTCGATCAACCGCGCCGAATACAATTATTCGAAGGAAGTGGGCTACCAGCTGGGCTTGCGCGGCCTCGACATCTGCACCGGCTGCGGTCCGGGCGCCATGAAGGGCCCCATGAAGGGCGCCACCATCGGCCACGCCAAGCAGCGCCTGCACAATGGACGGTATCTCGGCATCACGGAGCCGGGCATCATCGCCGCCGAGTCGCCGAACCCCATCGTCAATGACCTCGTCATCATGCCGGACATCGAAAAACGGCTGGAAGCGTTCGTGCGCGCCGGCCACGGCATCGTCGTGTTCCCCGGCGGCGCCGGCACGGCCGAAGAGATTTTGTATATCCTGGGCATCCTGCTGCACCCGGACAATGCCGAGATCCCGTTCCCGCTGATCTTCACGGGACCGGAAACCTCGCGCGAGTACTTCGTGCAGATCAACCAGTTCATCAGCGACACGCTGGGACCGGAAGCGCAGCAGCGCTACAAGATCATCATCGACGACCCGGAACTGGTGGCGCGCGAAATGCTCGAAGGCATACGCCAGGTGCGCGAATTCCGCAAGGCGCACAGCGACGCGTATTACTTCAATTGGCTGCTGAAGATCGACCACGAGTTCCAGAAGCCGTTCCAGCCCACGCATGAAAACATGCGCAACCTGAGCCTGCACAAGAACCAGCCCACGCACTTGCTGGCGGCCCAGCTGCGCCGCGCGTTTTCCGGCGTGGTGGCGGGCAACGTCAAGGATGACGGCATCCGCTCGATCGAAGAGCACGGCAACTTCGAGATCCACGGCGACAAATCCATCGCCGGCCCGATGGATGCGCTGCTCGCGTCGTTCGTGGCGCAGCACCGCATGAAACTGGCGGGTACGGCATACGTGCCTTGCTACACAGTAGTCCAGTAGGCTGTCTTTCAGCCAGCGCCGCCCGTTCCCTGCGTTTGCCGGGGGCGGGCGGCGTCTTTTCTTCCGCGTTACCATCCATGCACCCAGCGTGTTCCTTCGCCGCCACAGGCAATCAAATCGCTTGCGTCATCGATTCGCGGGTGCTATCGTTGGAACCGGTTCCAAAATAAAAATATGCATGTCAACAGGCAGTGGAGATCAACCTTGGATTCAGTACGCGGCAGCAAAAAAACCCTCTCCGGCGAGCCGGCCCGGCCCGTGACCATCGCTCAGGTGGCGCGCGAGGCGGGCGTGTCGAAGACGAGCGTGTCGCGCTTTCTCGGCGGCGAACTCGATGCCCTGTCCGAGCACATCCGCCAGCAGATCGGCAGCACCATCGCGCGTCTCGGCTACCAGCCGAACCAGATGGCGCGCGGTCTCAAGCGCGGACGCACGCGCCTGATCGGCATGGTCGTGGCGGACATGCTCAATCCCTACACGGTGGCCGTGCTGCAAGGCGTGGAGGCGGCTTGCCAGCAGCATGGCTATACCCTGATCTTGTGTAATACCGGCAATGACGAACAGCGCGAACGGCAGTCGCTGGCCGCGCTGCGCTCGTACAGCGTGGAAGGGCTGATCGTCAACACGCAGGGGCGCAACATCGAGTCGTCCGACTTGCAGCAGGCGGACATGCCCATCGTGCTGGTCGACCGCCGCATCGAGGGCGTCGATTTCGACCTGGTTGGCCTGGACAATGTGCAGGCGGGCCGCCTGGCAACCCAACACTTGATCGAACAGGGTTTCGACGCCATCGCCTTCGTCGCGCCGCCCTTGACGGGCGTCAGTTCGCGGCTGATGCGCGCCGAGGGTTTCCAGTCCGTGATGGCCGAGCATCCCGGCTGCGTGGGCGCAGTGCTGGCGGTGGACCTGGACGACCGGCCCTCGATCGACGCGCAGGTGCGGCACTGCCTGGCGCAGTGGCGCGGCCGCCGCGTGGCGCTGCTGGCCTCGAATGGCATGGTGGCGCTGGAACTGGCGCTGATGCTGCAGCGTCTTGATCTGCGCATGCCGGAGGACGTGGGCCTGCTGGGCTTTGACGAATTGCCGTGGTCGCCATTGGCGGGCCTGAGCACGATCGAGCAGCAGACGTACGAGATCGGCTTTTCGGCGATGACGTGCATGCTGTCGCGCCTGCAGGGCGAGCAATGCCCGCCGCGCGAGGTGCTGTTGCCAGGCAAGCTGATTGTGCGCAATTCCACCCAGGGGAACGCAGTGCGCAAGAACGGCGATTGACTGGGAAGAGGGCGTTGCCCTTTTTTTTTGGCAAGCTTTGGAACCGGTTTCATGGAATTTCTTCACACTGGAAAGGGGCGTGAATAGTCAGGCAGGGCAATGGTTGGCATGAAGTTGGAGCGATACGGCAAGAGACGAAATAAATCGTCCATTTGACACTATTCCCGGAAGTGCCTCGACGAGGCCGGTACCGGGATCACAGGAGACGGAAACATGAAGATGACGACACTGTTCTATTCGAAGATACTGGCTTGCGCACTGGCAGCCACGTGCGCTCTGGGTGCTGCCGCCGACGCCGGCGCCCAGACGCTTGGCGACTTGATCAAGAAAGGCAAGCTGACCATCGGCGTCGTCAGCGGCACGCCGCCGTTCGGCAGCATCGACGCCAAGGGCGCGCCCGTCGGCTATGACGTCGACGTCGCCAACCTGATCGGCAAATACCTGAACCTGCCCGTGGACGTGGTGCCGTTGACGGCGCCGTCGCGCGTGCCGTCGCTGGAATCGGGCAAGGTCGATTTCCTCGTGGCGACCCTGGCGCCCACGCCGGAACGGGCCAAGACCCTGATGTTCACCATGCCCTACAGCGCCTTCGAGCTGGCCATCGTCGCGCCGGTCGGCGGCAAGTTCAAGGCCCTGGCCGACCTGAAAGGCAAGAAGGTGGGCGTGACGCGCGGCACCACGAATGACACGGCGCTGAGCCGCATGGCGCCGGCCGGCACCAATATCGTGCGTTTCGAGGATGACGCCACCGTCACCCAGGCCTTGCTCAGCAAGCAGGTCGACGCCGTCTCGATCCCCAGCACGATGGCGCTCGACATCATCAAGACGCGCGGCGCGGGCAAGATCGAGGTCCGGTTCACGTATTCCGTGCAACCGAATTCGATGGCCGTGCGGCGCGGCGACTTCGAGCTGCACCAGTGGCTCAACAACTTCATCTACTACGTCAAGCTGAATGGCGAACTCGACGCCATCGCGCGCAAGTGGAGCGGCGCGCCGCTGCCGGCGCTGCCGACCTTCTGATACCGCAACCCGCATAGCGAAAGTGTAGATCCATACGGCGCGCCACCACGGTGGCGCGGCCGGGGATGCGCACGTAGACAAGGAGTTGAGTATGCCGTATGAATTTCATTTCGAACTCGTCATGCAATCGCTGGACCGCCTGCTGTGGGGCGCGGCGCTGACGATACGCCTGAGCGCCCTGGCGATGGTGCTGGGGCTGGCGGTGGGCGTGTGCGCCGCCGTCATACTGAAGAACGGTCCCGCCTATGCCCGCGCCGTGGTGCGCGCGTATGTGGAGATCATCCGCAGCACGCCGTTCCTGGTGCAGCTGTTCATCATCTACTTTGGCTTGCCGTCGCTGGGCCTGCAACTGGACGCCAACGGCGCCGCGCTCGTCGCCATGACGGTCAACCTGGGCGCCTACGCGGCGGAAATCGTGCGCGCCGGCATCGGCGCCGTGCATCCGTCGCAGCTGGAGGCGGCGCAGGCGCTGGGCATGACGCGCTGGCAGGTGATGCGCCACGTGGTGCTGCTGCCGGCGCTGGAAAAAGTGTATCCGGCGCTGGCCAGCCAGTTCACGCTGATGATGCTCGCCTCGAGCGTCGTGTCGGCCATTTCCGCTGAAGAGCTGACCGCCGCCGCCCACCTGCTCGACTCGGAAACCTTCCGCAGCTTCGAGATCTACATCGTCGTGATGGTGCTGTACATCCTGCTGGCCCTGCTGTTCCGCTTCAGCTTCTGGGTACTGGGCCAGATCGTCTTCAAACGCCGCCGCCGTCTGGGCGCGGCGCGCATGGGAGCATGACATGATCAGTGACTTTTCCTGGGATAACCTGCAATTCCTGCTCGAGGCCACGCGCTGGACCATCGGCCTGTCGCTGCTCGTCTTCATCACGGGCGGCATCGCCGGCTTCGCGGTGGCGCTGCTGCGCACGGCGCGCAGTCCGGTCCTGCGCTGCATCAGCGCCCTGTACATCCAGCTGGTCCAGGGCACGCCCGTGCTGATCGTGCTGTTTTTGACCTATTACGGCCTGGCGCTGTTCGGCTACAAGCTGTCGCCGCTCATCGCGGCCGGCGCGGCGATGACGATCTTTGCCAGCGCCTACCTGGGCGAGATCTGGCGCGGCTGCATCGAAGGCGTGCAGCGGCAGCAGTGGGAAGCATCGGCCGCGCTGGCGCTGAACCGCTACCAGCAGCTGCGCTACGTCATCCTGCCGCAGGCGCTGCGCCATTCGCTGCCGCCGACGGTGGGCTTCATGGTGCAGATCATCAAGAACACCTCGATCACCTCGATCATCGGCGTGGTGGAACTGACGCGGGCGGGGCAACTGGTCAGCAACGCGACCTTCCTGCCTTTCATCGTCTTCCCCGTCGTCGCCCTGATCTACTTCGCGCTGTGCTATCCGCTGTCGCGCTACAGCCATTCACTGGAAAGGAAATTCCATGCCCATCGTTGAAATCGACAATATCAGCAAGAGCTTCGGCGCCAATCACGTGCTCAAGGGCGTCTCGTTCGCCGTCGAGAGGGGGCAGGTGATCGCCGTGATCGGCCGCAGCGGCTCCGGCAAGAGCACCATGCTGCGCTGTATCAACGGCCTGGAAACCATCGACAGCGGCAGCATCGCCGTGGCCGGCCACACGCTGACGGCGCGCCAGGAGCATCTGCTCGACTTGCGCAAGGATGTCGGCATGGTCTTCCAGAGCTACAACCTGTTCCCCCACCTGACGGTGGAAGAAAACGTCATGCTGGCGCCGCGCATCGTCAAGAAGGTGCCCGATGCCCAGGGCCGCGCCACGGCGCTGCGCGTGCTCAAGCAGGTGGGCCTGGAGCACAAGCGCGACGCCTATCCCGAGCAGCTGTCGGGCGGCCAGCAGCAGCGCGTGGCGATCGCCCGTTCGCTGGCGATGGAGCCGCAGGTGATGCTGTTCGACGAAGTCACGTCTGCGCTCGACCCGGAACTGACGCAGGAAGTGCTGAAGGTGATGGAAGAGCTGGCGCAGGCCGGCATGACGATGCTGCTGGTGACGCACGAGATGGAGTTCGCGCGGCGCATGGCCGACGTCACCGTCTTCATGCACCAGGGATTGGTGTGGGAGAGCGGGCCGTCGGAAGCCCTTTTCAGCAACCCGCAAACGCCCGAAGCGCGCCAATTCGTCGGCGCGGGAGCGATCAAATGAGCCCCGTCCTGGTGGCCGCGTCGGCCTACGGCGCAAGCAGGGTCCGGCAGCTGGGGCAAAGCCATTTCATCGACGTGGTGGCCGATGCGGGCGGCGCCGGCATCGAGATCCGCCGCGAACTGTTCACCTCCGACTTGCCCGACCTGGCGCGCATGGGCGCGGCGGTGGCCGGGCGCGGCATGTACTCCGTGTATTCCACGCCCATCGAATTGTGGGGCGCGGACGGGGTGCTGCAGCACGCGCTGCTGCGGCAGATGCTGGACGAGGGGGCGCGCCTGGGCGCGCGCTACCTGAAAGTGTCGCTGGGCCATTACCCGGCCGCGCCGGATTTGCTCGCCTTGAGCGCACAGCTGGCGTCGGCGCCCGTGGCGCTGCTGGTGGAAAACGACCAGACGGCGCATGGCGGCAGGCTGGCGACGATGGCGCGCTTCCTGGCGGCGGCGCACGAAGCCGGGCTGCCCGTGGGGCTGACGTTCGACATCGGCAACTGGCGCTGGGTGGGCGAGGACGCGCAGCAGGCGGCGCGCCTGCTGGCGCCATACGTGCGCTATGTGCATTGCAAGGCCGTTCTGGAGGATACGGGCCGGCTGTCGGCGTGCGCCGTTTCCGATGCCGATCCCACCTGGCGCGCCGTCTTCGCGCATTTCGCGCCAGGCGTGCAGCGGGCCATCGAATTCCCGCTCGAAGGCGCCGACCTGGTGGCCGAAACGGGCCGCTACATCCAGATGCTGGAGGCCGCATGAGGGAACAAGAACCGCGCCAAAAGGAAATTCAAGGGGGGCACGCGCTCGACGTCGTCACCTATGGCGAGGCGATGGCGATGTTCGTTGCCGAGGAAACGGGGGACCTGGCGGCCGTGGCGCACTTCACGCGCCGCCTGGCCGGCGCTGAAACCAACGTCGCCATCGGCCTGGCGCGCCTGGGCTTGAAGGTCGGCTGGCTAAGCCGCGTGGGCGACGATTCCTTTGGCCGCTTCATCCGCGCCAGCGTGCAGGCCGAGGGTGTCGATTGCAGCCGGGTCGTCACCGTCGCCGGCCAGACCAGCGGCTTCCTGCTCAAGGAGAAGGCCGAGCACGGCGCCGATCCGCTGGTCGAATACTTCCGCAAGTGTTCCGCCGCCAGCCGGCTGGCGCCCGAACACTTCGACCCCGCCTATTTCCTGTCCGCGCGCCACCTGCACGCCACGGGCGTGGCCGCGGCGCTGTCCGCCACCAGCCTGGCGTTCGCCGGCCAGGCGCTCGACTTCATGCGCGCCAACGGCCGCAGCGTGTCCTTCGATCCTAATCTGCGGCCTTCGCTGTGGCCGTCGCAAGCCGTCATGGTTGAACAGATCAACCGCCTCGCCGCCAAGGCCGACTGGGTGCTGCCCGGCCTGGGGGAGGGCGAAATCCTCACCGGCCACGACCTGCCGCACGACGTCGCCGGTTTTTACCTGCAGCAAGGGGCGCGCCTGGTGGTCATCAAGCTGGGCGCCGAAGGGGCTTATTACCGCACGGCCGATGGCGACAGCGGCATGGTGCCGGGCGAGCGCGTGGCCAATGTGGTCGACACCGTGGGCGCCGGTGACGGCTTCGCGGCCGGCCTGGTCAGCGCTTTGCTGGAAGGCTTGCCGCTGGCGCAGGCAGTAAGGCGCGGCAACCGGGTCGGCGCCTTCGCCATCCAGGTGGCCGGCGACATGGAAGGCTTGCCGACCCGCGCCCAGCTTGACGCGCGGGTCCCATCTTGAATCGAACAGGAGAAATACGCGTGAAAAAACATGTGGTTGTCTATAAAAAACTGGCCGAGCCGCTGCTGGCGCGCCTGCGCGCCGAATGCGAGGTGACGTACTTCGAATCGATCGATGCGGGCAACCGCGCCGCGTTCGCCGCCGCCATCCGCGGCGCGCACGGCTTGCTGGGCGCCAGCGTGCGCCTGGACCGCGAACTGCTGGACCCGGCCTTTGACCTGCGCATCATCTCCACCATCTCGGTGGGCGTCGACCAGTTCGACGTCGATTACCTGCGCGAACGGGGCATCCTGCTGGCCAATACGCCGGACGTGCTGACGGAAACGACGGCCGACACGATCTTCGCGCTGATCCTCGCCAGCGCGCGGCGCGTCGTCGAACTGGCCGAATTCGTCAAGGCGGGGCGCTGGACGCGCAGCGTGGGCGAGAGCCAGTACGGCGTCAACGTGCACGGCAAGACCATCGGCATGCTGGGCATGGGCCGCATCGGCCGCGCCGTCGCCCGCCGCGCCGCGCTGGGCTTCGGCATGCAGGTGCTGTACGTGAACGGCGAGGCGGTGCCCGAGGTGGAAGCGGCGCTGGGCGCGCGCCAGGTGGCGTTCGACGACTTGCTGGCCGGGTCGGACTTCGTCTGCGTGGTGCTGCCGCTGACGGCGCAGACGGAACGCATGATGAGCCGGCGCGAGTTCGCGCTGATGCGCCCCGGCGCCATCTTCATCAACGGTTCGCGCGGGCGCATCGTCGACGAGGCGGCGCTGATCGAGGCGCTGCAGCAGGGCACCATTCACGGCGCCGGTCTCGACGTGTTCGAGCGCGAACCGCTGGCGCCGGACAATCCGCTGCCGCGCATGGCAAATGTGGTGGCGCTGCCGCACATCGGCTCGGCCACGCACGAAACGCGCTACGCCATGGCGCAGCAGGCCGTGGACAACCTGTTGGCCGGCTTGCGCGGCGAGCGTCCGCGCCATCTGGTCAGCTAAGCGCAGTATCCACAGACAGGAAAAGAGATGAAGAACAAGGTAGCAAGGGCAATCATCATCGGCGCCGGCGCCTGCGGCGGCCTGTGCTCGGCGCAGTCGAACGTGGCCATGTACGGCATCATGGACCTGGGCGTGGTGTCCGAGAGCGGCGGCGCCGGCGGCAGGGTGCTCAAGGTGACCAGCGGCATCGCCAACGGCTCGCGATTGGGTTTCAAGGGCAGCGAAGACCTGGGCGGCGGCATGACGGCGATCTTTACGATGGATGCGGGCATCCTGGCCGACACGGGCGCTTCGGCCCAGGGCGGCCTGCTGTTCGGGCGCCAGGCTTTCGTCGGCCTCGCCGGCGCGGCGGGCACCTTGCGCCTGGGCCGCCAGTACACCTTCATCGATAGCAGCCTGGGGGCGCTGGACCCGTTCTACCTGGGTTTTGCGGGCAGGATGAGCAATGTCTTCACGGCCGGCTACATCAGCCGCGTCGACAACAGCATCACCTACAGCTCGCCCGTGCGCGGCGGCATTTCCGGTGAACTGGCGTACGGCTTCGGCGAAGTGCCAGGGGATGCCTCGGCCAGGCGCTACACGGGCGCGGCGGCCACCTATGCCAGCGGGCCGCTGTACGTGCGCATGGCGCACCAGGATGCCAACACCCTGTCAAGCGCGCAGGTGGCGGGGACGGCGAGGAACACGGTGCTTGGGGCCACCTGGGACTTCGGCGTGGTCAAGGCGCATGGCGCCGTCGCCGTCAGCAAGAGCACGGCGGGCGCCGCCACCACGGTCGACAGCGCGGACCTGATGCTGGGCGCCACCGCGCCGGTGGGCCCGCATCGCGTCCTGTTCTCGTACGTGCGGCGCGACGACCGGCGCGCCGCCAACGGCGACGCTGCCCAGATCGGCATCGGCTACACCTATGCGCTGTCGAAACGCAGCACCTTGTACGCGGCCTACGCGCACATCGACAACCGCAACGGCGCCGCCTATGTGGTCGGCAACGCGACCGACAACGGCAGCGGCAACCAGGCCTGGAACCTCGGCCTGCGCCACACTTTTTAACGGGAGAATCGAATGAAGAAGATCGGATGGATTTTGGTCGGCGCCAGCACCGTGGCGCGCGAATGGATGGTCGACGCAATCGGCCAGCAGGGCGACGCGGAAGTGCTGGCCGTGGTCAGCAGGGACGCCGCGCGCGGCGCCGCCTTTGCCGCGCAGTTCGGCATCGCCGCCAGCTATACGGACCTCGATGCGGCGCTGGCCCATCCGGGCGCGGACGCCGTGTACATCAGCACCACCAACGAATGGCATATGGCGCAGACCTTGCAGGCGGCGCGCGCGGGCAAGCACGTGCTGTGCGAGAAGCCGCTGGCGCTGAACCTGGAGGACGCCCGCCGCATGGTCGACGGCTGCGCCGAAGCGGGCGTGGTGCTGGGAATTAACCACCACTTGCGCAATGCCGCCAGCCACGGCAAGGTGCGCGAGCTGATACGCGCCGGCGAGATTGGCCAGCCCCTGTATTGCCGCGTGCTGCACGCGAACAACCTGCCGCAGCACCTGCGCGGCTGGCGCCTGGACGCGCCGGAGTCGGGCGGCGTCACGCTCGACATGTTCGTGCACGACGTCGACACCCTGCGCTTCCTGCTCGACTCGGAACCGCGCCACGTCACGGCCTGCGCCACCAGCGGCGGCATGACGGTGGCCGGGCTGGAGGAGGGCCTGATGGCCATCATCGAGTTCGACAACGGCACCCTGGTGCAGGTGCACGACGCGTTCAACGCGCCGCATTCGCTGTCCGGCGTGGAAATCATCGGCACCAGGGGCACCATCTTCGCCACCGGCGTGATGATGCAGCGTCCCGTCGGTACTATCAGCCTGACGCGCGACGGCGGCAGCATCGACATCCCCGTCGAGCATGAAAACCTGTACGTGCGCTCGGTGCGCGCCTTCCAGCGCGCCATGCGTGGCGAAGGGCAGCCAGCCGCCACCGGCGACGACGGCATGCGCGCGCTGGCCGCGGCCTTGGCGGCGCAGCAGGCCAGCCGCAGCCACCAGCGCGTGACCCTGGCCGATTGACGGCCTGCGGCAGACGTAAAAAAGCCGCCTGATCGCAAGACCAGGCGGCTTTTTTTGCCTTGGAGCATCGAACGCCTGAAAAATCGTAGCGAGCGGATGGGAGTTGCGGCTAAGAAGCGCAACTGTGCTAGGCACGGGGCCGCCGAGGCAGTGAGCATCGCAGGCCGCAAATCGCGACGCGCAGTAGATTTTTCAGGTGTTCATCACTCTTCCCGGCGCAAGTGAGGGAACAGGAGTACGTCGCGGATGTTCGGCGAATCCGTGATGATCATCATCAGGCGGTCGATGCCGATGCCGCAGCCGCCAGCTGGCGGCATGCCGTATTCCAGCGCGCGGATGTAGTCGGCGTCGTAGAACATCGCTTCTTCATCGCCGGCGTCCTTGGCGGCCACTTGCGCCAGGAAGCGGGCCGACTGGTCTTCTGCATCGTTCAACTCGGAGAAGCCGTTGGCGATCTCGCGGCCCACCATGAACAATTCAAAACGTTCGGTGATGCCGGCCACCGTGTCGGAAGCGCGCGCCAGTGGCGACACTTCGACCGGGTAGTCGATGATGTAGGTCGGTTCCCACAGCTGCGCTTCAGCCGTTTCTTCGAACAGCGCCAGTTGCAGCGCGCCCAGGCCGGCCGTGGCGAACGGCTTGACGCCGAATTTCTTCAGCTCTTCCTTGATGAATTCCGCATCGTTCAACTGCTCCGGCGTGTAGCCCGGTGCGTACTTGTTGATCGCTTCGACGATGGTCAGACGGTGGAACGGTTTTGCCAGATCGAGCTCGCGGCCGCCGTAGGTCAGGGTGGCGGTGCCGTGCGCGTCGATGGCGGCCTGGCGGATGACGGCTTCCGTGAAGTCCATCAGCCATTTGTAGTCGGTGTAGGCCGCGTAGAATTCCATCATCGTGAATTCCGGGTTGTGGCGGATCGACACGCCCTCGTTGCGGAAGTTGCGGTTGATTTCGAACACGCGGTCGAAGCCGCCCACGACCAGGCGCTTCAGGTACAGCTCGGGAGCGATGCGCAGGTACATTTCCATGTCGAGCGCATTGTGGTGCGTGATGAAGGGCTTGGCCGCCGCGCCGCCGGGAATCGTGTGCAGCATCGGCGTTTCCACTTCCATGAACTCGTTCTTTTCCATGAAGCGGCGGATCGACGAGATGGCGGCGGTACGCGCCTTGAAGGTGCGGCGCGTCTCTTCGTTCATGATCAGGTCGACGTAGCGCTGGCGGTACTTTGTTTCCTGGTCGGCCAGGCCGTGGAATTTGTCCGGCAGGGGGCGCAACGACTTGGTGATCAGGCGCAGTTGCGCGACCTTGATGGTCAGTTCGTCCGTCTTGGTCTTGAACAGGGTGCCCGTCACGCCCAGGATATCGCCCAGGTCATAGTGGTGCAGGGCGGCCATGGCCGCTTCGCCGGTGAGGTCAAGCGTGGCGTAGATCTGGATGCGGCCGTCGGCCTTCGGGCCGGACGCGTCTTGCAGGGTGGCGAAAGCGGCTTTCTTGCCCGCTTCGCGCTTGAGCATCATGCGGCCTGCCAGCACCACGGTGACAGGTTCGGCTTCCAGCTCTTCGCGCGTCTTGCTGCCGTATTGCGCGTGCAGATCGGCCGCCTTGTGCTCGGGGCGGAAATCGTTCGGGAAGGCGACGCCTTGTTCGCGCAGTGCTGCCAGCTTGACGCGGCGCTCGGCGATGATCTTGTTTTCATCGGGGGCGGCGGCTTGTTCTTGGATATCCGTAGTCATGGTGTTCTTCGTTGGTGATTATTGATGATGTGGCGCCAGCGCTGGCGCCACGCTGGCAAACAGTGCGTCGACGTCGAGTGCGGAGAAATCCGGCACGATGGCAATGACGTTGTCGAAGGCGGCAAACGCTTCGGCCGGCAGGGTGGTGGTGAGCACCACGACGCGCATGCCGGCACGGCGCGCCGCTTCCACGCCCAGGGGCGCGTCTTCGAAGACGATGCAGTTCTCAGGCAGCGCGCCGGCCAGCAGCGCGCCTTTGAGGAAAATGTCCGGGTGCGGCTTGCCCCGTTCCACGTCGGCGGCGCCGACGATGGCGTCGAAGCGGTGGCGCAGATCCAGGCCATCGAGCGTGAACGCGATGTTCTCGTCCGGCGCGGCCGTGCCCACCACCAGCCCCACGCCAGCCTGGCGCGCGCTGGCGATCAGCCGGTCGAAGCCAAGCACCGTGGCCAGGTGCGGACCATACAGTTCGCGGTAGACGACTTCCTTTTCAGCCAGCAAGGTAGCATGGTCGGCTTCCTCGCCCAGGTACTTGGCGATGATTTCGCGGCCTTGCCGTCCTGCCGTGTCGCGGAAAAAGGCGTCCGCGTCCAGCGCATGGCCGTGGCGTTCAAAGAACGCCAGCCACGAGGTCGTGTGGAAGGCCATGTTGTCGACGATCGTGCCATCCATGTCGAACAGGAAGGCGCGCTGCGCTGGAGCGGATGCGTTCATCCTTACACGCCTTGCTTGAGCGAGGCGGAAATGAACTCGTCGATGTCGCCATCGAGCACGCCCTTGGTATTGCCTGTCTCGAAACCGGTGCGCAAGTCCTTGATGCGGGACTGGTCCAGCACGTAGGAGCGGATCTGGTGACCCCAGCCCACGTCCGTCTTCGAGTCTTCCAGCTTTTGCTGCTCGCTCATGCGCTTGCGCAGTTCATGCTCGTACAGTTTCGCTTTCAGCATCTCCATCGCTTCGGCGCGGTTGCGGTGCTGCGAACGGTCGTTCTGGCACTGCACCACGATGCCGGTCGGCGCATGGGTCATGCGGACGGCGGAGTCGGTCTTGTTGATGTGCTGACCGCCGGCGCCCGACGCGCGGTAGGTATCGACGCGGATATCGGCCGGGTTGACGTCGATCTCGATCGAATCGTCGACCTCGGGATACACGAACAGCGACGTAAACGAGGTGTGGCGGCCGTTGGCCGAGTCGAACGGCGACTTGCGCACCAGGCGGTGCACGCCCGTTTCCGTGCGCAGGAAGCCGTAGGCGTGATCGCCCTCGACCTTCAGGGTGGCCGTCTTGATGCCGGCAACCTCGCCGTCGGACTGCTCGAGGATTTCAACTTTAAAACCCTTGCGTTCGCAATAGCGCAGGTACTGGCGCAGCAGCATCGAGGCCCAGTCCTGGGCTTCCGTGCCGCCTGCGCCAGCCTGGATGTCGATGAAGCAGTTGTTCGCGTCCATCGGATTGTTGAACATCCGGCGGAATTCCATGCTTTCGATGACCTTGCGGATTTCCTGCACGTCCTGCTCGATCGCTTCGAGCGTCTCATCGTCGCCTTCTTCGCGGGCCATGTCGAACAGGTCGCGGGTGTCGCGCAGGTCGGCATCGGCCTTGGTCAGCGTGAAGACGATCGCTTCCAGCGCCTTCTTCTCTTTACCGAGGTCCTGGGCGCGCTTGGGATCGTTCCAGACGGTGGGATCTTCCAGTTCTTCGTTGACTTGCTCTAGTTTCTCCGACTTGACAGTGAAGTCAAAGATACCTCCGAAGTTCGGCTTCGCGGACCGTCAGGTCGTTGAGCAGGGCGGAGATGATATTGATGCGTTCGGCTTCCATAATGTTCTGGTCTTCTATGGTGAAATCAAACCTTGAATTATACGCGAGCGCGGCGCGTTTCCGCTGCCGCCGCCGCGCAATTGCTGCTGCACGGGGCAATAAAATGACGATTTTGCTGTATTTGCGACAATATTTTTGCCTTGATGATGGCTACCGTGCTGCGTATGATGCTGGCGATATTGTCTTTCCACAGGAATACATCATGCTTCAATCTCCCCGTCTCGCCCTGTTACCGCTGCTGCTGGCCGGCTGCGGCGCCTTGCCGCCCGCCGCCACCGGGCCTGCCCTGGCACCATCGGCCACGCCAGCCGGCAGCAGCGCCACCCTGGCCCTGCTGGAGACGACGGACTTGCATGCGAATGTGCTCAGTTATGACTACTACAAGCTGCAGGCGGAGCCGTCGATTGGCCTGGAACGCACTGCGGCCCTGATCGCGCAGGCGCGCGCGCAATTTCCGAACAACCTGTTGCTCGACAACGGCGACACCATCCAGGGCACGGCCCTGGCCGACTACCAGGCATTGGTAAAACCGCTGGCCTGCGACCAGACCCTGGCCATCTACAAGGCCATGAATCTGCTGAAGGTCGATGGCGGCGGCATCGGCAACCACGAATTCAACTACGGCCTGGCGTTCTTGAGCCAGGTGACGGGCAACCGTTTTGACGTCGACAGCGTCGACGCCAGCAAACCGCGCTGCGCCGGTCCCGCGTTCCCGCAAGTGCTGGCCAACGTCTACAGCGTCAAGACGGGCAAGCCCCTGTTTGCGCCATATCACATCATCGCCAAGCAGATCACGGCGACCGGCCCCGATGGCAAGCCGGTGACGAGCAGCGTGAAGGTGGGCATCATCAGCTTTGCGCCGCCCACCATCATGGCCTGGGACAAGCGCTGGCTCGAAGGCCGTGTCTACACGCAGGGCGTGCGCGAGACGGCGGAAAAGTTCATCCCCGAGATGCGCGCCAAAGGCGCCGAACTGGTGGTGGCGATCTCGCACGGCGGCCTCGATGACAGCCCGTATTCGCCCACCATGGAGAACGGCAATTATTACCTGTCGCAAGTGCCGGGCGTGGACGCCATGCTGATCGGCCACTCGCACCAGCTGTTCCCGAACGCCGCCAGCACGGTGCCGCAGTTTAATCTGCCCGGCGTCGACAAGGTCAAGGGGCTGGTTAACGGCGTGCCCACCGTGATGGCCAATTTGTGGGGCAAACACCTGGGCGTGATCGGTTTGCGCCTGCGCCATGACGGCAAGCGGTGGGTCATCGACAAGAGCGCCACCACGGTGGAAGCGCGCGGCATCCAGAATGCGGACAAGAGCTATGTCGCGCCAGATGTGGCCATCGCCAAGCTGGTGGCCGAGGAACACGCGGCGACGATTGCCTACGTGCAGACGCCCGTGGGCGCCACGGACTTCCGCATGTCGACATATTTCGCCGACGTGGGCGACGTCAGCGCCATCGAGGTGGTGAACCAGGCGCAAGCGGGCTACCTGGCCGCGTATGTAAAGGCGAACCTGCCGCAGTACGCGCACCTGCCCGTGCTGTCGATGTCGTCGCCGTTCAAGAGCGGCTCGGCCGGCGTGTCCGACTACACGGACGTCAAGGCGGGCAACGTGGCGCTGAACAACGCGGCCGACCTGTATTTGTATCCGAACGCGCTGTACGGCGTGAAGATGACGGGCGCAGACCTGAAAGCCTGGCTGGAACAGTCGGCGCAGCGCTTCAACACCATCGATCCGAACAAGCTGGAAGCGCAGGAGCTGGTCAACACGGCGCACCCGAGCTACAACTTCGATGCCATCACCAGCGCCGATGTGCGCTACCAGATCGACGTCACGCAACCGCCGGGCCGGCGCATCAAGGCGCTCACGTACAAGGGCAAGCCGGTGGACGCGACGCAGGAATTCCTCATCGCGACGAATAACTACCGCGCCAGCGGCGGCGGCAATTTCCCTGGCCTCGACGGCAGCAAGACGGTGGTGGCGTCGCCCGACAACAACCGCGAACTCTTGATTGCCTACGTCACGCAGCAGAAAAACCTCACGCGCGCGAAAAACGGTTCGGCGCGCAGCTGGCGCTTCGCCACAGTCGCCACGAAAGGCCCGGTGGTCTTCCATTCGGCGCCGAACGTGATCGACCTGGCCAAGGCGGCCGGCATCACCAATGTGACGCAGCTGAAGGCCGATGATGGCGCAGGCAAGGGCTTTGCGCTGTATCAAGTGGACCTGTCGAAATGAAGGCATTGTTGTTTGCCATCGCCTTGGGCGTTTCGCCGCTGGCATCGGCAGGGCCGGACGTCACGGCCCAGGCCAAGACCCTGATGCGCGCGGGAGACGCGACCCAGCCTCAGGCGCGCGCCCTGTTCGAGCAGGCGGCGGGGCAGGGCAGCGGGCCTGCCGCGTATTACCTGGGTTTGATGTACAAGAACGGCATGGGCGGATCGCAGGACGCGGCCGCCGCGCTGCGGCAGCTGGAGCTGGCCGCGCAACGCGGCGTGGCGCCGGCCATGTTCATCGTGGCGAACCTGCTGCAGGACAGCGACGAAGCCAGGGCGCGCTACTGGCTCGACGCGGCCTGCGACCTGGAGTACCCGGAAGCGCTGCAGCAAAAATCCGTGGCCCTGGCGGAGGGACGCATGGGTTATGCGCACAATGAGGAGCAATCGTTCCTGTACCTGAAAATGGCCACGCACGCGATGGGGCACCGCCCGCCGGAACCCTGAGAGCACCGCCGGCTATCCGAGTTTGTCATTTGGCGGTCCTTATTGGCTTTTTTATAAAATTATGTGGCACTATTTGCCATATGATTTTTTTATTAACTGGATAATTCTGGGAGCCCGTGTGCACAGTCAAATGATTCGTCAACAGAAAACAATGTTCAAGCACCGCGGAAGCGGTGCGCCGTTCTTGCCCAGGAAAATGGCGCATGCCATGCTGGGCGCTTTTTGCCTGCTTGCCACTTCCGCGATGGCGCAATTGCCCGCGCCCATCAAGCAGGGCCATCCACGGTTGTTTGTCAATCAGGCCAGTTTCGATGTGCTGAAACCGCAGTTGCCGAATCTGCCCGCTGCATTTCCCGCCGCAGGTGGCAGCATCAGCCTGGAGCTGTTCGCCAAGCGCAAGGATCCACTCGATAGCGTCAACCAGGCGATTTTTGGTGAATTCAATGCGAGCCGCAATGGCTTCTTTATCCGCCACGTTGATTCCTACGATAGCCCGGCCGGCGCGGTGGGGGAACGCATTGGTTTCCAGGTCGGTTTCCAGGCGAATGGACTGGCCCAATATTTGTCAGTCGCCAGGATCGATTTAAAACCCGATGTCTGGTCGAACATCCAATTGTCATGGAATAGCCAGACCCATAAAATTGACCTGAGAGTCAATGGCGTTGTCGTGCCCACGGGCTGGAGAACGGTCGACGGCACCGGCGCGACGCCACCGATGGAGTGGCAGGCGGATGGGCAGATAAGCAGGATAGGCATGCGGCGCAATGAAACCATGCGCAATTTCCGCTTGCTCGATGGCGGCGGCCAGGAATTGTGGCAGTCACCGGCGATGGATGCATCGCTCAACAAGGCATGGTACAGCTTCGTCGAACGTGTCAATGTACGGGTGGCCACGATTCAGTCCTGCCCGCTGCTTCCTCCTGCCGGCGGCGCGCCGGACCTGTGCAACGTGGCCACCGGCAGTCGCGGCACGATTTATGAAAGTGCGCAAATGCTGGCCATGGCGTACCGCCTGACGGGCAATGCGAAGTATCTGGATGGCGCCCTGAATTATCTCGACAAGCTGCTGGTGACGGCCCCCGTCGCTGGCGGGGAGTGGTCTATGGGCGGACGGGTGGGGGCCATGGGCATCCTGTACGACTGGCTGTTTGCCGAAACGGGCGCCCGCGCCGTTCCCGATGCCGTGGGTTTCGGCACCTACCGTGACTTGACGGCGCAGAGAATCAAGGAAACGATAGCTGCGGATACGGGCAAGGGATACGAAAATCTGTTCGTCTCGATGTGTGGCTATCAGCAGTTGTATATCACCAGCACCAGTTTTGATTGCAAGAAAAAACCCGTGTATGAGCAGTGGGATCGCAGCGAATCGAAGCCTTCCATCGCCAATTTCTATATCAGCGGCCACCCGTTCAGCGCCGTCAATAATGTCACGGTTGGCTTGCTGGCCATCGTTGACGAGCATCCGGAAGTGTTGCCGATGATCGAAACGTCATATGCGCACTACGAAAAAGGCTTTCTTGCGGCACGCGCCCGGATTTCAGTCGATGGCGGCCACCATATGGGCTTTGCCTATGGCGTATCGAGCATCCCCGAGCGCCTGCTGCTGTGGCGCAGCGCGCTGGAAAGCACGGGGACGGCGCCCCTGTTGCAGGCCGACTGGCAAGCCAGGCTGATTTATCCGTATATCTACGGCTTGCGCCATGACGGCAGTTTTCCCGCCAGTGGCGATAATTTCACGACGCCGCTCGGCAGCACACTGATAGGACAGCTGGCCCTTGGCGCAGTCACGGATACGGCCGATGGCGTGGCCGGGAAGTTTTATCGCGAGCATATCGTGGCGTCGCGCAGTTCGCACGATGCCTTGATACTGGAGCGGCTGTTGTGGCCTGTTCAACTGCCTGCGGCGCCGCTCGAGTCGCTGGAACTGTCGCGCCATTTCAGGACGTCGGGCCAGGTGCTGATGCGCGATACCTGGGACTATGCGAATGCCACGTTACTGGAATTCAAATCGACGTCCTTTATTGCGGAAAATCACCAGCACTTCGACCAGAACAGTTTCTCGCTCAATTACAAGGCGCCGCTGCTGCTCGACACCGGCTCGTATGAAGAATATGGCAGCAGCCACTGGTGGAATTACTACACGCGCAGCATTGCCCATAATACGCTGCTGATATTCGACAAGAACGAGCGTTTTGCGCGCGCCGATAGAGAATTTAGCAATGACGGCGGTCAATGGTTCTATGCGCCAAGACAGGGCTATCCGACGATCGAGGAAATCAGCCCTGGGGGGACGAATGCGCTGGACGGCATCATCCGCTACGAAAATACGCCGCAGTACACCTACACCAGCGGCAACGCAAGCAAGGCCTATGCGTCCAGCAAGCTTGATATGGCCAACGGTTTTGTGCGCAATGTGCTGTTCCTGCGCTCGCCATCGTTCTGGGGCAAGCCGGTCACTGTCGTCTTCGATAGCGTGCGCAGCAAGCAGTCTTTGCCGGCCACCTTCCTGCTGCATACGGCAAATGATCCCGTATCCGCTGCACCTGGCCTGACGGCGCTGGGCAATGGCCAGTACCAGCTCGGTTATAGCGCAGGCCAGGAGCGCATCGTTACCATTCGCAATGGCGGCGGCATGCTGACGGCGCAGACGATCCTGCCGCTCGATGCCAGCGTGCGCAAGGTGGGTGGCGCGCAGGAAGGGGGAAATGGCTGCGCGCAGACCAATCTCGACACTGGCGAGGTTGCCGGTAACGGCGCAGATTGCCGTTTCACCGTGCGCCGGCGCCAAGCCGATGGCAGTTACCTGTGGCGCAATCAGACGCCGCTGGTCAGCAAGCAACAATCGTTGACCAGCGATGTCGGCGCCTGGCGTCTGGAAGTGGCGGCTCCTGTGGCGCCCGCCCTGAACGCGCCCGAGTACTTCCTGCACGTGCTGGCCGTGGCTGACAATGATGGCGGCACGGGGCCTGCCGGCACACCGGCTGCCTTGCGTTTGACCGCGACTGGCGCTACCGAAGCGTTGTTGCTGGGTGAACAATTGCAGGTGCTGTTCAACCGCGACGTGGCGCCCGCTGCCCGCATGGACTGGACCTCGCCGCTGGCCGCCGGCGCCATCCTGGCCACGGGATTGAAGCCGGGCGCCCATTATGCGTTGACGTCGGTACCGGCGGGTAGCGTCTTTGCCAGGAGCCTGGTGGAGGCGCAGGAAGGGACGGGCACGCACCTGAGTTCGGACCAGGGCGTGCTCAGCATCGAGTAAGCCCACTTGCCTGCCTGCTGGGTCAAGCCTGAGCGTCTTTTTTAGGCCTGGCCCGCAGGCTGGCCGCCGCCTCGCCGATGGCGAACGGGTCGCGCGACAGGATGGCGGCGCCCAGGTCGACCAGCCTGGCCGCCGCGACGATGGCGGCCTTCACGTCGGCGATGCGCTTGAGCTGCGACTTGCCTTTGGCGATGGCGCCCTCGATATCGCTGCGCGCCTGCTCCGCGCCTGCGGCCGTCAGGTAGATGCCGTACGCGCGAAACAGGGCCACCATCTGGTCCAGGTGGTTCTCATATTGCTCCAGCAGCGCGCGCTCGTCCGGCGCCAGCGCCTCGCGTTCGCGGATGCGCAATTCCAGCACCAGGCTTGACGCCTGCGCCAGACTGTCGGCGATGGCGTAGCTTTGGTCTTTCGTCAGTTCGGTCAGTTGGGCCATGGGATACTCCAGTGTGCGCGCCGCTTACCAGCGGGCCGGGGCATAGAACGCCGCTTGCCGCTGCAGCGCTTCTACGTTGCGTGAAAACTGCGCCAGTTGCCGTTCCAGCTCGGGCGCCTGCATGCGGTCGAGATTGGCCCGCAGCGCGGCCACGCTGGCTTGCAGGGCGTCGACGGCGGCAACGTACGCGGCGACGATCTTTTCCCTTTCCTGCAATTGCCGGCCTTCCAAGTGCAAGCGCGTGCGGATGTAGTTGGCGGCCAGCGGTTCGCGCGGCGCGGCGTTATCGACGGCGCCGCGCAGCAGGTCCAGGTCGCGCAATTCATCCTGCAAGCCGGCGCGGTAGCTGCGCTGCGCATACTCCTTGAGCGCATTGCTGACGATATCGACGGCTTCCTGCTCGTCGAGCAGTTCGCGCAAGGCCGATTTCTGCAGGCGCTGCGTGGCCAGGCGGCTCAGGTGCTCGCTCAATTTGACGACCTTGGCCAGCTTGCCCGCATCGAGCAGGGGTGCGCCGCCGCCCGGCTGCGCCAGACCGCCCAGCGCATCGCCGAGTCCGCCAAGCTCTGTCTGGTAGACGGGCAGCTTGTCATCGGCCAGCGCCGCCAGGGTGTGGGCATAGCGCAGCAGGACGTCGTTCAGGCGGGCGACCGATGCGCTGGCCTGCGCGATGGCGGCGCAATCGGCGCGCGCCGCCTGTTCGCTCGCTTGCGCATCGAAACGCTCTGCCAGGATCAAACGCTTGCGCATGGCTTTGTCCATGCAGCTATGGACGCCGCCCGCCAGCATGGGTTCGAAGTGGATCGACATCTTGTGCGTCTGTTCGGCAAAGGTGCGCACGGGCGCCAGATTGGTGGCGCAGCCGCCCAGCAGCAGGCTGGCGATGGCGCCAAGTAGCAGCGGGGGAATGGATGAGTTCGACGGGCGCTGCATAGGGCCTCCAAGCGGTAGCAGTGGCTGATGGGACCGGCGCGCACGCGCTGGCATGGCCGACGTTAGCATGCTGAGCATTGGCAGTATTGCGCCAGATCAGCTCGCTGTCGAAGCCGCCTGGCGGCCAGCATCGGCGGCAGGGCTGTTGCCAAATGGTGCAGTGTGTTCCAATTTGCGTCATATTTTCCTTACAAAAGACTGACAGCGGACCGGTAATTCGGTCTTTTCCGCATGTTGCGACGCGTCATATGTAGTTGTTGCTGGTGCATGTTTACTCACCTACAATGATTTATCGATGGGGCGGTTATCCAGCGTACGACTATAAAAATACGTGGCATTCAAAACGTTGTATCAGAGGAGATGACAATGAATTTGAAACAGAAATTGCTTGTGGCAAGTTTGGTTTTGGGTTTCTCGCAGGCGGCGGTGGCAGCCGACCCCATCAAGATCGGCGTGTCCGGTCCGTTCACGGGCGGTTCCGCGCCGATGGGCGTGTCGATGCGCGACGGCGTCAAGCTGGCCGTCGCGGAAATCAATGCCAAAGGTGGCGTGCTGGGCCGTTCCCTGCTGCTGATCGAGCGCGATGACGAAGCGAAGAACGAACGCGGCGTGCAGATCGCCCAGGAGCTGATCAACAAGGAAAAGGTCGCCGCCACCGTCGGCTATATCAACACGGGCGTGGCCCTCGCTTCGCAGCGCTTCTATCAGGAAGCGAAAATTCCCGTCATGAACAATGTGGCGACGGGCTCCATCGTCACCAAGCAATTCGCCGACCAGCCGGAAAACTACATCTTCCGCAATGCGGCCAATGACACCATCCAGTCCGGCATGATCGTGCATGAGGCGATCGATAACCGCAAGTTCAAGAAAGTGGCGATCCTGGCCGACTCCACCAACTACGGCCAGCTGGGCCGCGAAGACCTGGAAAAGGCGCTGGACAAGAAGGGCATCAAGCCCGTCGTCGTTGAAAAATACAACATCAAGGACGTCGACATGACGGCCCAGCTGCTGAAAGCCAAGCAGGCGGGCGCGGAAGTCGTGCTGACCTACGGCATCGGACCGGAACTGGCGCAGATCGCCAACGGCATGGAAAAACTGGGCTGGAAAGTGCCGCTGATCGGCAGCTGGACCCTGGCCATGGGCAATTTCATCGACAACGCGGGCAAGAATGGCAACGGCACGCGCATGCCGCAAACCTTCATCCAGGATGCCAGCACGCCGAAACGCAAGGCCTTCATCGACGCCTACGTGGCCGCCTACAAGCCATCGGGCGGACGCATGCCATCGGCCGTCTCGGCCGCGCAAGGCTATGATTCCATCTACCTGCTGGCTGCGGCCTTCAAGCAGGCCGGCGGCACGGACGGCCCGAAAGTGCGCGCCGCGCTGGAAAACCTGAATGAAAAAGTGGAAGGCGCCGTCACCACCTACAACAAGCCGTTCAGCAAGACCAACCATGAAGCGATCAGCGCCGAGCTGACCGTGTTCGGCGAAGTCAAGGACGGCAAGGTCGTTCTTGCCAAATAAGTCCGGCTAATTCCAAGTCTCTCGCCGCGAAATGGCCAGCCTTGAGGAATCAGGACTGGCCATTTTTTCATCTTTCGTCTTCCGGGGAACACCATGGAAATCTTCCTGCAGCTCGTCTTCAGCGGCATCGCGCTGGGCATGATCTATGCCGTCATCGCCTTCGGCTACCAGCTGACCTTTGCCACTTCCGGCACCCTCAATTTCGGCCAGGGCGAATCGCTGATGCTGGGCGCGCTCGTGGGCCTGTCCCTGGTGGGCACCATCCACGGCGGCCCGTACATGAGCTATCTCCTGATGATCCCCATCGTCATCGTCTTCGGCGCCTTGCAGGGCGTGTTTGTCGAATGGATAGGCGTGCGGCCCGCCATCAAGATCAAATCCGAATTCGGCTGGATCATGTCGACCATCGCGCTGGCCATCATTTTCAAGAACGTGGCGGAAAATATCTGGGGCAAGGACGACCTGATGTTCCCGTCGCCGCTGTCGGCCGCGCCGTTCCAGGTATTTGGCGCCAACGTGCAGCAGATGCAGGTGGCCGTCATCGTCGGCGCGCTGGCCATCATGCTGGCCGTCGAAGTGTTCAACCGTAAATCGATCTACGGCAAGGCCGTGGTGGCGACAGCCAACGACCGCGACGCGGCCGGCCTGATGGGCATCAACACGGGCATGGTCATCACCTTTTCCTACGCGCTGTCGTCGGCCACGGCCGCCTTTGCCGGCGTGCTGGTGGCGCCCCTGACACTGACGGGTGCCACCATGGGTGCGTCACTTGGCTTGAAAGCCTTTGCCGTGGCCATCATCGGCGGCCTGACCTCGGGCATGGGCGCCATCGTCGGCGGCCTGATACTGGGCATCGCCGAGACGACCACCGGTTACTACATCTCCACCGGCTACAAGGAAGTGCCTGGCCTGCTGCTCCTGCTGCTGGTGCTGGCCGTCAAGCCGTCCGGCCTGTTCGGCAAAGCCGCGATCAAGAAAGTCTGAGGACCACATGAACAAGAAAATCACCATGCTGGCATTGAGCGCGGCGGGCCTGGCCGCGCTCGCGCTGTTCCCCATCGTCATTCCGAACCCCTACTACATTCACCTGGCCGAGACCATCCTGATCTACGCCATCCTGCTGTTCGGCCTCGATATCGTTGTCGGCTACACGGGGCAGGTGTCGCTGGGCCATGCGGGCCTGTTCGGCATCGGCTCGTACGTCACGGGCGTGCTGGTATTCAAGCTGGGCGTGTCGTTCTGGCTGGCCATCCCCGCCAGTATTGTGGGCGCGGCCGTGTTTGGCGCCATCCTGGCCTTGCCGGCCCTGCGCGTGACGGGGCCCTACCTGGCCATGGTGACCCTGGCCTTCGGCACCATCGTGCAAATCCTGATCAATGAAATGAGCTTCCTGACGGAAGGGCCGATGGGCATCAAGATCCACAAGCCCGTCCTGTTCGGCCACAAGCTCTCCGAGGTGGAGTACTACTACATGGTCGCCGCGCTGCTGGTGGTCTCGCTGATCGTCGTGCACCGTATCCTGAAATCGAACCTGGGGCGGGCGTTTGAAGCCTTGCGCGACAGCCCGATCGCCTCGGACTGCATGGGCGTGTCCGTGTACCGCTACAAAGTGTATGCGTTTGTCATCAGCGCCGGTTTCGCGGGCCTGGCCGGCAGCCTGTATGCGTATTCGGAAGAATACATCTCGCCCAATACCTACAACTTCGAACTGACGATCTTGTTCCTGCTGGCCGTCATCATGGGCGGACGCAAGACACGCTCGGGCGCCTTGATCGGCGCCCTGATCGTCGTCATGCTGCCCAGCCTGCTGGCCGACATCGAATTGTTCCGCAAGATCGCCGTCAGCGCCGCCGTGCTGGGCGTGATCGGCTCGGCCTTCATGCTGGCGAAAAAGCGCTCCACCGTGCGCGGCGTGATCGTGCCCCTGGTCGCCACCATTGGCCTGGCCGCGTTTTCCTACAAACTGGAGAACATGGTCGACTGGCGCCTGACCATCTTCGGCCTGATGACGCTGTTTGTCGTGTACTACCTGCAGGACGGCATCGTGGGCTTCCTGATGAGCTTTATCGGCAAGGGGCGGCGCCATGTGCAGGCCGTCGCCTCGCACGGCGTGGCGCCGTTCGCGCAGATCGACCCTGCGCAGGGCGGATCGCACGGAGCGCCTTTGCTGCGCGTGGACCAGGCCCTGATGCAGTTCGGCGGCCTGAAGGCGCTGAACCAGGTGGACCTGACCGTCACGCAAGGCTCCGTGCACGGCTTGATCGGGCCGAACGGCTCGGGCAAGAGCACGATGATGAACGTGCTCACGGGGATCTACAAGCCGACGGCGGGCAAGGTGGAGTTTGCCGGCGCCGTGATCTCCGGCCGCACTCCGTCCGAAATCGCGCTGGGCGGCGTGGCGCGCACCTTCCAGAACGTGCAGCTGTTCGGCGAGATGACGGCCACGGAAAACGTGCTGGTGGGCCTGCACAACACCTTCAAGTCGAACGTGCTGGACGTGATGCTGCACACGCCGCGCTACAAGCGCGAAGAGGCGGCCGCGCGCGAGCGGGCCGCCAGCATCCTCGAGTTCGTGGGCCTGGCGGACCTGGCCAACGAAGAGGCGCGCAATCTGCCGTACGGCAAGCAGCGGCTGCTGGAAATCGGCCGCGCGCTGGGTCTCAATCCGCGCCTGCTGTTATTGGATGAACCGGCGGCGGGCCTGACGGCGCCCGACATCAAGGAACTGATGGCCATCATCCGCAAGATCCGCGAGCATGGCATCACCATCATCCTGATCGAGCACCACATGGACGTGGTGATGTCCCTGTCGGACGTGGTGACGGTGCTGGACTTCGGCCAGAAGATCGCCGAAGGCGCGCCCGCGCTGGTCCAGAGCGATCCGAAAGTGATCGAAGCCTACCTGGGCGGCAGCGCCGAAACCCTGGCGCCAGCGGCGCACTGAGAGGAAGACCATGCTGACCATTCATAATCTGCACGCCGCCTACGGCAAAGTCGAAGTCCTGCACGGCATCTCGCTCGACGTCCCGAAGGGCAAGCTGGTGACCCTGATCGGCTCGAACGGGGCCGGCAAGACCACCACCATGCGCGCCATTTCCGGCATGCTGAAACCCAAATCCGGCACCGTCACCCTGGGCGGCAAGGACGTCACGGGGCTCGATTCGCACCGCATCGCCCGTGCCGGCCTGGCCCATTCGCCGGAAGGCCGGCGCGTGTTCGCCTCGATGTCGGTGACGGACAACCTGTTGCTGGGCGCCTTCCCCCGCTTTACGCGCGCGCGCCCGAAAGGCGACATCAAGGGCGACCTGGACAAGGCCCTGGAGCTGTTCCCGCGCCTGAAGGAGCGGCGCGACCAGCTGGCCGGCACGCTCTCGGGCGGCGAGCAGCAGATGCTGGCCATGGCGCGCGCCGTGATGCTGAACCCGGAAGTGATCCTGCTGGACGAGCCGTCGATGGGCCTGGCACCCATCCTGGTGGAGGAAGTCTTCCGCATCATCACGCGCCTGAAGGCCGAAGGCGTGACCATGCTGCTGGTCGAGCAATTCGCCGCCGCCGCCCTGAACGTGGCCGATTACGGCTACGTGCTGGAAAACGGCAGCATTTCCGTGCATGGACCGGCCGAGAGTCTCAAAACCGATCCGAAGGTGATTGCGGCTTATCTGGGCGGCGGGCACTGACGCGGGCTGGCGCATTATCAAACTTATCAGGCTGCGTCCGATGCCCGAGCGCAGCCTGTAAGTGTCAGTGCTTGGTCGGTTTTTCCTGCTGCACCAGGATGAACGGGCTGACGACAACGGCCCATAGCGCGGCGTCGGCCGCCTGCCAGTCCAGCGCCTGCTGGTCCGACACCTTGGCCACTTTGCCACCGGTCATCCATTGCGTGATGGTGGCCTTGTCGTCGTGCGAGATGCGCACGGCCACTTCGACCAGATCGAGTTCATTGGCGACCCAGACGACATTGCCCTGGGCGAAGTGTTTTTCCAGTTCGCTCCAGGCCAGGCGGGCCGTTTCGCTGTTTACTTTGAGGCGCAGTTCGGTGTCTTTTTCAGGATTGGTTTGCATGCGAAATATCAGGTTGCGGTGAGTCGGGTGCCGCTGCGCGCTTGCGTAGTCTTACAGGGCTTCCACCTGCGGCGTCGGCGTACCCCGCCATGTTAACCGATAGGCGGCGCCTTTGCGAACATTGCCCACCAGCGCGGGGCGGAAGCAGGCCAGGTTGGTGCCGCTGGCGTGCCGCACGCTGGGGAAGATGACGCCCATGGAACCGGCTTCGAGCAGGATGGCGGCCAGGTCTTGCGAAGCGATGTAGCTGGCCGGGTCGAGGCAGGCCGCATAGCGCTGCTGGCCGCGCAAGTCGTGGAAGCTGGCGGAAAAATCGGCCAGCAGCGACTGGTAGCTGACGCTGTCGTCGAAATAGTCGATTTCCTGGTATTCCACGGTCTTGTGGAAAATGATCTCGGCCAGCGCCGTTTGCATGTCGAAGGCGCAATACCAGGCACCGCGTTCGCTATCGTTGAAACGCGCCCCTTCCGGCCGCGCATACGTGTAGGCGGCGTTGATGATACGAAAGTGCGGCACGCCAAAAACCAGCTCGTCCACGCCAATTCCTGGCGCGCCGCCGTACTCGGCCACCAGGCGCGCGTTGGTTGCGTTATCGAGTTCGAACAGCTCGCGCAGGTGATTGTCGTCTTCGGCCAGAGGCGCCAGCACGGAGTCCTCCATGTCGGCGAAGCGCGAGGGAATCAGGCGGCAGGTGTCGATCTGGCGCAGGGCGGCAAGCGGCGGCAGCTGGTCATGGGCGGTGGCGGGCAAGATTACAGCCCTCCGCGGCGCGCGTCGAGCAGCTTGCGCACGGTCTGCATGGCCAGCAAGCCGCCGGCCAGCATCTGCGACAGGGGCGTGCGTCCGCCAAACACGGGATTTTTGTTGGGCAAACTCACCCATTCGTCGGCCAGTTTGTCGCCGTACAGGATGTGCAATGCCTTGTAGACGCCCAGCAAATAGGAAATGCGCGTGATGCGGTCCACCTCCAGCACGCGGTCCGGGTGCTTCTTCCACTCGTAATAGGCGCTGCTGGACAGGCCGCCCAGCAATTCACGCGCATCGTCGTCGCGCAGTTTCCAGGCGGCGGCCAGCTTGAAAAAACCCTTCAATGCCGCCTGCGACAATCGCTCGCGCTCGGCTTTGGCATTCAGGTCGACAAGCACGGCCGGCTCGAAGCGGCTCTTGGGGTAGGCATAGGCAAGATTCATGATGAACTCCTTTTATGGATTAATATTACTCCTTTTCGGGAATTTTTGCTGTCCTCTGCCAACTGTGCGCGCCAGCGCCCCATGGCCGTCAAAGAATTGCATGCTGGCATAGGGCACTGCCAGGCATGCAGCCAGCCGCTGCGCCAGGCTGCCCGCATGGGCTTCCAGCCGGTGGCCGTCAGGATCGAGAAAATACAGCGAGTCGCCGGCGCTGCTGTTTTGCTGCCATTCAGACACGCCGGCGGCGCGCAGGCGGGCGGCAAACGGGGCGAAGTCGGCGGGCGTGATGGAAAACGCGTAATGCGTGTAACCGGGGCTGGTCAGCACAGGCGTGTCTTGCCCGTCCAGCGCCAGGCATAGCCACAAATCCCCGGCCGACAGATACGCGCCCCTGTCCCAGCGCGCATGCAGGAACAGGCCCAGGGTGTCGCGGTAAAAGATGATGCTGCGCGCCAGATCGCGCACGGACAGGGTGAGGTGGTTCAGGCCGGTCAACATGGCAGTTTGGACTGCTTTCAGGTGGGAGTGGTCGCCAGCGGCGGCGTTTGCGCTGCGCGGGCGGGGAGTTTGACGACGATCGTGCCGGCCATGAAGTCTTGCAGGGCGCGGCGCTTCTTGTTAAATAATAGCACCACGAATTCGCTGTATATCCATAGTTGCGCCAGCGTCTCGAGCGTCCCGGACCAGCTTGGTTTAAAACGGGCCATGTGGGTGGATATTTGCGTGAATGTCATGGCCGCGTAGGCGTTTTCGTCGATGCGCAAGATGCCGATAATGCCGGCAATGGCGATCAGTGTCGTTAGTGTGAGTAGTACGGAGTAGCGCAGCAGCGTCGCCTGGCGCGTGACGGGACTGCCATCGAGCATACGCACGCGCAATTTGCACAGCAACTGGCCGGGCGTGCCGCCGAATCGGTTGACGAGAACCACATTGTAGGCCAGGCTCAGTGCCAGGCTAGGCAGGAGCCAGTACAGCAGGAAAGACTGGCTCCAGGGCATTCCCAGATAAACGATGGGTACCACGAGCGGCAGCATGATGGCCATATCAATAAAAAACGCGCCCAGCCGGCGCCAAAATCCCCCGTATTCCATGCTATGTCTCCTAATCATGGCAACCGGCGGCTGCCTGTATGACTAGATACGCTATTGTTTATGGGAAATGTTGGCTATCCGGCGCGCCATTGAGGTGGGGCAATAACACTAGAAACATTGCGACACTTGACAACACCGTAGCGAACGACAGTGAGGCTCGGTGGCTCCTTGTGGCCACGTAGCACTTCAGGGCACGGGGGCCCCGAGCCGGTGAGCATCGCCGGCTGCAAAGCGCTTCGCGCAGTAGGTACTGTCAGGTGCTACTACGCAGGTTCGGCGTGCTCTACCATGAGTTGCACCTTGGTCGTGCCGTTATACTCATTCGCATCGAGCCGGAACGCGACCCGGGTGCGTTCGCCCAGCGCGTCCGTGTGGCCGAACCAGATGGCGTCGAAACGCACGCCGTTCTTTTCCAGCAGCAGTTTCAAATGACGCTCTTTGAGGATGCGCTGGCTGACGACGCGAAATTCATCGCAGAAGACGGGCGGGGCGAAGCCCTGGCCCCACACTTGGCCATCCATCAGCTCGATGAAGGCCGTCGTGTAATACGCGTCTTCCAGCGGGCCGTCCGTTTCCACCACCCGTTCCAGCTGCTGCTGGCTGAGCCAGGCCTGGCCCACGGCTTCGAACGCTTGCGAAAACGCCTCGAAGGCGTCGGCGCGGATGGTCAGGCCCGCCGCCATGGCGTGGCCGCCGAACTTGTCGATCAGGCTCGGTGCCCGTTTCGATACCAGGTCGAGCGCGTCGCGCAAGTGGAAGCCGGGAATCGAGCGGCCCGAACCCTTGATCCAGCCGTCCGCGCCCGGTGCAAACGTAATCGTCGGGCGATAGAATTTTTCTTTCAGGCGCGAGGCGACGATGCCGATCACGCCCTGGTGCCACGATGCATCGAACACGCTGATGGTGCTGCTGTTGGCCGGTTCGAAAGCGTCGAGGTGCAGCAGGGCCGTATCCTGCATTTCCGCCTCGATTTCGCGGCGCTTCAGGTTGATGTCGTTCAGTTGCTGCGCCAGCGCCCAGGCGCGGCCTTCATCGTCCGTGATCAGGCATTCGATGCCCAGCGACATGTCTTGCAGGCGGCCGGCCGCATTCAGGCGCGGTCCCAGGGCAAAGCCCAGGTCGAACGGCGTGGCGCTGCGCGCTTCGCGGCCCGCCACGCGGAACAGGGCGGCCACGCCCGCGTGCATATTGCCTTTGCGCATGCGTTTCAAGCCTTGCGCGACGAGGATGCGGTTGTTGGTATCGAGGCGCACCACGTCGGCCACCGTGCCCAGCGCGACCAGGTCGAGCAGGTTGTCGAGCTTGGGTTGCGTTTGCGCATCAAAGATGCCGCGCCGGCGCAGCTCTGCGCGCAGGGCCAGCAAGACGTAGAACACGACGCCCACGCCGGCCAGGTGTTTGCTGGGGAAGCCGCAGGCGGGCTGGTTCGGGTTGACGATGACGGCCGCGTCGGGCAGGGTGTCGGCCGGCAAATGGTGGTCGGTGACAACTACCTGGATGCCGCGCCGGTTGGCTTCGGCGACGCCGTCGATGCTGGCGATGCCGTTGTCGACGGTGATGATGATGTCGGGCGACTTTTCGCGCGCCGTCAGTTCGACGATTTCCGGCGTCAGGCCGTAGCCGTATTCAAAACGGTTGGGCACGATGAAGTCGACATCGGCGCCCATGGCGCGCAAGCCGCGGATGGCCACGGCACAGGCGGTGGCGCCGTCGCAATCATAGTCCGCCACGATGACCATGCGTTTCTTGGCGGCAATGGCGTCGGCCAGGAAGACGCCGGCCGCGCCGATGTGCAGCAAGCCGGACGGCGGCATCAGGGCCGCCAGTTCGCTCGACAGTTCTTTCGCGTCGGACAGGCCGCGCGAGGCGTACAGCCGGGCCAGCACGGGGTGGATGCCGCCCTGGCGCAGCAGTTCGGATTCGCGGTAAGGGCAGGGACGGGTGGCGATGCGGGTACGGGTCATGATGCTTTCAACTTGTTCAGGGTAATCGCGCGCCAGAATTTGCGCTGCGCATGCTTGCTGGTGGTGCAATCCAGCCAGGCGTCGCGGTGGCTCAGCACCAGGCGCAACTGGCCCAGGCGGCCATCTTTTACGGCCGCCAGCAGGGGCGCGAACCAGTCCGCTTCCAGCGCTTGCAACTGTTGCAGCCACATGCCCCATTCCTGCGCCTGCGCCGTTTGGGTCAAGCCGCCCAGCACGATGATCGCGTCGGACTGGTCTGCCAGCACACTGCTTGGAGTGGCATCGCGCCGTGATGGTTCCGCCAGTGCCGCCAGCCAGGTGGGAGCGTCCCTGGTATGCAGGCTGGCGGCGCAGCGCGGCGCTTGCGCCGTGGCCAGGCTGCCGCCCCAGATCCAGAAGGCGTTGATGGCTTTCAAGCCCCGTTCTTCGCGCGCCGCGTTGACGGCATGTTCATGCCACAGCATCTGCACTTCGTTCTGCAGGCGGCGCGCGGCGCGCGCGTGCTCGCCTTCCGGCATCCAGACGGACAGGTCTTGCGTGGTGGCGGCATCCGGCGTGGCGCACTGCAAGTCGGGCCAAGCGTCGGCACGCATGAACCAGGTGCCTGCGTCGCCATACGCCAGGGGCTGGCCGATCTCGTCGAAATAGGGGGCCGCAATGTCAAACAGGGCGCGGCCGTCGGCCTCGCTGAGCTTGAGCTGGCGCAAGTCTTCCAGGCTGATATGGCTGCGGGCAATCGCCAGGTGGGCCGGATGCAGCAGGAAGTAGCGCCCGCCCGGTTCCGGCGTCAGACCATAGCCGCGCATGGCCTGGGCCGCAAAGGCCGCCTGCGCCGCCTCGCCGTTGGGTGCGGACGCCAGGCCCAAGGCATGCGCCAGCCACGCTTCATGCGGCAGCAGGCGGTTGGCGTTGTCAAAAATTTCTAAATTGCAAGTGGATGTGCGCGACAGCAGGGCCGCCAGCGCGGGCGCCTGCAAGACCTTGAGCAGGTCGGCAGCCAGTTCGGCATTGGGCAAGGCGAAGGGCAGGACGAGGGTAAGTTGATTCATCCCGAGATTGTAGGCGATTGTGGTGCGGGCCGAGAAGGCGCATGTATTTTCAGGCCCCAGATGGCAACACCGGCGGCGGCGGGAAGGCGCAAAAAATTATGAAAATTTTATTGATACCGATAGAAATCAATTTGCTTTTGCAAATATATTGGATATAATTGCGACAACTTAAATATCAGAATTACAATCACCCCCTGCTGCGTGGTTGCGTCGTCTGGCTCCTGTGTCCCTCGAAACTGTATACAAGATCTGCCGGCTTCATTTTTTAAACAAGTCCTTTCTTGGAAGCCCACCTATGTATACATTCGCCGCTTTGCGCGGCCAGGCTGATCACGCGCTGGCCCCCCGTATTTCCGCTCCTGCCGCCGCCGTGGCATGCCGTCAGGAGGCCGCATGACTACGTACAACCTGTCGACCACGGTCCACGTCTGCGAAGACATCAACAAGAATTTCGATATCCGCGACCTGCTGATCCAGGCCGGCTACTCGGTGCAAGGCGAACTGAATATCAAGAATTTTACGGTTTTGTTGCCGGATGATACGGAATCGACCGAGAACACGCCGCTGTTCGGCATGCTTGACGCGGACACCGTGTACGTGCGTCCCGGCGACTGGGCCGCCAACTACAACGGCAGCTTCTCGACCATCCAGGTGACGATCGACAAGGGCAATGGCGACATCGTCCAGCTGAGCCTGCAAGTCATCATCGATCCCGTCAATGACGCGCCCGATGCGGCCGACAAGACCTTCACCCTGGTCGATGGCGGCAGCGTCGTGCTGAGCGAAAGCGATTTCGGCTTCCACGACGACGTCGAGCACAACGGCTTCAAGTCCGTCGTCATCACGAATACCACCACGGCGGGCCAGGTCTTGCTGAACGGCGTGGCCGTTGCGGTGGGCACGGAGATTTCCATCGACGATATCCGCGCGGGCCACCTGGTCTTCGTGCCGAGCCAGACCGTGGCCGGCGACTTCGACCTCGGTTTCAAGGTGCGCGATGATGGCGGCACGGAAGGCTGCAATGCGCAAGACCTGAGCCTGGCGCCCCATTACCTGACCTTCAAGGTGCCGATGGCCCACCTCGGCGATTTCGTCTGGGAAGACAAGAATGCCAACGGCGTGCAGGATGCGGGCGAGGCGGGCATCGCCAATGTCGTCGTGCAACTGAAGGATACGGCCGGCAATGTGGTGGCCACCACCAACACGGACGCCAGCGGCGGCTACCACTTCGACGTCAATCCGGGCACCTATTCGGTGACCGTGGTGGCGCCCGCCGGCTATGTGCCGACGGCGGCGAATCAGGGCGGCGACACGGGCAAGGACAGCAATATCGATGCCAGCGGCAAGATGGCGCCCGTCACCCTGGCGCCGGGCGAGACCAATTTGAGCCTCGATGCGGGTCTGTACCGCACGGCCGAGCTGGGCGACCGGGTCTGGCTCGATACCAACAAGAACGGCGTGCAGGATGCCGGAGAGGCGGGCGTGGCCGGTGTGAAAGTGACCCTGCTCGATGCGTCGGGCAACGCCGTCGGCAGCCCGCTCGTCACGGATGCGAATGGCAACTATTTGTTCACGAATCTGAAGCCGGGCGCCTACAGTGTCCAGTTCGACAAGACCAGCCTGCCTGCCGGCTATGGCTTCACGGGCCGGGACCAGGGCGGCGACGACCAGCGCGATTCCGATGCCAGCGCCATCGATGGCAAGACGGCGCAAGTGCTGCTTGCTTCCGGCGATAGCAACCATAGCCTGGATGCGGGCATCGTGGCCCTGCCGGCCTCCTTGGGCGACCGTGTCTGGCACGACGCCAACTTGAATGGCGTGCAGGATACGGGCGAGGCCGGTATCGGCGGCGTCACGGTGCAGCTGAAAAATGCAGCCGGCAGCGTGATCGGCTCGACCGTCACGGATGCCACCGGCTATTACAACTTCAATGTCGATCCGGGCACGTATTCGATCGCCGTTGTCGCCCCCGCTGGCTATTTGACGACGGTCAAGGATGCGGGCAGCAACGATGCGCTCGACAGCGACATCAATGCCGCAGGCCAGAGCGGCCTGGTCACGGTTGCCGCTGGCCAGAACTACAAGGACCTCGATGCCGGCCTGTACAAAACGGCTGCCATTGGCGACCGCGTGTGGTTCGACGCGAATGGCAACGGCACGCAGGATGCGGGCGAGGCGGGTGTGGGCGGCGTGAAAGTCAATCTGTACAACGCCTCGGGTGCGGTGGTGGCCAGCGCCACCACGGATGCCAGCGGCAATTATCTGTTCAGCAACCTGGTCCCCGGCAGTTACTATCTGGGCTTCGTGCCGCCGGCCGGCTACGGCTTCACCAAGGCCGATATCGGCGGTTATGCCACCGATTCGGACGTCAATCCTGCCAGCGGCCTCACCACCACCTGGGTCACCTTGAAATCGGGCGACGTTCAGCTGGACTGGGATGCGGGTCTGGTGAAACTCAACACGGCCTCCATCGGCGACCGCGTGTGGGAAGACAATAACTACAACGGCGTGCAGGATGCGGGCGAACTGGGCGTGGCGGGCGTGAAAGTCAACCTGCTCAATGCGTACAACCAGGTCATCGCCACGACGACGACGAATGCCAGCGGCAATTATCTGTTCGACAAGCTGGCCGCCGGCGGCTACAAGGTGGAAGTCATCCGTCCATCGGGCTTTTACTATACCAAGGCCAATCTGGGCAGCGACACGGCCGATTCCGACGTCGATACGAGCACGGGGCGCTCGGGCCTGATCAACCTGGCCGCCGGCCAGAACGACATGAGCTGGGATGCGGGCATCTACCGCAAGGCCAGCCTGGGCGACAAGGTATGGCGCGACGCCGACCATGATGGCGTGCAGGACTACAACGAGGCAGGCATCGCCAACATCAAGGTGCAGTTGTACTCCGGCAGCGGTGCCTTGCTGGCTACCACCTACACGAATGCCAGCGGCAACTATCTGTTCAGCAACCTCGATCCGGGCAGCTATTCGCTCAAATTCGACAAGAGCAACGTCATGCATGCTGGTTACGCCATGAACAGCTGGAAGTGGGGCGCCAAGAACGTGGGCAGCAATGACAACATCGATTCGGACGTCAACAGCAATGGTTCCTATGCCAACGTGGTCTACACGGATATCCTGAAACTGGCGTCGGGTCAGAACGACATGAGCTGGGATGCGGCCATCACACCTATCGTGATCGACCTCAACGGCGACGGCGTGCACACCATCGCCCGCGCCGATTTCCACGGCAGCTTCGACTTGCTGGGCACAGGCAGCGCCATCCAGTCGGGCTGGGTCTCGGCCCAGGACGGCTTGCTGGCCATCGACAGCAATGGCAATGGCAAGATCGACAATATCTCCGAATTGTTCGGCGGCAGCGAAAAGGGCACGGGCTTTGCCAAGCTGTCCAGCTATGACTCGAACCACGACGGCGTGGTCGATGCCAAGGATGACAAGTTCGCCGAACTGCGCATCTGGCGCGACGCCAACAGCAACGGCGTGACGGACGATGGCGAACTGATGTCGCTGTACGACGCGGGCGTGGCAAGCCTGACGGTGACCTACACGGAACTGCCTTTCCTCGACGCCAACGACAACCTGCACCTCGAGCGCAGCAGCGCCACTCTGGCCGACGGCAAGACGGTCGACATGACGGACGTGTATTTCAACGTCGACGCCAAGGATGCGGCCAAGGCCGGCATCACCTTGCCGAGCATGGCCGACCTGCTGCGCGACGACAGCACGCTCGATGTGGTGCTGGGCCAGGATGGCACGGTGAGCACGGTGGCCGCCGCGCCGGCCGCTGCAGCTCCTGCTGCCGAAGCCCAGGCTCAGTGCGAGATGGCCGACCTCTTGCGCCGCGCCATGGCCCACGCGAATGCCCAGCCCCAGGAAATGGCTGCCTGATGTCCTGTTGTACCAGGCCGTACCCGCCTGGCTGATGTGTTCCGGCGCCCCTGTCCGCAGGCGGCTCCGGCGCTCTCCAATCACTTTAAAGAGAATACGCAATGAAAAAATCCATGCACCTGATCGCCCGCGCCAGCATCGCAGCGGCCGTTTTCGCCCTTGCCAGTGGCAGCGCCCTGGCCGCCTCCAACCTGCAAGTCGTCGATTCGCACAGCGTCAGCCTGTTTACGGCTGCCGGTGGCGCCTTTGGCTCCGGCAGCGCCATCTCGCCGACCTTGTGGGAAGTCAAATATGACAGCAACACTTTCCTGGCGTTTTGCCTCGATCCCCATGTCGCACTGAGCAATAGTTCGAATAGCTACAGCAGCGGCGCCTTTGCCGCCAGCGATGCCGTCAAGCGCCTGTATGAAGGGTATTACGCCTCGTCCATCGCGAATGTGTCGACCAGCGCCAACAGCGCCGCCGCCTTTCAGCTGGCCCTGTGGGAATTGAATAACGACAACACCAACCTGCTGACGGGCGACCTGCGCTTCAAAAACCTGAGCAATGCCGTCGTCAGCCAGGCGAACAGCATGCTGGGCGTGGCCACGGGCAATGGCGCCATCCAGAACCTGTACAACTACACCAGCTTGAGCAGCGTTAACCCAGCTTCGCAAACCCTGCTCAGCGTGTCGCCGGTGCCGGAAGCGCAAACCTGGGCCATGCTGGTCGCCGGCCTGGGATTGCTGGGCTTCATGGCGCGCCGCCGCAAGGGCGCCTCCGCGCTGAATTAATCAACGCTCATCGCTTAACGCGCATCGCGCAAGCGATAGCGTTCCCGCTGCGGCGCGCCCAACCGGCGCGCCGCAGCGTTTTATTGTGAATCCATCATGACCCCATCCCCCGATACCTCCACAGCTTCTGCCGGCATCTCCACCCATGCCGTCGCCGACGCCATCGTCTTCCTGGCGCGCTTTTTCGGCGTGGCAGTGCAAGCCGAGCGCCTGCGCGCCAGCATGAGCGCGCATGGCGACCAGGCTGCCGCCGATTTTCTCGACCAGGCGCTCAGCCATGCCAGCCTGGCCGGCACCGCGCTGCCGATGGACAAGCCGCGCCGCACCACGGAAATGCCGGCCTTGCTGCTCAACGGGGAAGGGCAGGTGCTGGTGGTACTGGCCATTACCGATGGTAAATATGAATGCCACGTGCCCGGCATCGAAGGCAGTGCCTGGCTCGATGCGGCCGCAGTGTCCCAGGAAGTGCCCGATGGGCGCTGGGTGGCCGTGCGGCCCGTGATGTTTTTCGACCAGCGCAGCCTGCTCTACAGCATGCCGCAGGCGGGGCGCTGGTTTTGGGATGTCTTCAACCGCAACCGCTGGGTCTTCCGCTGGGCCCTGCTGGGCACCCTGGTGCTGAACGTCATCGGCGCGCTGGTGCCGTTCTATGCGATGGCCGTGTATGACCGCGTGATCCCGAATAATGCCACGTCCAGCCTGTGGGTGCTGACGATCGCCGTGGTGGTGCTGACGGGGTTCGAGCTGGCCCTGCGCCTGCTGCGCGGCGAACTGGTGGAAACGGCGTCGCGCCGCATGGACGTGGCGCTGTCGTCGAACATCTTCGCCCAGTGTCTGCGCCTGCGCGCGGCCAGCCGTCCCGCTTCCGGGGGGACGTTGGCCAATACCGTGCGCGATTTCGAATCCGTGCGCGAATTCTTTGCCTCGACGACCCTGACGACCCTGGGCGACCTGCCGTTTTTGCTGCTGTTCCTGCTGGTGATCGCCCTGGTGGGCGGCTGGCTCGTGCTCGTGCCCCTGGCCGCCATCCCGATCCTGCTGCTCGTCGCCTTTGCCTCGCGCGCCGCCCTGGCGCGCCACGTGGCCGCCTCGATGCAGGAGAGCGCGCAGCGCACGGCGCACCTGTTTGAAACCATGAATGGCCTCGACACCATCAAGGCGCTGGGCGCCGAGGCGTGGAGCCGGCGCAAATGGGAAAGCCTGACGGTGGCCATCGCCGCCAACAGCGTCGAGACGCGCGAAATCGTCAGCAGAGTCAACTACATCAACACGGCCGTGCTGGCGCTGTCTGGCGTGGCCGTGGTGGCCACGGGCGCCATGCTGATGGGCGAACGCCTGCTGACCCTGGGCCAGATCATCGCCGTGAGCATGCTGACGGGGCGCGCGCTGGCGCCCGTGAGCCAGATCGCGGGCTTGATCATACGCTGGGAGCAGACCAAATTGTCGTACCACGCCCTCAATAAAATCATGGAAGCGCCCACGGACGACGACGCGGCCAGCCTGCAGGCGCCGCCCCTGTCCGGGCGCATCGAGTTTCGCGACGTGGGCTTTGCCTACCCGAATTCGCCGCCGCTGCTGGATAAACTCAATCTGCAGATCCGCCCCGGCGAACGGGTCGGCGTGATCGGCAAGCTCGGCTCCGGCAAGAGCACCCTGCTGCGCCTGCTGCTGAATCAATATGGCCCGCAGAGCGGCAGCGTGCTGTTCGACGACCTGGCCAGCACCCAGCTCGACCCATTGAGCCTGCGCCGCCAGATCGGCTACGTGCCGCAGGACGTGACCCTGTTCCACGGCACCCTGCGCGAAAACATCGAACTGGGGCGCAGCCAGCCCGACGATGCGGCCCTGTTGGATGCCATCCGCCTGGCCTGCCTCGATGACATCATCACCCAACTGCCCAACGGCGTGGCGACGGAAGTGGGCGAGCGGGGTGAGCGCCTGTCCGGTGGCCAGCGCCAGGCCGTGGCCATGGCCCGCGCCCTGCTGGCGAAACCGCCCATGCTGCTGCTCGATGAGCCGAGCAGCATGTTCGACCCGGCCACCGAGCAGCGTTTGATCGGCCGCCTGCGTACATTGAAAGATACGACCATCGTGCTCGTCACGCACCGCATGGCCATGCTGGCGCTGGTGGACCGCCTGATCGTCTTCGACAAGGGGCGCATCGTGGCCGACGGCCCGCGCGATGAGGTCATGCGCGTGCTCAATAGCCAGGCCGCCAAGCCTGCGGTGGAGCAGGGAGCCACAGCATGAGCGCCCTGAACGCCCGTCCGCTGCCAGTGGCTCACCCGGACCCGGAACGCGAACCGCAGCGCATCGTTCTGCGCATGCTGGCGCTGATTGCCGTATTGCTGGTGCTGGTGCTGGCCTGGGCCACCTTCGCCCAGCTCGACGTGTCCGTGAATGGCCGGGGCGCCATCACGCCGCCGTCACACCTGCAGGAAGTGCAAAGCCTGGAAGGGGGCATCGTGCGCGAGATGCTGGTGAAGCCGGGCCAGCGGGTGCGCCGCGGTGACTTGCTGCTGCGCCTCGATACGGCGCAATACGAGGCCAACCTGGGCGCCAGCGTGCAGAACCGCCTGGCCGCGCTGGCGGGCAGGGCGCGCCTCGATGCGCTGCTGACGGGCGGCACGCCCCAGTTCGCGCCGGAATGGCAGAAAGAGGCGCCCGAGCTGATCGCCAAGGAAATGCAGTTGTGGCGCGATGGCCAGCGCGAGTTCGCGTCCGCCACGGCGGCCGCGCGCGAAGGCGTGACGCGCCGGCGCGGCGAGCTGGCCGAGGCGCACAGCCGCATCGCCCAGCTCGACACTGGCCTGAAGATTGCCCTGGAGAGCCTGTCGATCGAGGAGAGGCTGTTCAAGGAGGGCGCCGGTTCGCGCGGCGACTACCTGAATGCGCAGCAGCGCGTGCAGCAGCAGCGCACGGAGCTCGACAGCCTGCGCAGCTCCATGCCTCGCCTGGCGGCCACCCTGGCCGAAGCGCAGGCGCAGGCTGGCGAAGTGGAAGCGCGCATGCGCGGCCAGTGGGGCGCGCAGCGCAGCGAATACGAAACCAAGGCCGGCGCCCTGGCCAGCACCGTGAAAGGCCAGCAGGACCAGGTGAGCCGGCGCGACGTGACGGCGCCCGTCGACGGCGTCGTCAACCGCGTGCTGGTGGCGACTGTCGGCGGTGTGGCGCAGCCGGGCAAACCTATCCTGGAAATCGTGCCCGCCGATTCGGAAATGCTGATCTCCGTGCGCGTGAAACCTTCGGACATCGGTTTTATCCACGTGGGGCAGCGTGCTTCGGCCAATGTGCTGGCATATGACGCCACCACCTATGGACGCATGCAGGCGCAGGTGGTGCGCGTGGGGGCGGATGCGATTCCCGATGAACGCAACGAGCCGTATTTCGAGGTGCAGCTGAGTACCGACCGCAGCCAGTTGACGGCGCACGGCAAGGTGCTGCCGATTACGCCCGGCATGCCCGTCGACGTGGGCATCCTGACGGGGCGCCGCTCGGTGCTGCAATATGTGTTCAAGCCCGTGCTGCGCGGCTTGCAATCCTCCCTGCAGGAGCGTTGATGCGTGCTTTTTTACTCTGCATGGCATTCGCCTGCGCAAACGCGGTGGCCCAGCCGGTACCGCCGGCCACTTTCCAGGCGCAGTCCGCGCGCGGCTTGCCTGCCTTGCTGGCGCGCGCCGTGCCGCGCGACCCGCAGGTGATCGCGGCGCAGGCGGCGCTGGCCACCACCGAAGCGCGCTACAAGCAGGCCCGCTCGCGCCTGTTCCCGACGGCGGCGCTGCAGGCGACGCGGGGGCGCAGCAATGACCTCGATGGCGCGCTCGACGTGCAACGGCGCACGCACCAGGTGGAAGCGAGCGTGCGCTGGAATGTGTACAACGGCGGCGCCGACCGCGCCGAACTCGATGCGGCCGAGCGCGAGATGGCGGGCGCCGCCTTCGACGTGCAGCGGGCGCGCTCGGAAAGCGCGGAAAAGCTGGCCGAAGCGTATTTCGACATGCAGCGCCTGGAACGCAGCCTGCTGCAGTCGCAGGAACGCCTGCACGACGTGACACTGCTGGTGAAACAGGTGACGCGCCAGGCGGAACTGGGCAAATCGTCGGAAGTGGACCGCGAACTGGCGCAAAGTTCCCAGCTGGACGCGGAACTGGTGCACGACGGCTTGCTGACGGACGAGCTGGCGGCGCGCATCAAGCTCGACGCGCTGGCCTTCGAGCCGGTGGCGCAGTTTGCCGATTTCGCCTTTGCGCCGCTGCCGGCGCAGGCCCTGGAGAATGTCGACACGCAGCAGGCGCAGTTGCGCGCCGTGCGCGAGCGGGCGGCGGCGGCCCAGTTGCGCGTGCGCGGCGTGGCGGCCACCCTGGCCCCTAAAATCGATCTGAATGTCAGCCATCTGCTCAATAACAAGACCACGCCGCCGCCGTCGACCATCCAGCAGCGGGGCTGGTCGGTGGGAGTGAGTTGGGAATTTCCGCTCGGCGGCGGCAGCCTGGCGCAGCGCGACGAGAGCATCAGCCGCGCCCAGGCGGCCGAGGCGGACGTGGCGCGCGCAGAGCAGGGCACGCGCGCCGACCTGGCCAGCATGCTGCCGCGCATCGCCAACGCGCAGCGCACCCTGGCCCTGCTCGACGAGCAGGAAAGGAAGATGGCCTTCGTCGTGCGCGGCGGGAGCATCCAGTACGAGGCGGGCCGGCGCAACCTGCAGCAGGTCATCCAGACGCGCGACAGCTACTTCACGCTGCAGCAGCGCCGGATCGATCAGCTGCACCGTCTGACCCTGGCGCAGATGCGGCAATATGCGCTGGCGGGGCAGCTGCTGGCCGCGTTCGGCCTGGCCCAGGAGGCAAAATAGGGCCGGCGTGCGCTGTTTCACGCAGACTTGATGCATGAAATGCCCATTGTGTGGCACACTGCGCGCTCGCATATCATCGTTGTCGCGGGAGCGCATGAGCATCATCAAACAATTTCCCTTCGAGTGGCAGGTCGGCGTGCGCTATACGCGCGCCGGGAAACGCAGTGGCCGCAACAGCTTCATTTCCTTCATCTCCCTCATTTCCGTGGCCGGCATCGGCCTGGGCGTGGCCGCCCTGATCGTCGTCCTGTCCGTCATGAACGGCTTCCAGAAGGAAGTCACGGATCGCCTGATGTCGGTGCTGGCCCACGTCGAGGTGTTCGATACCAGCGGCTCCATGCCGAACTGGCAGGCGCAGGAGCGCGCCGCCTACGCCAACCCGCAAGTCAAGGCCGTGTCGCCGTTCGTGGAAACCCAGGGCATGCTGCTCAACGACGAAACCATGCGCCCTTCCGTCGTGCGCGGCGTGCTGCCGCAGCAGGAAGCGACCGTCTCCAGCGTGGCGAGCCAGATGAAGCAGGGCAGTTTCAAGGACCTCACGCCAGGCTCCTACAACATCGTGCTGGGCATCGACCTGGCCAAGGCGCTCGACGTGAAAGTGGGGCAGAACGTCACCCTGATGCTGGAACGCGAGCCAAGGGCGGGCGACCCGGCCAATGGCATCGTCATGCCGCGCATGCGCGCGTTGAAGGTGGCCGGCATCTTCGAGGCCGGCCACAATGAACTCGATGGCAGCCTGGCCTTCGTCAACATGCAGGACGCCGAGCAGCTGCTGCAGCTCGATGGCCCGTCCGGCCTGCGCTTGCGCCTGCATGACATGAACCAGGCGCCGCAGGTGGCGCGCGAACTCAAAGCGTCGATGCCGGGCCAGCTGTGGATGCGCGACTGGTCGCGCGCCAGTGCCAGCTGGTATGCGCTGGTGCAAAGCCAGAAGAACATGATGTTCATCATCCTCAGCATGATCATCGCCGTGGCCGCATTCAACCTCGTCTCGACCTTGGTGATGTCGGTCACCGACAAGCAGGCCGACATCGCGATTTTGCGCACCCTGGGCGCCTCGCCGTTCTCCATCATGAAGATCTTCATGATCCAGGGCGCGCTGGTCGGCTTGCTGGGCAGTGCTTTGGGCGTGATCGGCGGCGTCGTGCTGGCGCTGAACGTGGGCGTCATCGTGCCCTTCATCGAAGGCATCTTCGGCCTGCATTTCATCTCGAAGGAAATCTACCAGATCAGCGCCGTGCCGTCGGACGTGCATTGGCTGGACGTGGCGCAGATCGGCCTGATCGCCTTTGGCCTGGCGCTGATGGCGACCATCTACCCCAGCTGGCGCGCCGCGCGCGTCAAGCCGGCCGAGGCGCTGCGGTATGAGTAATTGGCTGATCAACAAACTGCTGGGGTCAGACCCGGCGGGTCGGACCCCTGAGAATTAACGAATCAATGAGCATGTTAAAAAATATTCCCTTCGAATGGCTGGTCGGCCTGCGCTACACGCGGGCCGGCAAGCGCAGTGGCCGCAACAGTTTTATCTCCTTCATCTCGCTCATTTCCATGGCCGGCATCGGCCTGGGCGTGGCGGCGCTGATCGTCGTGCTGTCCGTGATGAACGGCTTCCAGAAGGAAGTGACGGACCGCATGCTGTCCGTGCTGGCCCACGTGGAAGTATTCGACAACAGCGGCAGCATGCCGGACTGGCGCGCGGAAGCGGCGCAGGCTTTTAAAAATCCGGCCGTGAAAGGCGCCGCGCCGTTCGTGGAAACACAGGGCATGCTGCTGCGCGACGATGCGCTGCGCCCCGCCATCGTGCGCGGCGTGCTGCCCGAGGAAGAGCCGAACGTGTCCGACGTGGCCGGCCAGACGCGCATGGGCAGCTTCAAGGCGCTGCAGCCGGGCACCTTCAATATCGTGCTGGGCATCGAGCTGGCGCGCGCCCTGCGCGTTAACCTCGGCGAGAAAGTCACCCTGATGCTGGCGCAGGGGCAGGTCACGCCGGCCGGCGTGCTGCCGCGTATGCGCAGCTTTACCGTCAGCGGCATCTTCCAGGCGGGCCACAATGAATTCGACGCCGGCCTCGCCTTCATCAACATCGAAGACGGCCAGCGCTTGCTGCGCATCGATGGCCCGTCCGGCCTGCGTTTGCGCCTGGCCGACATGAACCAGGCGCCGCAAGTGGCAGCAGAATTGAAGAAAACCATGCCGGGCGACCTGTGGCTGCGCGACTGGTCCAAGCTGAACGCGAACTGGTTCGCCGCCGTGCAGACGGAAAAGCGCATGATGTTCATCATCCTGACCCTGATCATCGCGGTGGCCGCCTTCAACCTCGTGTCGACCCTGGTGATGACGGTGACGGACAAGCAGGCCGATATCGCGATCTTGCGCACCCTGGGCGCCTCGCCCCGTTCCATCATGAAGATCTTCATGATCCAGGGCGCGCTGGTGGGCATCCTGGGCACGATTTTGGGCGTGGGCGGCGGCGTGCTGGTGGCCATGAACATCGACGTCATCGTGCCCTTCATCGAGCACCTGCTGGGGGTGCAGTTCCTCTCCAAGGACATCTATTTCATCAGCACCGTGCCGTCCGACCTGCGCTGGCCCGACGTCACCAAGATCGGCGTGCTGGCCGTGATCCTCGCCTTTTTGGCGACCCTGTACCCAAGCTGGTGGGCTGCCCGCGTCAAACCTGCGGAAGCCCTGCGCTATGAATAAACCACTGACGACTACCATGACCGATCTGAACAAACCTGCCTCCAACGGCGCTTCCGCTGATTCTGCTGTCCTTTCCTGCCGTGGCCTGGGCAAGACTTTTACGCAGGGCAGCTACAAGGTGCAGGTGCTGGCCGGCATCGACATCGACGTCCACCGCGGCGAGCGCGTCGCCATCGTCGGCGCCTCCGGCTCCGGCAAGTCGACCCTGCTGCACCTGCTGGGCGGCCTCGATACGCCCACCAGCGGCAAGGTGACCTTGCTGGGCAAGGACTTCGCCACCCTCAGCGAAAAGGCGCGCGGCGACTTGCGCAATGCCTCGCTGGGTTTCGTCTACCAGTTCCACCACCTGCTGCCCGAATTTTCCGCGCTCGACAACGTCGCCATGCCTTTGATGATACGGCGCATGAAGCGCGCGCCCGCTACCGACCTGGCGCAGCAGATCCTGACGCGCGTGAACCTGGCCAGGCGCGTCACGCACACGCCGGGCGAATTGTCGGGAGGCGAACGCCAGCGCGTGGCCCTGGCCCGTGCCCTCGTCACGCAGCCGGCCTGCGTGCTGGCCGATGAACCGACGGGCAATCTCGATCACGCCACGGCCGAACAGATTTTCGACCTGATGCTGGAACTGTCGCGCACTCTGGGCACGGCCTTCGTCATCGTCACGCACGATATCGAACTGGCCAAGCGCTGCGACCGCGTGCTGCGCCTGACGGACGAAGGGCTGCAGCCTTATTGATACTGAGCAATACCAGGAGTCCGCCATGTGGATCGACACGCATTGCCACCTCGACGCGCATGAATTCGGCAGCGAATCGCTGCAGGTGGCGGCGCGCGCGCGGCAGCAGGGCGTGGCGATGATCGTCATCCCCGCCGTCGAGCGGGCCAATTTCGCCATCGTGCGCGACCTGGCGGCAGCGGCGCCCAACGCCTGCTATGCGCTGGGCATCCACCCGATCTACGTGCCGCACGCCACCGAGGACGATCTGATCGCCCTGCGCGATGCCGTACAAGCTGCGATGGCCGATCCGAATTTTGTGGCCATCGGCGAAATCGGCCTCGACTTCTTCCTCCCCATGCTGTGCGAACCGGCCATGCGCGCCAGGCAGGAGCATTTTTTGCGCGAGCAGCTGAAGATTGCCCGCGACTTCGATCTGCCCGTGCTGGCCCACGTGCGCCGCTCGCAGGACATCGTCCTCAAGCACGCGCGCCAGATCCGCCCGAACGGCGGTATCGCGCATGCGTTCAACGGCAGCTTCCAGCAGGCGCAGGGCTACATCGACCTCGGTTTCAAGCTCGGTTTCGGTGGCGCCATGACCTTTACCCGCGCGCTGCAGATACGCCGCATGGCGACGGAATTGCCGCTCGACGCCATCGTGCTGGAGACGGATGCGCCCGACATTTCCCCAAGCTGGATCCACCCGGGCCGCAACAGCCCGGAAGCATTGCCGCGCATCGGCGCCGTGCTGGCCGAACTGCGCGGCCTCGATATTGCACAAGTGGCGCTTGCCACCAGCGCCAACGCGCGCGCCGTGCTGCCCCGATTACCCCTGATGGAAACACCCTCATGAACAAGAAGATCATCGCGGGCGCCCTGGCAGCCTGCATGTCCACCATGTTGGCGCCCGCCCTGGCGGCCGTAAATGCCCTGTGCGACGGCATGCCGCGCCTCGACGTCGCCACGCCGGCCGGTTTTTGCGTGGCCGTGCTGGCAGACGGACTGAAATTTCCGCGTGGCGTGCTGCCGCTGACGAACGGCGACATCCTCGTCACGGACATGGCGGGTTGGGCGGCGAAGCAGGGTAAATTGTGGCTGTTGCAGCGCAGGGCGGCCGGCGCCGGCTACGAGCGCAAGCTCCTGTTCGACAAGCTCGATCGCCCGAACGGCATCGTGCAGGGACCGGACGGCATGGTCTACGTGGGCGAGGTGGGACGCATCTTCCGCTTCGACCTGCGCGATCCCTCGCGCGCGCTCACCGACATCATCGGCGGCACGGCGAAGACGCCGCGCCTGCCGGGCCTCGGTTTGCACCTGCTGACGACCATGCGTTTCAGCCCCAAGGGCGACCTGTATGTGAACGTGGGCTCGAGCACCGACCATTGCGAGAACGATGGCAAGGCGCCCGATCCGGCCAAGGCCTGTCCTTCGGCGGAAGGTCCGGAAGCGCTGGGCGCCATCCGCGAGTACGCGATGGCCTGGCCGGCCGGCACGGTGACGGGCTGGCGCACGCATGCGCGCGGCTTGCGCAATTCGATGGCGCTGGCCTTCCACCCGGCCACGGGCGAGCTGTGGCAGGCGGAGAATTCGCGCGACGCCATCCAGGCCGCCATGCCGCAGCTGAAAAGCGACGAAAACCTGCCGCACGAGGAACTCAACCTGATCAAGGCCGACCGGCACTATGGCTGGCCGTACTGCTACGACGACAACGTCGCCAGTCCCGAATATCCGAAGACGGCTTGCGCCGTCCAGTACGCGGCGCCGCAGCGTTTGCTGCCCGGCCACGCCGCGCCGCTGGGCATGACCTTTTACACGGCCAGCCGCTTCCCGGCGTTGTACAGGAATAGCCTGATCATCGGCTACCACGGTTACCGCAGCAATGGCCACCGCCTGGTGGCCCTGCTGCCCGACAAGGCCGGTGCGCCGCTGGGCAAGTCCGTCGACCTGATCGGCAACTGGGAGCGCAAGGGCAAGCAGGGCAGGGGCGCGCCCGTCGACGTGAAGCAGGGCCAGGATGGCGATATCTATATGGCCGATGACCATAATGGGCTGGTCCTCAAGCTGCATTACGCGGGGCCGGGCACGCCGTAACGTTCACCGGCCTCGCAGACGTAGGTCGGGTTAGGCCAAAGGCCGTAACCCGACAACCGTAGCGCCAACAATGTCGTCGGATTACGCGCGCCCTTCGGACGCGCTAATCCGACCTACGCTTGACCTCGCTCAGTGCGGGACAGCCGCATCCTTCTACAATCGGCCAGACCTTCCCCACTGACCATGGATGGCCATGCATGTCTCCTCCCTTCTCATTGTATTGAGCCTGGGCCTCCCCGGCGCCCGCGGGCAGGGCGTGGCCTATCCTCCGGCGCCGCGCCTGAGTGCCGACCAGCTGATCGCGTATTACCAGGAAGGGCCGGCCAAGGGAGCGATGGCCGATGCTGTCTTCCTGCTCGATCAGCGCTACGCCAAAGGCTACCTGGCCGGCGTATCCGATGCGGCGCAGGGCCGTCTGTGGTGCGACACGGGCCGCGTGAAGTCGCTGGAAATCGATGCGCAGGTCGTTGCTGACTTGAAGAAATTGCCTGCCAGAACCCGCCAGGGCGACGCATCGGCCCTGGTCGTCGCCATCCTGGCGCGGCGTTTTCCCTGTTCCACTCCATCACCCACGGGAGGCTGACGTGAAACCTGCATTCATCAAGCTGCGAGAGAACTATTCGAGCGTGGCCGCCGTCGACCAGGCCACCCTGTTCGGCGAAATCGGCTGGGAAGACTTGATCGGCAAGGACAGCTTTGCCAATACCTGCGCCATCCGCGTCAGCCTGGCCCTGATCAAGGCCGGCGTCCAGGTCAAAGGCCGCATAGCCATCCGCAAGGGGCCGTTCAAGGGCGCGCTGATCGAGCCGGGACAGGCCAAGCTGGCGCACATGCTGGCTAGCCCGTCCATGTTTGGCGCACCCGAAAAGTTCGGCAGGGACGCGGCCATCGCCGGCATCGGCCAGCGCAAGGGTCTCGTCGCCTTCTTCCGCATTCCCGGCTACCTGGGCGGCGCGGGCGGGCATATCGACATCCTGCTGCCATCCATCGGCGTACAGGTGTGCGGCAGCGAGTGCTACTGGACCTGCGCCGAAGTGTGGTTCTGGGAATTGCGCTGACGCCTATTTGAACTTCTTCGACCGTCCGCGCGAAGCCGCATTGTGCGCGCGCAGGATGGAGTCGACCCGTTCCGACGCATCGCGTGACAGGTTTTGCGCCACGGCGATATCGGGGAAGAACTCGGGCAGGCGGTAGCTGAGCCAGGCATACGCCGAGTAGTAGCGGCAAGTGTCTTCCACCTGCTGCAGATTCTGCGTGCTTGCGCCATACGCGTGCTGCCGCAAGGTGCTCGTTTTTCCCTGAGACAGATTCTTCGACCAGTGTTCCCACGCCGTTTGCAAGGACGGCACCTTGCTCGATATCGGCACCAGCGACAGCGTGAACTTGTCGGCCACGGACAAGGGCAGGGTGTCGAGCCAGACGGCGCGCTCCTTCTGGTCTTCCGTGATGCGCGGGAAGAAGAAGCCGTCCGGCACGTCGATATTGTGGATGAAGCGGCGCAGCAGTTTTGACAGCGACAGTTCGCCCGTCACCGACGAAATGCGGTGCAGGTGTTCGAGCGAAGGCGCCACGGCAAAGCCGCTGGTGTTCAGCGGGTGCAGCTTTTCCTTGAGCAGGGCGCGCATCACTTCATGCGTCTCGTTGTCGTAGCCGGCCACCAGGCCCTCTTCATGTACGCCGTAGCGGCCCGCGCGTCCGGCGATCTGGCGCGCCAGCGCGGCGGAAATCTCTTCCTCTTCGCGGCCATTGTATTTGACGCAGGTGGTCATGACGATGCGCGCGATCGGCATGTTCAGGCCCATCGCCAGCGCGTCTGTGCCGACGACGATATCGGCCGTGCCATCGCGGAAGCGCTGCGCCTGCGCGCGCCGCACTTCGGGCGACAGGTTGCCGTAGACGGTGGCCACGGACAGCCCCGTTTCCGTGATCATGTCGCGCCACATCAGCACCTCGCGGCGCGAAAAGGCGATGACGGCGTCGCCGCGGCGCAGGTTGCGCACCTTGCGCACGGCGCTCGGCTCCATCGACAGCGGCGCCATGCGTTTCAGGACATGCACCTCCAGCGGGCAGTCGAGGCGCTCGGCCAGCGCCTCGATGGCGCGCCGCGCTTCCGGCGCTCCCACCAGGTACACGGTGTGGGCGGGCGCGCCGCAGACGGCCGCCGTCCATGCGGCGCCCCGGTCCGGGTCGGCCAGCATCTGGATTTCATCGATGACGGCCACCTCGACGACGGTTTTCGTGTCCAGCATTTCCACCGTGCTGGCCACGTGCGTGGCGCCGTCGACGACCCTGCGCTCCTCGCCCGTGATCAGGCTCACGGCCAGCGGCTTGCCGTGCGGCGCGGCTTCCTGCAGGCGTTCGTAGTTTTCCAGGGCCAGCAAGCGCAATGGCGCCAGGTAGATGCCGCTCTTTGCTTTCACCAGCGCTTCCATGGCGCGGTGCGTCTTGCCGGAATTCGTGGGCCCCAGCAGGGCGATGAAGCGGCGCGGCAGGCGCCGGGCCATCTCGAACGAGGCGGGATACTCGGCCAGGTTGATGCTCTGGCGCGTGCGCGCCGCGTGCTGTTCTTCCTGCTGGCGCTCGATGGCGTGATGGAAGCGCTGGCGGATGCGGTCGAAGACCATGCCGGCCGGCTCCGACGTCTGCATGTCGGCCAAGGTGTGCAGGAAGACCATCGGGTCCGTGTCCACGTCTTCGCTCAGGCCCGCGATATCGGCGACGAAATCGATCACATGCTGGCGCAGCTCCTCGAAGACGGCCGCGCTGGCCCGTTCGCGCACCAGGGCCAGCTTTGTTTCGCGTTCCATCTTGCGCCACTTGGCCGGCCGCGCCAGCACGCCCTGCGCGGGCACCAGCGCATACGGCACCACCAGGTGGCCCGCCTTGACCACGCCGGAAAAGCGCACGAAGACGCGGCCTTCCATCTTGACCAGGCGGATATGCTCGGCCAGCTCCCCCAGTTCCGCGACCAGGGTGGCGTCGTTATTGTCTTCGGTGCTGTCGGAAATGTCGGTGGAAGTGTCGGGAGGAAGTGCGGAGGAAGTCATGTCGTGCCTGGGTGTTGAAGTAAGCGAGGCCGATTATACCGTCGATGGCGGTGGCCGGTGCTGACTGGCCTCGGCGCTTGCACGTTCAGGCGGCACGCGCCCGCACCAGGCGCAGGCCCCAGCCGGTGGCGATCTTGCCATCGCCGTCTTGCAGCGGCGCCACGGCATCCAGAAACGCGCCGCGCAGGCGCTGCCTGGCGTCGTCGTCCAGGCGGTCGATGTCGTAGGTGTCCGTCAGGGCGGCCCACAGTTCGTCGGGCGTGGGCGTCCATGGCACGTCGATGTCGGCAAAGGCGACATGGGTGAAAGCGCCATCGAGCAGCTCGCGCCAGCCGGATTCGGAACCTGCGCGCCGGTCGCCGAAGCGCAGCGGCGGCAGCGCGGTGCTGGCGATGGGCTTGAACACTCGCATGAAAACGTCGTTCACTTCGCCCAACAGGAAAGTGCGGCCGACGATTGCCCCGAACTGGCCGCCGGGGCGCAGCACGCGGCGCATTTCGCGCACGACCTGTTCGATGTCGTCCATCAGCATCAGCGCCATGTGCGAGACGAGATAATCGACGCTGGCCGATGGCAGGTCCAGCGCCTGGCCGCGGCCTTGCTGCAGATGCACGGAGGCGGGCAGGGTGGCGCGCGCGGCGGCCAGTTCCGCCTGGCTCATGTCGACGCCGAGCAGTTGCAGCCCAGGCTGCTGCCTGGCTGCCAGCAAACCCAGCAGATGGCCATCGCCGCAGCCCAGGTCCAGCACGGTTAATGGCGTGTCCACGGCCGGTATCAGGCTGGTCAGCACGTCGTAGGACGAGGTCCAGCTGCTGGCGCGGGAACTGGCCGGCAGATGGGCAAACGCGGCGCTGGTGACGCCGACTTGCCTTTGATGAAAGTCCTGCAAATAGGTTTCGGCCGCTGTCAGTAGGGTCATGCAAGGTCCGCAAAGTCGTGGCGCCATGGCGCAGGATGGTCATCTTAGCATGCGGAAAGTTTCGACTGCGGTGGTGCCGGATGGCGTGCATGCGTGTTCTTATCTACGCCACCATTGCGCCAGATCAGATGGCAACGAGTCGAAAGCGATCAGAGTATCTGAGTCCCTTTCGCAGCGAGCGGATTTTGCTTTCTCATGCGCACCCTGATACTCGGCTTTGCCGCTGGCGCCGCCTGCTTGCAGACGCAGGCCAGCTTGCCATCGCACGCGGGCGCGCTGCTGTGGGTGATCGCTGGCTTAGGGTTCATGGTGAGTCTGACGCTGCGCCGCCACGCGCGCTGGCGCTGCGTTGTCGCGCTTGCCACTGGCGTGGGACTGGGCTTTTATTGGGCAGCCTGGCTGGCCCAGGCCGCCCTGGCGCCGCAACTGGCGCTGGCCGATGAAGGGCAGGACCTCATCGTCGCGGGCACCATCGCCAGTCTGCCGTACCGCTTCGAGCAGGGCGTGCGCTTCAATTTTGCCGTGGAGAAGGCGGTGGGCGCCAAGGTGCCGCCCCTGATCGCCCTGTCCTGGTACGCGGGGTTTCGCGATGCAGTGACGAACGCGGTGGGCGACGTGCAGCCGGGCGAGCGCTGGCGCCTCACGGTGCGGCTGCAGCGCCCGCATGGCAATGCGAATCCCATGGGCTTCGACTACGAGGCGTGGCTGCTGGAGCAGGGCGTGCGCGCCACGGGCTATGTGCGGCCGCAGCCGCGCGCCGATACGCCGAATGTGCGCATGGCGGCCTTCGTGCCCGGCTTCGGCAATGTGGTGGAAGCCAGCCGAGCGGCCCTGCGCGCACGCATCCAGCGCAGCCTGGAAGGCAAGCAGTATGCGGGCGTGATCGTGGCGCTGGTGGTGGGCGACCAGCGCGCCATTGCCCAGTCGGACTGGCAAGTGTTCAATCGCACGGGCGTGAGCCATTTGATCTCAATAAGGTGTCTATGAATACATATTTTTAGTGCTTCACCTCCAGTTGTATTCAGCTGAAAAGTCCTTCGAATCGTGTAGGCCGATGTGGAGCGTTAAGTGCTTAGCTTAAGTCGCATGGCCGCATGGCCGCATGACTGCTAAAAGCATGGACCTATGTTGAGGAGACACCTTCTTTTTGCCTACCATTCTTACTGAGATGATTCGATAGCTTTTCAACCACAGAAACAATGACCTGCCTGTCTACGACAGAGTTGCGCATGAGCATCTGATCGATGTACGCAGCTTGATCTGATGGTCTTTGGCTCCCTTCGATCAAAAAGGTCTCAACGCCGCAGTCAAACAAATCAGCCAGTTCATAAAGTTTTAAAATCCCTGGACTTACTAATCCCCGTTCGATACGGGAAAACGCCTCGGTACCAATCCTCAATCCCTCTGCCACTTCCTCTTGCGTTAGACCTGCAATCTTTCTCTTACGAGCAATGGTGTCGCCAATCTTCTTGTTGATCGCTTGTTCGTTTGCCATAACCACCTCAAATTTTATCCAACTCGAATGGTGGTCTATCGACTCTTTCTTCGTAACGACTATAAAGGGTGATAATCAACTATTTACATCTAAAAAATACAGGTATATAGTTGCAATACAACCCTACGGGTTGATTTTGAGGTATGCGCGTCAAAAAATGTCTTTTTGGCAAATATCTTGTGTGTATCTCGGTTTTTAAACTTCAAAATGGTAGTAGTTGGGAGGAATGCAATTTCGACGGTCAATATTTCTTGTAGTGATTAAATTGGATGATAAAGTCCGAAGATAATATTTAATTGTTATTGATTTATTAATAAATCATTCGTTTATTAGGGAAGGGAAAATGTATCGTGAACGACAAAATAAGTAATGATGGGCAAGGGAGTGAAATGAAAAGGCGACCGTCTTGGTTGTTGATTGGGGCAATTGTAGCAATCCCGTATATTGGCGCATGGTTCACGCTTAAAAGTGGGTATAGCAAACTAGTACGTATTCTGGCTTTTTCGTGGATGGGTTTGGTTGTAATTGGAGCCATGGCGCCAAAACATACATCAAGTAGTCACGAGGCTTCTTCTGTCCAAGCTGATGTTATGGCCGAACAAGTAGTATTGACTCCAATATCGCCCGCTCAAGCGAATAGGCAAATAATTGATGCTATGAGCGCAAAGGGAGGCAGGTGTGCTCAACACGCTTTCGCTCTTAGGAACGAGCTTCAAATGGCAGAACGTTTTGGTAATGATACGCGATTTCTTCAAGCGCTTGGACGTGCAACCGAAGAGGGGTGTTAATAAAATGGTTTTGCTTAAAGAGATTAATGTTGTGCCTGAGATGAAATAATTGCGTAAAAATTAAATTTAAAAATAATATTGGAGTGACTGAAAAGTCACTCCATTTTTTTGTTTTTTTATAGGGATTTATTGTAAATTATAATATGTTATAATGCATAGGAGAGTTGTGGGGTGAATTTATTATTTTAGGGGGGCGCGTGCCAGTTGCGTATAGTTATGTTCGTTTTTCAACGGCTGAGCAAAAAAGAGGTGATTCACTTCGTAGGCAGTTAGAGTTGTCGGAGAAGTATGCTATCGAGAATTCCCTTACATTAGATAATAGTTTTCATTTGCATGATCTTGGGTTATCAGCTTTCGATAGATCTAATATTGATCGCGGTGCATTGGGTGGTTTTTTAGAAGCAATTAAACAGCACCGGATATCACCAGGTTCTTATCTCTTAGTCGAATCGTTAGACCGACTTTCGAGGGATAAAGTCTTGGCGGCCCTTGAGATTTTTATTTCAATTTTGAGTCATGGAATAACGATCGTGACTTTGGCAGATCGTATGATTTATAGTAGTGAGTCGGTCGGAAGTAATTTTGGAAATTTAATAATATCAATTACAGTAATGGCTCGTGCGCATGAAGAGTCTGTAACTAAGAGCCGTCGAATTCTAGCCGCATGGGAGGCCAAACGATCAAATATTGACCGGAAAAAACTTACGGCTCAATGTCCTCGTTGGCTTAAGCTCAACGAGGAAAAAACAGAATTTTTATTTGTTCCAGAACGTGCTGCGTTAGTGATCGAAATTTTGTCTTGGCACAAATCTGGTCTAGGTCAATCAGTAATTGCAAAAATGCTTAACCAAAGAAATGAAAAGCCATTTGGTCATGGAAAAGGTTGGCATTCTTCATATATTCAGAAAATTATTAACAGTGTTGCACTTTATGGTGAATTCCAACCCCATATTTGGAACAGAGGAGAGAGTAGCGCGGAGGGCGAAGCGATTCAAAACTATTTTCCGGCATTGATTACAAAAGAAGAGTTTAATCTTCTAAAAAATTTACGATCAGAGCGCCGTTTTCCAGGTGCTAGAGCAAAAAAAAGCACCGATATACCTAACCTGCTAAGTGGTATTGTTAAGTGTGGTTATTGTGGTAGTACTATGGTTTTAACTACTACTTCAGCAAAAAGAATTAGGTCGGAAGATAGTGGCGGAGTTATGCGCCCTTCAAAGAAGGTGCTTGTTTGTGATGGTGCAAGGCGGGGATTGGGGTGTTATGCAGTTCAGTGGGATTATAATGCGATTGAGAAAAGTTTTCTTTCCTTTTGTTCATCGATAGATCTTCCGATGTTGCTCAATGATTCGCAAAGATTAGAGGTCGATAAAAAACGAGAAATGAATGTCTCGGAACGTCTAATTTCCGTAAATGTATCAATAATTGATTGTGAGTCGAGGTTGGATAAATTATTATCTGCGCTCGAAACCGCTCAAGGTTCTGACGCAATTGTTCGACGAATAAAAAAGGTCGAATTAGATTTGTCTAAAATGTCTGCTGAAAAAATAGTCTTAGAGCGTGAATTTTCTTCTCTCATGACAACGAAGCATAACATTTCAGCTCATGCTGAGTCTATTCAGAATGCAATAGAAACGATTAATTCGCTTACTGGTGAACAACGGTTAATAACTAGGTCTATGCTTTCCGAAAACATCCGGAATTTGATTGAGGCTGTAAAATTATACCCTGCAGGAAGACTTATTGCGCCAGAGAAGTTAGCTTCGTTGCGAAGTGAGTTGCTTGCTAATGGATGGGAAGAGGGAAGGGTTGATGAGTATCTCGCTACTACTTACCGAACCAAACCACTGCGCACAGGCCGGGGAATCCGAGGGCGTTATGCTTCACGTGCTGATATAGGACGATTTTTTGTTATTAAAGCTCGAAATGGTAGCACGAGGGTTGTCTTTCCAGATTTTGAAGATCCGTCAAAGGTGCTGGTAAATTTAGGCGAAGCATAACCTGTCCTAAGTTCTGGAAACAGTTACTGCCTATGGCAATGTTTATAACCTCTTTGGAGTCTCCTGATGAGGCCTCTTGACTTAAAGAAGGTTCTTTCTATAGGGTTATAGCCCTAAACTACGACTAAGGTTCAGGTCATCCTGGATGATGATACAAACATATTAAATGTGGCTTGAGTGGGTGGCGGCACTGGGCAATCGTCGAATGGCGTCAATCAGTGTATGAGGGACGCCCTAGAGCCAAAGAGGGACGCTGTCGTCAAGCTAGTTCAGAAATATTCCGAGGGCGGATCAAGTTTCGTCGTGATTGAGAAGCTCCGAGCGCTGCAGCATGAGCGCCTAGCGCATCGGCAAACATTGCAGTCAAGCGAGACGAGAGTGGATGCTTCCGATCAAGAAATTGAAGCTTTCTACAAAGACAATTTAGAGCTTGTCAGCCTTCTTCTTTCGCTAGTGATGGCAACAGCTTTTGATCTTACGGAGGCTGCAGGCGTCTATCGCCACCATGCAAAATTCTTCTGGGCAAACGCACGCGGTGAGCGAACCGAAGGTCATCCAAACTACCTCGCACCAAAGCTACCGCTTTAGCTCTTGGGCTATTGGGTGCGGGTTAGCTCAGGTGAATTGGGCGTGGTGCCTCTGTAGGTTTCGTGACAGTAAGGCGGTGACTTACATCCGGGGCTTTCCTGACTTTGCCATCCTCAAGTCGACTTAGGAAGAGCTGCAGTTCAACACAAACGTTCGACAAGGTGGACCAAAGCTTTTCTCGGTCGCTACCTTCGATCGGCTTTTGATCGAAGGTGTATCCACTTAACTGCCCTATCATTGCTCTAATGTCATTTTGCTCCAACGAAACGCCTTCCCAATTATGGGCATATCGATTGCGCACTTTTCGCAGTATCTCCATGTCTTTAAACTGATCCTCAGTTGCAAGACCAAATGCGTACACCGCTTTGATACGGCTGCTTAAGGTGCCAATTGGCGCATTAAATCCGGAGATCAGCTCACGAGTGGCCTTACAATCTCTGAAATAAGCCAGTAAAAGGCGGCCTAGCGTGTCCTCGATAAAGGTCGCTAGAGACAGTACCATCGCATGGTCGTCCTGGCTGTGGACCAATCGTAGGAATCGATTCAGGTTTTTAAGTGAACCTTCGTCATCAGGATCGTCGGGATTTTGGTCAACTGGCATAGCCTTGGTGAAATCTGTGTAAAAAAATAAGTCTACTTGAAAACGTGCTGAGCAGTTTTAATTTTTATCGAACTTGAGGTCATAGCCTGTGCGTTCCAGGACTAGCGCGGATAAGGCAGCGGTATCGACAGGCTTGGCGCAACGCCATCCGTCGTGTTCGCTGAAAAATGCGTTAGAAGTGCTGCGGAGGTATTCGTGTACGACGTCGATGACTTCGCGCTCAAGACGGAAGTAGATGTTCCACTTCGCTTCCTTGCCGACTTGTACAATCGGCTTGAGCATGTTCCAAATCTCTTTGATGCTCGCGAGCATTTCCTGCACTTGCGGGTCTCCTTTGATTCGTTCAAGCGTATCGCGGTTATAGCCCAACTGTTCGAACGTGGAACAGGTGTAGTGCGGGATCAGACGGGCACCGTTGTAGAGGCTATTGATAACCGCTTTTGATTGCTGCAGTGTCAATCCCGATAGCTCAGAGAAATGCTTACGGAACGCGGCTTTTTCATCGAGGTACTTTTGCACGCCGGTCAGCTTTTCAGCAGGAAGTCCACTGATGCGTGCTGTCTGCGCCAATAGATTAGGTGCGCAGGCAGAAATGTCGTAGTCGTAAGGTAAATATTTCGACCAGAATTTTTCTTTCTCGCTGCGGCGCATGTTCTGTAGTCCGTGCCAGAGGCGCTCAGATTTCTCGCGATACTTGAACTCAAGGGTGCATAGTTCATGCTGATAGTTTTTTTCGTACTTCTGTAAATCGGTGAGTCCAATTGCTGTTTCGCCCATCATCGAGCGGATACGTGCAACAGCACCTTCGCGAAGCCTATAACCGTACACCAATTTGCCTGGCTGGTAGATGCCAGTCTGAATCAACAGGTTGTAGCGCAGCCACTTCGACAGTGGGTTTTGCTGTTGGCCAAACACGTCAGTGATCGACAGCTTTTTTGCTAAAGGCGAACCCTTCTTTGTACTCGGGACAGCCCGAATATTTGTAGGATGGTGTTCAAACAGATTTGAGTCACACCAAGCGAGGACAGACGACACACGTTTCCGAACCCGCTTATCATGCAGGTTAGGGGTGTACGCCTCGTTAGGTTTGGTGAGCTTCAATGCCATTCCAATCTTTCTTCAATGCTTCGAGCACATCTTCTTAGGTAATTCCTACTTCTTGCATTACCAATTTGGCCCATCAGTGCCATTTCAGAACCGCTGTGCGTACGCCAGATTCCAGCGCAATAGTCACTTCGTGTTTCGCTTCTGCGATTTTCTTATCACTGACGTGATCATAACCGGCCGCGAAGGCGTTTAGGTTGATGAACCTGAGCCCTCGGCCAGCTACGAGCCTAATCTTCAAGACTTCGGGATCATCCGTCTTATAGCCTCGAACCTTCCATCCGCGCTTCAGTGTAAGTTCCTTGGCCTTGATGAGAGCCAGCTCGGTTTTAGTCGTCCTTGACACCCACGTTGTCTGCGAAGCGTGCCATCGACAGCTTACCGACGTAGCCCGCAAAGCTACGTGCTTGACCCTGATAGGGGCCAACCAAATCGCGGCCTTTCAGTTCATTCAATACGTTGGTCAGCAGCGCAGACAGTTTCAAGTCGTCCAGCGAGTTTATTTCTTCTTTGTTCATGGTGTTCTCCTGTAGTTGTGTAATGTGCATAATTGCAAACTTTACTACTTTATATACAGGGAATGGGGAGTATAGATGGTTTTCAGGAAGCTCGGAGCTGCATGATTTTTTTCATTGTCAAATGTATTGCAGATGATCTAAGAACGACGCCATACACCTGCATGCAAATTTTTTTGCGGTTTTCCCCGTTATGTTAGAGCGCTTACTTAGCTATAGCTCTATGTTTATTACTTCTTTGACACAGAAAAATTATCCGCTATTCACTGGTCGATCAGCAGCATACAGCTCTATGTTTATTACTTCTCTCGGGAGGGCGAGCTGTATGCATGATGACCAATGATGGGCGTGGGCACAGGCCATGCCCAATCTTTGTAGCCGGCCATACCATGCCATGCTTTTTTAATTCCTGGTCGAAAAAAAATATGAGATTTCGATTGCTCCTGGCGCCGATCGACAGTACCATTGCAATATTGAAGTGAAGGATGAGGAAATGGAAGACTTAAACTTTAGTGCACTTAGGGCGAAGATTGCGGAAAATCGAAAGCTGCTCGATGAGCAAGAGCGTGCTTTGGACCTAGTCGAACAGCTGGTAAACGGGGGGCATGCGACGAAGGTTTCGCCAGTCAGCAATGATGGCCCACACCCAGTGAAACGTATCACCCGTACCCGACTTCCAAGGAATGAGAACCTTCCTCAAAAGGAATTGTTGAAGATTGCGATCACAAAACTTGGTAGCCGTGAGTTCACGGTTAACAAGGTTCACGAAGCCCTTGTTGAGGCAGGAAATGGGTTTGCGGGTGAGAAGCCACAGAATCGGGTTGCTGTACTGGTTGGCCAGCTTGTGGACGAGAAGTACATCAAGCAAGTGTTTCAAGGTGGCGGTAACGTCGCGCACCGTTACCAAAAAATTGAAGAAAAATGAAGAATGCCCCTTGTTCTCAGGCAAGGGGCATTCAAGGTTCCAATCCACGCCGTGGTAGGCGAACATGAGAAAGGAGGTAAAGCATGATGTACTACGTGTTGCGAGCGGCGAATCTTAAATTTCGCTTGATGATAATACTTGCGAAATGATTCACTGACTTGCGCAGGAAGTTGACGCTTCCTGTTTATTTCGGCGAGTTGGGGGTGAGCCGTCATCGCTACTACACAAACTTTATAAGTATCACGAGTTTACGACAAGATTTTGTGGTAGGCAAGGGCTAATTTCCCTCTAACACTGTTAGAGGAGTGCATTATGCGCAACCAAAGCAGAGTGAAGGACGTGTTCGTTACTCAATACACACGGTTTAGGTTTAATCGTGTTGAGAATGTTAGGCAACACTGGCGGTCGCATCCGCATCAACTAAGTTTGTTCTAGTTGAGTTAGGCCATGCTGTCTTCATGAAGCATGGCCTTTTTGATTTCGCGAATCGTCTTGTCGGCACCGAGCGAGGGTTTCCAGTGGGTGCTCATTAGCGTTGCGACCTTGACGCTCATGGGGCCCGTCGAGCGCGGGTGTGTGCGGGGGCGCACATTGCTGGCTATGCGCGGACGATGTTGAAATGCCTGAGCCGGAGACGGTTTAGAAAATGTTCTCTCGATGTGCTAGAACTGAGTTTTCTAGAGGAGGGCGACTCTAGCTTTGAGCTATGCGTCTGCCTGCGCCATCTCAGGCAGATCGCAAAAATACTTCTTTTAATTCTTGGAAATTTTAATTTTAAGCAACTTTTCAATCAGTTCATTTGCGGATTGATCGCCATGCTCGACCAGCAAGGCAATACGCCGCATTACAAGCCGTGCTTTTTGAGAATTTCCCCGAGATAGTTCACGCATCACCGCTGTCGGGATTGGAGAGTTTGCAGCAAGCTTTGCCTTGATAGTGTCTGCACTCAACTTGACTTTCTTTTCCTGTTCAATCAATGCATTGTCTACCTCCGCCAACGTCATGCGCCCCACCGGTGTGTCGTCCTGTGCGTTCTTCCCGGTCGTGTTCGGAGATGCGGTGTGAGAATCTTGGTCGTTCATAAATTTCCTTGATCAGTTGTCTCTCAGGATCGAGAGCTTCTGTTGCTAATTTATACAGATTGGCTTGCATGTACACAGGAAAATTGTAACGGGACTAGCAAAGTTACGTGATCGTCTAAATGCTGACCGTCGATAAATTTGTGTCCCTCGTCCCCCTTTGTTAGCTAATTAAATTTTAGGCAATAAAAGGAATCTATGAAACGTCGTTCAACAATCTTTTGCAGCGTTAAAGGTGCTGAAACTTAGCAAGTGCGGGCTAAAACTAAAAGATCCTCGAACAGTTGGCGCATAAAAGCTGTTCTGGAATGGTGCTATGAGATGCGTGTCTATGACTATGTTCGTCGTGTGTCTCAGTCGAACATGTATAGTCGGCAATTCGAGTCAAGCGTTGTGTTGTCGGATTTGCTCCAACGTCCTTATCCAACATGTACTTAGGTGTCAGGGGTCTAACCTTTCATCTACATTTTGCGAAAACAAGCATATGAAAGCTCAACGAGGTAACTGGCTTCGCTCCGCTAACACAGATCTAGCTTGCGAAGGCGCAACTCTTGGAGAGGGGAAGTAGCCAGTCTATACTCCGATCTTGACGTCCTCACACATTCGACGGAGGCGTACTGGATTATCCTCAACGTAGTGTGCAGTCATAGCAATAGACCCATGGCCCATAAGGGTTGATACAGCTTTTATGTCAGCTCCGCGCTCGATCAGCGATGTCGCGAACGTTCGACGGCCAGAATGACTAGATGCCTGATCAAGTCCAGTCCAGAGATATATCCGTTTGAAGAGCATCTGCATTGTATTAGGGGTAAAACTACCGCCTTTTCTTGATCTGAACAGAGGCGCTTCTGGGTGGAGAGCAATCGTACCCTCTTTGCGCCTTTCCTGAAGATAAGCGATCAGTGCTTTTCGAACATCTTTGTTTGTGAGGTAAATCAGGCGCTGCCTTCTACCTTTTGTAGTGTTCCTGGTGAGTAAAACTTCGTCTTTGACTGTTCCGTTATTGGCGAGTACGTCTCCTACTTTGAGCAGGCTCATCTCTTTTGCGCGTAGGCCAAGCGCTGTGGAAAAGTAGAGGAGTGCTACGTTTCGGTTCGCCTGGCCGTGGATACGGGCTGTGGCGACCGATCGTCGAAATTCCTGTTCAGACAGAACTGGTGCCTTTTTTTCTGCAGTCATTAAAATCTCAAAGTGTTATTAATATATCTACTATAAATTATAACACATTGAGAGTACACACTTTTTTGAATTGGTTCTAAGTTATTGAATTCATTAGCAATGTTTTACAAATGCAATTTGTAAACATTTGATGTTGACTAACATCATTTTTCTGGTAGGCTTGATAACTCTTCAATGTAACGAAAGTTGTCGATATGCCCGAAATGCCGGAAGCTCAGCTTAAGCGGTTAAGAACGCTTGCGGAACAGTTTGCCCACTCTCGACGGGGCAACATTGGCAGCGATCTCGGATCTGGAGGCTCTGCGGCCGTATTCAAATACACTCATGGAAAGAATGTTTTTGCTATTAAAGTATACGAACCGTCATTTTTTGACGAAAAAGACGGCCCTGCTGAGCGCCACAGAATAGACTTGCAAAGAAAATTAATTGGCCATGGTTGTGTCAGTTTAGTTGAAATTATTGGTATTGATTATGAGTTTGATACTTGCTTTATTACGATGGAATTCGTGGAGGGCGTCGAGCTAAGCAAATGTTTAGATAGAATTCCACGTGAAAGTATCTTTGGACTGATTTGTCAATTATCAGTTGCGTTAAGGTATCTTTACGATATTAACCTCGTGCATAGAGATATTAAACCTCATAATGTTATGGTTTCTGGCGATTTTCAGAAACTTACTCTTATCGATTTAGGCGTTGTTCGTGAGGTCGACAGTAAAGAAGATTATGATGGAACTGATCATGGGGGCAGGAAGCCTTTTATAGCAACAGCGCAGTATAGTTCTCCAGAATACCTTTTTCGTTTGATTGAGCCTTGTGCAGAACTTTGGCTTGGTTTGACATTTTACCAAATCGGTGGAGTGCTTCATGATCTAATTGCCCGTCAACCGCTTTTTTTTGATCAAATAAAGTCAGAAAATAGATATGTTGTGGCAATGGCAGTGCTCCGAACTATGCCCTTATTTGATTCTATTACGGATGTGGATGTGGGGCTTAAATCTTTAGCGATGCGTTGTCTGACAAAAGATTTGTCACATCGCCTTAATGTTGTCAATTGGAATGATTTTCAGCCGAAATTGAGCTCTAGAGATAAATTGCGTAATAGGCTAGGTGCCATTTCGAGCACAGATACTGTCGGTATTGAATTGGAAAAAAGTAAAGTGTTGTTGGCTAGACGTAATTGTTTCGCATCGTTGGTTAGAGAATTTAAACTCCAATTGCATGAAGAGTACGATGAGGTTCTTTGTGAGGAAATATCCGTCAACATCCCTCAAGATAGTGCTTTAATTTTAATTAAATTGCAAAGGCTTGGGTTGACTGTAGGACTATCTCTTAGGATTGATTGGCGCGATGAGGATCATAAGGGTATTTTACTATCGAAAGCAATATTGCATAATGATAATGTTCCAGTTCACTTCTTTGATCCAAATAAAGAAATTATTGAAATCGATATAAATGTGCCTAATGATCCGAATGCGGTCCACGAGCTAAAAAATACCACGGCAGATGCATTGGTAAAAGCAATGGACTGTCATGCATCAGGCGAAATGCCAGAGCAAGGCGTGCTTTAAGATAGGGAGGGGTTATGCAGGAAAGTTGGTGGAAGGAACGGAAAGACCTAGATCCCGAACAAGAAAGAGTGATCGTTCTTCAGCCGGACGGAAATCATCTTTTGGTTGGTCCACCGGGCTGCGGGAAAACGAATTTGTTATTGCTACGTTCTAAGTTTTTAAGTAGTGCTGGAAAAACCAATATCCTTTTCTTGACGTATGGGCGCACGTTGGCGGAATTTATTAAAACAGGGATTGGGCCAAAGCAGCTTATAGAAGAATCATCGATTATGACTTTTCGATGGTGGGCGAAACGTATGCTGGGCGAGTTTTCTCCAGCATCTTTGAAAAGTGAGCCTGACGAATTGTATGAAAAAGTCCGCCACTGGTATATCGAAGAACTCCAAAAAGCCTTGGTAAATTTACCCAAGGATTATTATGATTCAATATTCGTCGATGAGGTGCAAGATTTTGGGTTTGAGGAACTACAAGTTTTATCCCGACTAACAACTCGGTTGAACATGGCGGGAGATCATCGCCAAAGTATATTTCAGGCTGAAGGTATAACTTCAGCCGAAAAATTTGATTTTAATACGATTAGGTTGAATTATCATTATCGTATCGGATTTGAAATATGTAAAATCGCAGATAAAATATTGCCGCCGACAGATGGAGTCAGTCCGCTGCTATCCACTAGTCATTATCCGGAAAAGAAAAATCCATCTACGGCCTCATGTGAACCTTGCGATAGCTTTGATGAGCAATTGGAGAAAATGTGCGGTTATATAAGAACCCAATTAAGAGCATTTGTTGATGAGACAATAGGCATCTTGGTACCATCCTTTAAGCATGGTATATTAGATAGGATTCAAGAAGTGCTGGGAGAAACAGAATTTTCTGATCTTGTTGGTTATCATACTTCTGATAGTAGAAAATTCGATGGAGCTAAACGAATTTTCGTAATGACTTGTCATTCCGCTAAGGGGACGGAATTTAGGGCAGTGCATATTTTAGATTCACAAAAATTTGTTGGTCATTTAGGAAAGCGCACGTTAGTTTTTACGGCTGTAACTAGAGCTAAAACGTCATTGCGCGTATATCACACTGGTCGTTTGCCGTCATTTATTGTGTCCGCATTTGCAGAAGAAAAGGTCGGAGATATTGATGCAATATTCTAAAGAATTCCCGATGAAATGGTTTGCTGTTCGCAAGACAGATTTGCCATCAATTTTGGAGCGGAGTGCTCCAGAGAGCAACGGCTTGGCTAAACCAAAATCTGACGAAGATATAAATGTTGGCTTTGCCCAAGGGCCAGATAATTGGGTATTAAGTCAAATAATTATTAATGATAGGTCTAAGCAAGAGGTTCTTGCTTGGATAGCTACTTTTGCATCAGAAATATTCCCATTAAGCCAGGTGGCGAGATTGTTGTCTTGGCAGGATTTTTCGGAACTAAATGGTTGTGAAAATGCTGTGCAAGTTCTTGGTCGAGAATTGGTTTGGCCCTCTCTGATCATTGGCGAAACACTGGCTCAGGGCGAAGCTTCACAATCACTTCAGTCGCTACCGCTTTCTAGAATTACTGCTAGCTTTAGTTATTGTCAAGCGCGATCAGATATCCTCTATGGTCGGAATAACAAAGTATCTAAACTTTGCGCTGAGAGATTAGAGCAGCTCGAATCGGAGCGTTCATTCATTCGTCGTCCAGTTGGCGTCCGTGAGCTGCGGTCGGCTTGGAATTTCGTCAATGATTTTTTTGCAAGTAGTATTTTTCAGAAGGAGTGGATTCGTCAAATTATTGAAATAACGGAGGCGAAGACTTCACCAAAAATATTTAATAGTTTATTTAAGAATTTAGATATTTCCGTCTCTCGTTTGGCGCAAGGTGGTGTCGAGGAAAGGGTATTAGAGTTTGAGCGTGCGGTGGAAAATTTCATGCCTTATCTTAATAAAAACCCAGATGTGCGAGGTGATATTCCTTTGGTCATTGCAGGCCTTTGTTTCCTCGTCGGGGGTGGCACCAGCCATATAACTTTGCTGGACGAATACGCCACCGGTTTCCCAGCGGTTTACTTGTGGTTTGGACTTCTGGCCGGTCTTGCCGGCCCAACAGCGTGGGATTCCCACTGGGCTCGTTCCTGTACGTCTGTGGAGCGCCAACTTAGGGCTGGGTTCAGGCAGCTAGATCCGCCTAGCGCTGACATATGTTGGGCCGAATATGAATGGATAGCTTCTCAACGTGTGACTTTGCCATGGCTACGTGAATTACCGAAGCTTTATCCAAGGCTTGTATCCATAGAGGTATTTCCTGGCGCGACATGCCAGCTTCGGTTGGCCGATGCGGATGATGCAAATCGAAAAAATCAATCACGGATCGATGTAGTAGCCTCGGAAGAGAAAAAAGTAGAGGCTTTACCATTATTGGATACTGGAAAAGTTGAAGATGTGGTTCGTAAGCTAACAACACTGTTGGCTGATGTTCAAGCGCTTTTGCCGCAAGATGCTACGATTTACCCCCCTATACAGCCAGGCTTATTCGGATCACAACCTATTAATGAGCAAAAGAAACCTCCGCGTAAGCGGGCAAGCAAAAAATCAACGTAACAATTCGCATTGGAGGCGAGTATGAAGTTAGGCGGACATGAGTTAGCAGTGGTGAAATCGGCTACGTTTGAGATAAGTGGAAAAGGACCAATCAAAATCATCCTTGCCAAGACGCAAGATGGCAGCGGATGGCTCTCTGCAATATCTTCGGAGGAGATAGGAGGAACGATGCATGGCGGGATTCAGGAACGCTCCGCAGCTGAAAAACAATATGTTGATTATTCTGCAAGGGCTGCGCGCGTTACTGAATCGGACTCTCTGATACTTGTTCCTTAGAAACTAATTGGAAGAAAATCGTAGAAGTGGCTTCGTTTAGTGTTTATGTATTCATAGACACCTGATCTCGATATCGGGTCTGCACATCACCATGATCGCGGGCTTGTTTGCGCTGGGCGCGGGCGCGCTGTGGCGGCGCTCGTTTTTCACCGACTGGCAATTGCCCTTGCGGTTGCCGGCGCAAAAGGTGGCGGCGCTGGCCGGCGCGCTGGCCGCGTTCCTGTACGTGCTGCTGGCCGGCTTCGGCGTGCCCGCGCAGCGCACTTTATATATGTTGCTGGTGGTGGCGCTGGCCCTGTGGCTGGGACGCATCACCAGCATAGTCCACGTGCTGTGCCTGGCGCTGGGTGTGGTAGTGCTGCTCGATCCGTGGGCCGTGCTGTGGCCCGGTTTCTGGCTGTCGTTCGGCGCCGTCGCCACCATACTGTATGCGACGGCAGGCCGCACCACGGCGCCCATGCCGCTGCAGGCTGGACGCTGGCGCCGTTTGCGCGCCGCCGTGGCGCTGGGCGCGCACACGCAGTATGTGGTGACGGTGGGGCTGGTACCGTTGACGATGCTGCTGTTCTCGCAAGTGTCATTGGTCAGCCCCGTGGCCAACGCGCTGGCCATCCCCGTCATCAGCCTGCTCGTCACGCCCTTGTCCTTGGCCGGCAGCCTGCTGCCTGCGCCCCTGTCTGACGGGGTGCTGTTGCTGGCGCACGCCATCGTGCAGATGTTGGCGCAGGTGCTCGAATGGCTGGGCGCGCGCCGCTTTGCCGTGTGGACGGCGCCCGTGCCACCAATGTGGAGTTTTTGCTGGGCATTGTTTGGCACGGCCTGGCTGCTGGCGCCACGCGGATGGCCCCATCGCTGGGCCGGCATGTTGGGTTGGCTTCCCCTGCTGACGGCCTTGCCGTCCAGCCCACCGCCGGGACACATGTGGGTGACGGCCTTCGACGTGGGGCAGGGCATGGCCGTGCTGGTGGAAACGCATGGCCACCGTCTGCTGTACGATACGGGTCCCGCCTACAGCCTCGACTCCGATGGCGCCAGCCGGGTCATCGTGCCGTATTTGCGCGCGCGTGGAATAGGCAAGCTCGATGGCGTGATCATTTCGCACAGCGACCTCGATCACGCGGGCGGCGCCATGTCCCTGCTGGAAAATGTGCAAGTGGGCTGGCTGGCCTCGTCGCTGTTCGATGGCCACCCGGCCGTCGAGGCGCGGCGGGAGTTGCACAGGCCCTATCTGCACTGCATGGCGGGCCAGCGCTGGACGTGGGAAGGCGTGCACTTCGCCATGCTGCATCCCTTGTCCGCCAGCCACACGGACATTGCCCTGAAGCCGAACGCCCGCAGCTGCACTGTGAAAATCACGGCGGGCAAGCATGCGATCTTGCTGGCCGGCGACATCGAAGCGGCGCAGGAAGCGCAATTGCTGGCGCGCTCGGCAGACGGTGAATTGGCGGCCGACGTGCTGCTGGCGCCGCACCACGGCAGCGGCACGTCATCCACGCCGGCGTTTTTGAACGCCGTCCATCCGACCCTGGCGATTTTCCAGGTCGGACACAGGAATCGTTACAAACATCCGAAGGCGCAGGTGTATGCCCGCTATGGCGAGATGGGCATTGCGCGGCTGCGCACGGATGTGGAAGGAGCGGTGGTGCTGGCGTTTGGCGACGGTATCGGCGTGACGTTGTATCGGGCAAGTCGGCCGCGTTACTGGCATGGGCGCTAATGCCTTCGAGTCAGGCTTGAAAACATCGTGACTGGAGTCGGGGCTTGAACGCTTCCAGCACGCCCTGTCAGATGCTAGTTACCCGCTCATCCGGTATCTCCATCCCCCGTTTCTTCACGTACTCAAGAAACAGCCGCGCGCCCTTGGCCATGCGCGAGGTGCCGTAGACGGCATGGATGCTGGGGTCCAGCTCCTTCGATGAGGTGAGCCGGTACGCCGTGCAGACGCGGCGTAGCGTTCCTGCAGCCACGGCGGGTTCGGCCAGCCAGCTGGCCAGGCGCACAATGCCGGCGCCTTCCAGGGCCGCCTGGAAGGTGGCGATGCCGGACGTGAAGCGGAAGCGCGGCTGCACCTGGTAGCGCACGTTGCGCTCGGTGGAAACGAAATGCCAGTCGCGCAGGATGCGCGGGGCCGAGTGCATGATGATGTCGTGGCCGGCCAGCTCTTCCGGTTCCTCGGGCGCGCCCATGCGGGCTATATAGTCGGGCGAGGCGTACATGTAGCGGCGGTAATTCCACAGCGGGTATCCGATCAGCTCGCTGGACTGGGGGAAGGCGCCGCGGATGGCGAAGTCCAGCTTTTCCTGGATGGGGTCGATCGATTTATCCGAGAAATGGATGTCCACGGACACGTTCGGGTAGTCGCGCGAAAATTGCGCCACGACTTTCGGCAGGAAGCCCAGCGACAGGATTTCCGGCGCGGAAAGGCGCACCCAGCCTTGCGGCGAGTTGCTCAATTCCGCCAATTGCTCTTCCGCCTCGGCCTGCGTTTCCAGCAAGTGCCTGGCCGACGCGTAATACGTCTCGCCGGCCGTCGTCAGGGTGAACTGCTTTTGCGTGCGCAGGATCAGCTCGGCGCCGATGGCGTCTTCGAGGAACTGGATGGCGCGCGTGACGGCCGACGGCGAGCGTCCCAGCATGCGCGCCGCGTGGATGAAGCTGCGCTTTTCGACCACAGTGCAGAAGGCGCGGATTTCCCACATCAGTTTCATCGACATCGTGCGGCTCCTGGCAAAAGAGGCCAGTAGACCGCATGGGGCGCATTCCGTCAAGCGTTACGCCTGATTGCGTTTTCCGCAATTTGAAGTTGCATCCGGAAAAATCCATGGCGCCTATACTGCCGCTGTCGCCCATTCCATATTGCCTATCATGCTGACCATCTCACTGCTGTGTTTATTTGCCTTCTTTGCCGGCCTGATCGATGCCGCCGTGGGCGGGGGCGGGCTGATACAGCTGCCGGCCCTGTTCAACCTGATGCCGAACATGGCGTCGACCTCCTTGCTGGGCACGAATAAACTGGCATCGGCCTGCGGCACCACGTTTGCCGCCCGCTCGTTTGTCGGCAAGGTGCACATCCCCTGGCTGCTGGTGCTGCCCGCCGTGGCCAGCGCCTTCGTCATGTCCTTCATCGGCGCGGCCGCCGTGTCGTATGTGCCGCAGCAGGTGGTGCGCCCCATGGTGCTGGTGTTGATCATCATCATGGCCATCTACACCTTCATCAAGAAGGATTTCGGCACGACGCGCGAAGCGCGCCCCATCGGCCCGCGTGAACGCATCCTGGCCATCGTCATTGGCGGCGCCATCGGCTTTTATGACGGCCTGTTCGGGCCGGGCACGGGCAGCTTCCTGATTTTCCTGTTTATCCGCGTTTTCGGCTTCGATTTCATCCTCGCTTCGGCCTGCTCGAAACTGGTGAATATCGCTACCAACGTGGCGGCGCTGGCCTTCTTCATTCCTGCCGGCCACGTCGTGTATGCCGTGGCCGCACCGATGGCCGTGTGCAACATCCTGGGCGCGCTGACGGGCACCTGGATCGCCGTGCGCCGCGGCGCCGCCTTCGTGCGCATCCTCTTCCTCGTGCTGCTGGTGCTGCTGATCGTCAAGTTGTCCTACGACATCTTCTTCAAGTAAGTTTTTGAACGACAACAAGCCATGAAAACCATCCGGGGCGTGCTGTGGGACAACGATGGCGTGCTGGTCGATACCGAGCAGCTGTTTTACGAAAGCAACCGCGACTTGCTCTTGCCCTATGGCATAGACTTGACACCGAAGCAATTTTTTGACTGGTTCCTGGACAATAACTACGGCGCTTGGCATGTGCTGCTGGGACAAGGCCACGCCATCGAGCTGGTCGAGCGCCTGCGGGCCGAGCGCACCGAGCTGTTTGCGCAACGCCTGCGCCAGGCGCGCCAGCTGGCCATGCCCGGCATCGAGCCGTTGCTGGCGGCGCTGCGCCCGCATGTGGCCATGGGCGTGGTGACAAGCGCCTACGCACAGCATTTCCAGATCAGCCATGCGGCCACGGGCCTGTTGCGCCACTTCGACTTCGTGCTGACGCGTGAAATGTATGGCGAGAGCAAACCGGCGCCCGACGGCTATCAGCTGGGCTTGCAGCGCCTGGGCCTGGCTGCGGCCGACTGCGTGGCCGTGGAAGACTCGCCGCGCGGCTTGCGCGCCGCCAACGCGGCCGGACTGGAATGCATCATCGTGCGCAATCAGATGAACCATCACCATGCGTTTGACGACGCCTTTTGCGTGGTCGATTCATACGTCGAGCTGGGCGAAGTGCTGGCTTCGTTCGTGCCCGGCATGGCGCCAGCGCGCCCGCTGGCACCTGGGAAATTAGAGGCCTTCCTCTGATACGGCTTGCCGGCATGCCATTACAATTGTTTATCGCATTCACCGGCTCCGTCCCACGATGACCCTCCCGCAACTGCACTTCGCCCACGCCAACAGTTATCCTGCCGGCACCTACCGCAAGCTGTTCGGCCTGCTGGGCCAGCATTACACCGTGCAGGCGCTCGACATGCATGCGCACGACCCGGATTATCCCGTCAGCACGGGCTGGCCCGAGCTGGTGCGCGAGTACATAGACGACCTCGAGCGCCGCTACAACGCGCCCGTGATCCTCGTCGGCCATTCGCTCGGCGGCATGCTCAGCGTGATGGTGGCCAAGCAGCGTCCCGATCTCGTGCGCTGCGTGGTCTTGCTCGATTCGCCCGTGGTGGCCGGCTGGCGCGCCTTGCTGGTGCGCCTGGCGCGCAATACGGCGCTGGGCGAACGGTTCTCGCCATCGCGTTTTTCCGCCCGGCGGCGCAAGCTGTGGCCCGACGCGCAGGCTGCCTATGAACACTTCGCGGCCAAGGACATGTTCGCCATCTGGGCCCCGCACGTGTTGCGCGACTATATAGACAGCGGCCTGGTTCCCCATCCGGACGGGGTGCAGCTGCGCTTTACGCGCGAAGTGGAAACGCAGGTCTACCGCAGCCTGCCGCATCATATCGGCGGCCTCGTCAAGGATGGCTTTCCCGTTCCCATCGGCTTTATCGGCGGCACGGAATCGGTGGAATGCCGCCAGGCAGGGTTGAAGGCCACGCGCAAGCTGGTCGGCAAGTTTTTCCGCCAGGTGCCGGGCGGGCATCTGTTTCCCATGGAAAACCCGGAACTGACGGCGCAAGTGGTGCGCGAGATGATCACTTCCTTGCTGACGAAACAGTAGCCTGACGCCAACGATTTTCATCTTGCCAGGGCCAACAGTGGCGGATTTTCGCGTAAAATCCTGCCATCCGGGCCGCGCCTGCAGCAGACGTGCGGCTCCAGCCATTCTGATATTCTAGAAAGATACCCCTGCGATGACGATTAAAAGCGATAAATGGATACGCCGCATGGCGGAAACAACGGGCATGATCGAGCCGTTCGAACCGGGCCAGGTCAAGGAACGCGACGGCAACCGCATCGTCTCCTACGGTACCTCCAGCTATGGCTATGACATCCGCTGCGCCGACGAGTTCAAGTTGTTTACCAACATCAACACCACCATCGTCGACCCGAAAGATTTTGACGCGAATAACTTCGTCGACGTGTCGGGCAAGGGCTATTGCATCATCCCGCCGAATTCGTTCGCGCTGGCCCGTACGGTCGAGTATTTCCGCATTCCCCGCAATGTGCTGACGATTTGTCTGGGCAAGAGCACGTATGCGCGCTGCGGCATCATCGTCAACGTCACCCCGTTCGAACCGGAATGGGAAGGCTTTGTGACCCTGGAGTTTTCGAATACGACACCGTTGCCGGCGAAAATCTACGCCAACGAAGGCGTGGCGCAAGTGCTGTTCTTCGAGTCCGATGAAGTGTGCGAAACCTCGTACAAGGACCGCGGCGGCAAATACCAGGGCCAGGTCGGCGTGACATTGCCGAAGACCTGATTGTCGTGAAGGGCGCGGCGCCAGCCGTCTTTACCTGCCTTTACACCTGCCGCCCTACATCCGCCCCCATGCCTGCCGTTAACCTTGGTATCGAAACACTGAGGAGGCAGTATGGTAGCGGCAATCGGTTCAGGCGGCGCAGTCAGCGCGGCCAGTAGCGCCAGTGCAGGCAGCGGTGCGCAGATCGCGGCGCTGCAAAAGCAGATCACGGCGGCGCAAAAGCAGTTGACGGAATCGCAGAAGGGTGAGCAGACGGAGGCGTCGCAAAAGCTGCAGCAGCAGCTGGCGCAGCAAATCCAGGCCTTGCAGGCGCAAATTGCCCAGTTACAGGCGGCCGCCGCGCAGAAGGCGGCGCAGCAAGAGTCTCAGCCGGCCAGTAGCGCCGATACGGCAACGAGTCCGGCCAAGTCAAGCGCGTCGACCCTGGGCAGCATCATCGATACGCAGGCCTAACAGCATCTCCAGGCATAAAAAAAGGCTATGTCACCGTCAGATGTGGGAACGCTCCCAGCGTTGCTTTCAATAACGT